>CAMJQS010000066.1 GCA_946408105.1 uncultured Selenomonadales bacterium | reverse complement strand
AGCTTGTCCAAAAGATTTGCCTGCACGTCGTCGAAACTCGCGCCCTTGGCGAACGTGAGCTGCAAACCGTACTTGAGCCCCTTAATCGTAACTATATCATTCATTTCAATCACCGCCTGTGAATTAAAAATGATTCCACATGCATTATACATAATCTGCCGCCGCTTGCCAATATTATTTACAGATTTTTTTCAGTGACTTAAAGCCGTTAAGAAAAGTTTAATAAAATTTTTTGGAAACGTTGCGGCGAAAAAATTTTTTGTGTAGAATGTACAAGCTGTTCGACAAAATTTGCGGGAGGTGAAGTTTTGAGAGCGGACAGACGACGCGCGAACGAAATGCGCGAAGTTTTCTTGGAGAGGCGGCCGCAAAAATTTCCTGCGGGCTCGTCGTTGATTGAAGTCGGCAACACAAAAGTTCTCTGCGCGGCCACGATTGAAGACCACGTTCCCGCCTTCTTGAAAGGCACGGGCACGGGCTGGCTCAACGCGGAATATTCCATGTTGCCGGGCGCGACGGCCGAAAGAGTTTCTCGCGAACGAAACAAAATCGGCGGGCGCACAATGGAAATTCAGCGGCTAATCGGGCGGGCGTTGCGGGCGGTCACTGACTTGGCGGCACTCGGCGAACGAACGATAATCATCGACTGCGACGTTTTGCAGGCGGACGGCGGCACGCGCACGGCTTCGATAACGGGAGCGTTCGTGGCGTTGGTCGAGGCCTGCGAAACGATTTATCAAGTCGGCGGCGTCTTCCCCGTGAAAGATTTCGTCGCGGCAATTTCGGCGGGCATTTCTTCCGACGGCGAAAAAATTTTGGACTTGTGCTACGCGGAAGATTCGACGGCGGCGGCCGATTGCAACGTCGTGATGACGGGCGCGGGCGAACTCGTCGAAGTGCAGATAACCGCCGAAAAAAAATCTTTCACGCGCGACGAACTCAACGAACTTTTGGACTTGGCGGCGGGCGGCATTGACGAATTGATTTCCCTGCAAAAAGATGCGCTCGGACGTTTGGCGTGGCGCGTCGGACGTGTCGGATAAATTTTAACGTCCGCCAAAGTTTTTAAGTCGATACACTTTGAGAGGAGGCGACTGACATGAAAAAAATTGTGCTCGCGTCGAAGAATTTGGATAAAGTAAAAGAGATACGCCTTGTCCTCAAAAATTTTCCGTTTGAAATTTTTTCTCTTGCCGATTTTCCAAACTTACCCGACGCCGTGGAGGACGGCGCGACCTTCGAGGAGAACGCGCTAATCAAAGCAAAATTTTTCCGCGAACAAACCGGGCACGCTTGCCTGGCGGATGATTCGGGGCTTGAGGTCGACGCGCTCGACAAACTGCCCGGCGTTCACTCCGCGCGCTTCGCAGGCTACCACGCCGACGACAAAACCAACAATCAAAAACTTCTCGACGAGCTGAAAAAAATCGGCGTCACGGAATCGCCCGCGGCCTATCGATGTGCTTTGGCTTTCGTCGACACGGACGGAACTCAACTTTTGGCGGAAGGAAAAATTTTCGGCAAGATTAAAATCGTCGCTCAAGGCAGCGGCGGCTTCGGCTACGACCCTTACTTTTACATTGATGACACGCGAACCATGGCTCAACTTTCCGTCGACGAAAAAAATTTAATCAGTCATCGCGGCGCGGCTTTGAAGGAGATGATTTTAAAATTAAAGGAAAAAGTTTTCGTAAGCAGAAAGGAGGGGAGCCGCGCGGATTAATGTGCGGCACCTGCCGTGAAGATTGGACTTATAAGCGACACTCACGGGAATTGGGAATCGATTGACCGAGCAGTGAGTATCGCTCAAAACATGGATATGTGGCTCCACATGGGCGACTGCACGCCCGACGCAGAATATTTGCAATCATTGCTTGACGTTCCGGTTTATTCCGTGGCCGGCAACTGCGATTGGCCGACGCCAAATATTTTATACGAGAGAATTATAGACGTGGCAGACCACAGAATTTTTATAACGCACGGACACAACTACGGCGTCCGCTACACTCAAGAATACATCATGGAGGCGGCGGAAGCGCAGAACGCGGACATTGCCGTTTACGGTCACACGCACATCGTCGAATATCTTATCGGGCCGCCCGTCATTTTAAATCCGGGCAGTGCCTCTCGTCCGCGCGACGACACCCGCGGCTCCTTCATGACTATGGAGTTGGAAAGCGGCTCCGACCCGCGAATAACCGTTGTCCGAATGAAACTTCGCTGACATAAAAAAATTTCAACGACGTGTCCTTGACGATACAAAAAACCTCTCGTCCGCAGCGGACGAGAGGTTAAATTTATTTCACGAGAAAAATTTTATCCTTTGGCTTTGAGCTCCTGGAGTTTCGGTCCCATGATGCGTTTGTAAGCTTCGACGCCCGGCTGATTGAACGCGTCGACGTTGAGCAGTTCGCCTTCGTAAGCGACCGACATTGCCAACAGATACATCAGTTCGCCCAAATGATATTCGTTGACTTCGGGCAGCGTGAAGCATGCGTTAAAGCGTTTGTTGGACTTGAGAGCGTCGGCGTTCGATTGACGAGCAACTTCGAGGGCGTCGCCCATCTTCACGCCGGAAATGTCCGCGAGCTTTTTGACGTTCGGGAAAACGTTCGGGATAGTCAAATCGTTCTGCCACTTCGCAACCTTGATGAACTGAACGACTTTATCGAGCGTGCCTTCCTGGTGCTGTTGCGTCTGGGAGTGCATGTCCGTCGTGCCGACAGCGACGAGCGGCGTGCGGCCTTCGCAAACTTCTTTACCTTCCTTGTCGAACTGTTTGCCGAGAGATTCGGCGAGCAGCTGAATGTACCATTCGGACAGCGACTTAAGATAATCGCCGTAAGGCATCATGACTTCGATATTGCGGCCGTATTTTTTGTAAGCGATGACTTTGAGCGCGGCGTTGAGCATTGCGGGGTTCTCAAAAATATTTTCGTTCTTGCAAGCCTCGTCCATGTCGCGTGCGCCTTCGAGGAATTTTTCAATGTCCATGCCGATAACCGCGGCCGTGGAAAGTCCGACTTCGCAGAAAACGGTGAAACGTCCGCCGACGCCGTCGGGCACCGCGAAGCATTCCCAGCCGTTGTCGACGGCAATTTGTTTGAGCAAAGTTTTCTTTTCCATGTTCGGGTCGGTGACGGCGACGCATTCGACTTCAATGTTTGCATCTTTTTTGAGCGCGTCGAGGATAACCATAAAGTTGCTCATCGTGTCGAGGGTGCCGCCGCTCTTGCTCATGCACATCAGCATAACTTTGAACTTGCCGCCGCCGTGAGTTTGTTTGTTGGCCGCCATTGCCTTCAAGTGGTTGATGATGTCGCCCGTCCTGCGCGGGTCGATGTTCTGTCCGCTGAAATAAACTTTGGGCAAACCTTTGCGCTGTTCGGTCGTCCACGTGTTCCAGAATTCGCCGCAGAAAACGTCGAACAAAACTTTGTTGCCGAGGAAGGAGCCGCCGATACCGAGCGAGACAACCGCGTCGACGTTGTTGCGAATTTTTTCCGTGAAGTCGTGCAGGCGTTTGATTGACGCGGGCGAGTTCAAATTAAGTTTGCCGTTTTCTTCGGTGATGTAAGGAAGTTTGGAGAAGTAAACTTTTTCGGGCGCGCCGTCTTTGCTGAGGTGAGCTTTGATGAAGCCCGTTTCGCGCATGACTTTCATGGCCTCGTGGGCGGCCTTGAGCGCGTCTTTGTAGCTGTCGAGGTCGGCTTGAGTAACTTTGCCTTCGCCGAACAGATTGTCATAATCGAAGCTGAAACCGGATTTCAAAGTAAGAGCCATTTTAAAACCTCCTTTGGAAAATTTTTACACGACGGAGGCGACGATTTCGCCGGCCTCTTTTTGAATTTGCTTGAGGTGGTCTGCGCTGACGAAACTTTCCGCGTAGACTTTGCACATGTCTTCGGTGCCCGACGGACGAGCCGCGAACCAGCCCTTATCCGTGACGACTTTCAAGCCGCCGATAGACGCGCCGTTGCCGGGAGCTTTGGTGAACTTGCCGATAATTTTTGCGCCCGCGAGAGTGTCGGCTTTAAGATTTTCGGGAGCCAACTTGCCGAGCGCAGCTTTCTGGTCGGGCGTGGCGGGCGTGTCTTTGCGCGCGTAGAAAAATTCGCCGAACTTGTCGGTAAGTTCTTTGTGGTGTTCGGAAGGATTCTTGCCGGTCTTCGCGGTGATTTCGACGGCGAGCAAGTCCATGATGATTCCGTCTTTGTCGGTCGTCCAAACGCTTGCGTCTTTGCACAGGAAGGACGCGCCCGCAGATTCTTCGCCGCCGAAGCCCATAGAGCCGTCGAACAAGCCGTCAACGAACCATTTAAAGCCGACGGGAACTTCACAGAGCTTTCGCCCGATGTCCGCCGCGACTTTATCAATCAACGACGAGCTGACCAAAGTTTTGCCGACCATGGCATCTTTGCTCCAGCCTTCGCGGTGCGTGAAGAGATAACGAATCGCCACTGCCAGATAATGATTCGGATTCATCAAACCTTGCGGGGTAACAATGCCGTGGCGGTCGTAGTCGGTGTCGTTGCCGAAGGCGATATCGTATTGGTCTTTGAGCGCGATAAGATTTTTCATGGCGAACGGCGACGAGCAGTCCATACGGATTTTGCCGTCGTGGTCGGGCGGCATGAAGCTGAACGTGTAATCGATGTCGGGATTAACGACTTTAATCGGATTTTTAATCTTGTAGACTTCGTTAATCAAATCCCAGTAGAAAATGCCGGAGCCGCCGAGCGGGTCTGCGCCGACGTTCAAGCCCGAATTGATAACGGCGTCCATGTCGATAACGCGGCCGAGAGCCTCGACGTAGGGGCGCATGTAGTCCATGAAGTGAACGTTATCCATCTTGACGGCTTTTTCAAACGGGACGCGCTTAACAACTTTGTCGACGCCTTGAGCAATAATTTCGTTGGCGCGGTTCTGGATAATCTTCGTGGTTTCTGCGCTTGCGGGGCCGCCGGTGGTCGGGTCGTATTTGATGCCGCCGTCGGTCGGAGGATTGTGCGAAGGCGTGATGACGATGCCGTCGGCTTGTTTGGCCTCTTTGCGTTCGTAGTTGTGCGCGAGGATAATGCGGCTGACGACGGGCGTGGGCACAGGTTTGAAGCCTTCCTGCAAGATGATGTCGACGCCGTTTGCCGCGAGGACTTCAACGCAGGAACGGAGCGCGGGTTCGCTGAGTGCGTGGGTGTCTGCGCCGATGTAGAGCGGGCCTTGAAGTTTTTCGGCCGTGCGATATTCGTAGACCGCCTGCGCGATTGCGAGAATGTGCTCTTCGTTGAAGCTGCGCAACTTGGAGCTGCCGCGGTGGCCGCTGGTGCCGAACGCCACGCCCTGAGTTTTGTTTTCGGGGTCGGGTCTCAGTGTGTAGTAGTCGCTAATCAAGGACGGAAGGTTGACAACATTTTTACCCATAAAAAATCCTCCTTTTGATTGAAAAAATTTTTATCACATGCTCAACAATCGAGCGACGCTGACTAATTTACCACTTGTGACGATTAGATTTTCCTTTAATTTTGGAACGCGCATATTCCGAGACTTCGCCGGGATTGCTTATGTAAACGACTTTCGCAACGCGGCGTTCAGTTTTACCGGAAATTTTGTTGTTGAAATAAACTTCGACGAAATCGCCGATTTTAACGTTATGATTGTCACCCAAAAAATAATCGTAATATTTTTGGTCATTCTCCTTGAATATCACCGAGACGAAAGTATTTTCATCGACAGGCGGCAAAACGGGCGTATCGTTGTTGTTTTGACTCAAGCGGCGAATTTCAGCTTTTAATTCGGAAATTTCATTTCGGTTCCTGTTGAGCAAATACAACAAAAAAGCCACTGTACAAAATAAAAGCGTAACGAGTACTTCCAAAACAATTCACCAGTCTTCAGCTGCGGATGACGGCAAGCAATTCGTCGCGTTTGGTCTCCATTAAATTTTTGTCGCCGCGAGCTTCGACGTTGAGGCGGATGTAAGGTTCGGTTTGCGAGCCGCGCAGATTGAATCGCCAATCGTCAAAGTCAATGCTCACTCCGTCGATGTGGCTGACTTGTCTGCCCGCGCCGTAAATTTTTTCGACGCGCGCCATAATCTCTTTAACCTTGTCGGTGCTCGAAACTTTTGTATTGATTTCGCCGCTGACGGGATAATCGGCTGTCATTTTCCCGACGAGCTGCGATAAAGGTTTGTCGCCTTTGCTTAAAAGTTCCAGGACGAGGAGCCAGGGAATCATGCCGCTGTCGCAGAAATAAAAATCGCGGAAGTAATGATGAGCAGACATCTCGCCGCCGTAAATCGCATTTTCAGCGCGCATGAGTTCTTTAATGTAAACGTGCCCCGAACGACACACGAGAGCTTCGCCGCCGAATTTTTTTGCAATGTCAATTGTATTCCACACGGCGCGCGGGTCGCAGATAATTTTCGCGCCGGAATTTTTTTTGAGGAAAGCCTCGGCAAGCAAGCCGACCATGTAATAGCCTTCGATGAAGTTGCCGCGCTCGTCAAACAAAAAGCAACGGTCAAAATCTCCGTCGAAGGCAACGCCGCAAGCCGCGCCGCTTTGAACGACCGCCGCAGAAGTTTCGGCGCGGGCGTCTTGGAGCAGAGGATTGGGCACGCCGTTCGGGAAGTAACCGTTGGTGTTGTTGTGAACTTTTATAATTTCAAAAGGCAAAAATTTTTCCA
>CAMJQS010000065.1 GCA_946408105.1 uncultured Selenomonadales bacterium | reverse complement strand
GCACGGAATTTCGGAGCAGGCTCTCCTCGACGCGCTGCCCTGTGAAATCGTCGTGACGGACAAGACGGGTAAAATCATCAAGGCGAATCGCGATTACTGCAAGGCAAAAAATTTGTCGCCCGAAAAAATTTTGGGCAAGGACATAAAAAAAATTTCCGGCTCTCAACAAATCGTCAACGCCCTGGAATATCCGACCGAAACGAAATTAATTTTCCGCGAGAACGAAGACCTGGTCGTCTTGAGCAATATTTTTTCGGAGACGGAACTTCGCGGCGCGTTGGAGATGCGCTTTCACAGCCACGGCGCGGGCTCGGCGGGCTACATGGAGCTCAACTACAGCAACATGACCGAAGACATCCACAAACTTTTTGAGACGAACTGGGACGTGATTTACGCAAGCGACGGCGACGGAATTACTTTGGAAGTCAGCTCGGCGGCGAATTCGATTTGGGGCGTCGACGCAAAATTTCTCGTCGGCAAAAGTGTTTACGATTTGGAGCGCGAAAAAATTTATTACCCGTCAATCACGCGCATGGTCTTGGAGAGCAAGCGGCGCGTGCAGGCGATTCAAACGACGGCGACGGGCAAAAAACTTTTGGTCATGGGCACGCCGATTCAAAACGACGCGGGAAAAATTATTCGCGTGATAAACACTTCGCGCATAATCCCGAACGAAAGCGACCTGTCGAAGGAATTGGAAGAGACACGCCTTTTGCTCGAAGGTTACAAGCGCGAACTTTCTTTAAGCCGCATTCAAGAGAAAGAAAATAATTCGTTCATTGCGGCCAGCCCCGAAATGCAAAAAGTTTTTTCGCGCGCGATGAAAGTCAGCGAAACGGACGTTGCAGTTTTGATAACGGGCGAGTCGGGCGTCGGCAAAGAAATTTTGGCGAACTTAATCGCCACGAAGAGCCGCCGCGCCGATAAGCCGTACATAAAAATAAATTGCAGCGCGATACCGCCGACGCTGTTTGAATCCGAACTTTTCGGTTATGAGCGCGGAGCCTTCACGGGAGCCGAACGCAGCGGCAAGCCCGGACTTTTTGAGCTGGCCAATCACGGCACGCTTTTCCTCGACGAGATAAGCGAAATCCCGCTCAACATGCAGGCAAAATTTTTGCGCGTCCTGCAAGAAAAAGAATTCATGCGCGTGGGCGGCACGAAATTAAAAAAGCTCGACGTGAGGATAATCGCGGCGACGAACAAAAATCTTTTGGAAGAGATTGAGCGCGGAAATTTTCGCAAGGATTTGTATTATCGCTTGAACGTCGTGCAAATTCATGTTCCGCCCTTGCGCGAGAGGCGCGAAGATATTTTGCCGTTGTCGTTGGCGTTCTTGGAAAAATATAATCGCAAATATAATTTGGACTGCAAATTTTCTTCGGAAGTCATGGACGCTTTCTTCCGTTACACGTGGGACGGAAATGTCCGCGAACTTCAGCACGCGGTGGAGCGCATGGTCGTTTTGTCGCCGCAATCTTTAATCGGCACGGAAAGTTTGCCCGAAGCACTTACTGCCGACGACGCGGGCGAAATCGTTCACGTGAACGAAATCATTCCGCTCAAAGAGGCGCAAAAAATTTTGGAGGAAAAACTTTTGGAGATGGCGCAGAAAAAATTCAAGACGACGACCGCCATCGCCGAAGCCCTCGGAATCAATCAAAGCACCGTCAGCCGCAAGCTCAACAAAAAATAATTTTATGTTTTGAAATAAACTTTCTCTTTTGTGTGTGTGTGTTCTACTTTTTCTTTGCGCGCCCGTTGGATGCAACGTCACGTTGCCGGCCTCTTAGTTCGCGACATGAAGAAAGATTCAATCTAAAAAATATTCCGCCGTGCATAATCGCTATTACGTTCGGAATAAAATTTTCCAAAAAATTTTTTTCGCGGCGCACGTTCACGGGGAAATTTTTTCTGGCACGCGAATTGCTTTATAAAAAAGTGAAGGCAAAAGGAAAAGAGGCGAACAACATGGCGAACAGATTAATCGCAGCGTCCGTTCAAATGGACTGCACTCCTTACGACAAGGAAAAAAATCTCGCTCATGCCGAGGATCTGATTGCCGAGGCGGCGTCGAAAGGCGCAAAGTTAATCGTCCTGCCCGAACTTTTCAGCACGGGTTATCGCGTCGAACTTCAAGACAGAGACTTGGCGGAAGAAATTCACGGGCAGACGACCGCTCGTTTGCAAGTGTTCGCAAAAAAATTTGACGCTTACATCGCGGCGGCCATTCTGGAGAAAGGAGAGGATAAAAACATTTACGACACGGCGGTAATCGTCGGCGCGGAAGGTCTTATCGGCTGTCAACGCAAAATGCATCTTTGGGGCGACGAGGTTAAACGTTTCGGCAAGGGAAATTCTATCGGCGTCATCAAGTTGCCTTTCGCGACGGTCGGGCTTCTCATCTGTTATGAAATCGGTTTTCCCGAACAGGCACGAATTCAAGTTCAGAAGGGCGCGGAAATTTTGATTTACCCTTCGGCGTTCGGCAAAGCTCGTTACTACGCTTGGGACATCGCGTCGAAAAGTCGGGCGTTGGAGAACGGAGCCTTCGTTATCGCCTGCAATCGTTGCGGGCAAGATTCGGATTCGGTCTTCGGCGGTTTGAGCAGAATCGTTGCGCCCGATACGACAATTCTTGCGGCGGCGGGCGTCGACGAAGAACGAATCGTCTGTGCGGAAATTAATTTGGACGAGACAAAAAAAATGCGGAGCACCTTGCCTTATCTTCGCGATTTGAATTGGAAACTTTGTAATCGAAATTTCTAGCGTATGTTTAAAATTGCGAGGCTCAATATCCTGTCTTCGCGTTAATAAAAATTTTTGGGAGGTTATCAAAATGGCAGAAAAAACTATCCTTGTCGGCTACGGCGTTGACATCGACGCGGTTGCGGGTTGGCTCGGCTCTTACGGCGGCGAAGATTCGCCCGACGACATTTCGCGCGGACTGTTCGCCGGCGAAGTCGGCATTCCCCGCTTGCTCAAACTCTTCAAGAAAAACAACATCAAAGTTACGTGGTTCGCGCCCGGCCACTCGATTGAAACTTTCCCCGAACAGATGAAAATGATCGTCGCGGACGGCCACGAAATCGGCGCACACGGCTACGCGCACGAAAACCCCATCGCCCTCACGCCGCAGCAGGAAGAAGACATTCTCGTCAAGAGCATTGAACTTATCACCGCGCTCACCGGCAAAGGCCCGACCGGTTACGTCGCTCCTTGGTGGGAATTCTCCAACGTCACCGACAAACTTTTGAAGAAGTACGGCATCAAGTACGATCATTCGCTCATGCACCACGACTGCATGCCCTACTACGTCCGCATCGGCGACAGCTGGAGCAAGATTGATTATTCGCAGCCCGCCTCCACGTGGATGAAACCTTTAATCCGCGGCGAAGAGACCGACCTCGTGGAAATTCCCGCGAACTGGGACTTGGACGACATCCCGCCGCTCATGTTCATTAAAAAATCTCCCAACAGCTTCGGCTTCCACAACCCGCACGACATCTTCGGCATGTGGGAAGATTCATTCGATTACGTTTACGAAAATTACGACTTCGCCGTCTTCCCCATGACGATTCATCCCGACGTTTCCGGCAGAATAAAATCGCTCGGCTGCCACCAACATTTAATCGACCACATCAACAAATTTGAAGGCGTTCGCTGGTGCACGCTCAACGAAATGGCCGACGAATTCATTAAACGTTTCCCGCGTAAAAAATAATTTTGTAGGAGGTGCGCGCTTATGTGCGTTCTTTGCGGCGAATTGATTATGAACGTTCACTGGACGGATCAACCGCTCCATGACAGAGAATATCGGCGGAAGACACGAATCGTCGCGGGCGAAGGGCAGAGGACTCGTCGGCGCATGAGGATTAAGCGCGTCGCCGTCGCCAACAAAATTCTTTCTTACTACGGACTCAAGTTGCAGGACTGGAACGGGAGCAAATACATTCTTTCCGACAAAAAAGGCGTGAGCAACGTGGTTAGCAGCCTCGGTGACATGTGGAAGACGGCCTCGGACATGTGCCACAAGACGCCCGACCCGCTCGACCCCGACTTCCTGCAAGCACTCGGTAAAGCCAATGGATAATCGAATCGCAATTACAATCGTCACGGGCTTTCTCGGCAGCGGCAAGACGACCGTGCTGGCGCGCGTGCTCAAAGACGAACGCTTCAAGAACACGGCGGCGATTATCAACGAATTCGGCGAAGCCGGCCTCGACCACAGATTGATTCGGCGAATCGAAGAGCGCACGCGGCTTTTGAGCGGCGGCTGTATCTGTTGCAACATGCGCGACGATTTGATTAACGAGCTGAAAGAAATTTTGAACGAGCACGAGCGCGGCGAAATTAAACTTGAGCGCGTTGTCATAGAGACGACAGGCTTGGCCGACCCCGCACCGATTTTGTTTTCGATTTTGATGGATCCTCTGCTCACGAACCGTTACTTCGTCGCAAACATCGTCTGCTGCCTGGACGCGGCCAACGGCGAACTTCACTTGAAAAACAATCCCGAATCGTTAAAGCAAATCGCCACGGCCGACACGATTATAATCACGAAGACCGACCTCGTTGAAAAAGAAACCGTCGACCTCATGCGCGAAAGACTTAGTCGACTGAACCCTGCGGCAAAAATTTTTCAAGCGTCAAACGGAAAAATAAATCCCGAAATAATTTTCGGCGACGGACAAAATAACATGGAAAGAATTTCGCGCAAAGAAAATTTTTCCGAGATGAAACACGCCGAAGATATTCACTCCATGTCGATAAAATTTTATGACGCGCTCGACTGGACATCGTTCGGGCTGTGGATGAGCATGTTGCTTTACGCGCACGGCGAAAAAATGTTGCGAATCAAAGGCATGGTCGACGTGGGCGACGAAGGCCCGATTGTGATTAACGGCGTCCAACACATCATCCACCCGCCGCACCACTTGGACGACTGGAACGGCGAGGAGCGCAATTCGCAAATCGTTTTCATCATGAAAGGGCTTGACCCGCGCCGCGTGATTGAATCGCTCATCGCCTTCCAAAAAATTTTGGGCTCCGCGCCCGTCATCGAAGAAGTTACTTCCAATCCATATTGACCACATGAACTCCTCTTGTAGAAATTTTTAGCCCGCGAGCTTGAAAAAGTTCACGGGCATTTTTTTATCTGCGTCGTTTGGCTGAAGAAAAAATTCCCAGCTGTTCACGATACTTCATGACGGTTCGTCGCGCTATCGAAATTCCGCGCGCCGATAAAATTTCTGCAAGCGATTTGTCCGACAGCGGCCGCCGCGGGTCTTCGGACTTTATCAGCTCGGCGATTGACGCTTTGATTTGCTCGGCGGTCAAGTCTTCCGTCGCCACGCTTGCCGAAAAAATTTTTCTCATCTCCACCACGCCGAAGGGCAATTCCAAAAATTTATTCGCGACGGCTCGGCTTATCGTCGACTCGTGCAAGTCCAGCTCCTCGGCAAGTTCGCGCATCGTCATCGGCTTGAGAAATTTTTTTCCTTTGCTCAAAAAATTTTTTTGTCGACGGACAATCGCTTCGACCACGCGCAAAAGAGTTTTCTCTCGCTGACGAATGCTGCGCAAAAGTTGTCGCGCCGAATTCAAATGACGGGCAAGAAAATTTTTCGTCTCCGCGTCGAAGTTTTTCAAGTCGGAATAATCGTCGGAAATTTTCACGCGCGGAAAGTTCGGGGCGTTCAAAAAAATTTCGCCGCTCTCCGTGACTTTAACGTCGGGCACAATGAATTTCGTGACGCCGCCGCCGTAAGCACTGCCGGGCTTCGGATTGAGGGTGCGAATAATTTCAATCGCCCGCCGAACTTCTTCCACCGAAAAATTTTCTGCGCGGGCGATATTTTTTATTTTGTGCGCGGCGACCTCTTCCAAGTGGCGGTCGATAATCGCGGCGACAAGTCCCGAATAAATTTTTTTGCGTTGAGCTTGAAGGCGCAGACACTCCGATAAATTTCGCGCGGCCACTCCGGCCGGCTCCAGTTCTTGCACGCGCCGTAAAATTTCCGACAAAAAATTTTCTTCGACGTGTAAAATTTTCGCGGCGTCTTCGATTGAAATTTTTAAATAGCCGTTCGCGTCCAGTGCGCCGATTAAAAATTTTGCCGCCGATAATTCTTCCGCGTCGAACACAAAGACCGCTTGCTCCATCAAAAATTTTTCCGGTGTCGTCGACGAAGTGTCGGGCAGCTCGAAAATTTTTTCCACGTCAAAATTTTGCGGCTCGTCGAAGTACTCCAACTCCAGCGCAGGATTTTCCAAATGTTCGCGCTCGATTGTCTCTTTGAGTTCGGCGGCGGACATCTGCAAAATTTCTATCGACTGTCGAAGTTCGGGCGTCATGATCAATCGTTGGCTAAGCCCGATTGAAATTTCCTGTTGCATTTTATTTTGCGGCGGGCGGAGCAAGTTCGCCGCGCTGAACCATGAGATTGAACGCCGCCTCCATAATTTGTCGACCAATGGGAACGGCGGAACTCGCGCCGAAGCCGCCCTGCTCGACGATGACCGCGACGCTAATTGTCGGGTTGTTGAAAGGGCCGTAGCCGACGAACCAGCCGTGGTCTGTGCCTTGAGAATTTTCGGCGGTGCCGGTCTTGCCCGCGATGTCGTAGGGGAAGCCGATAAAATTTCGCGCGGCCGTTCCGTTTACCGTGACGTCGTGCAAGCCCGATTGAACCAGTTCGATAATCCACGGCTCGACTTGCA
>CAMJQS010000064.1 GCA_946408105.1 uncultured Selenomonadales bacterium | reverse complement strand
ACAGACCCGCAGTCGGCCGCCGTGATTCTTGAGGCAATGGGCGCGTCGATTATCGGCGTAAACTGTTCGCTCGGCCCCGAACAGCTCGTGCCCGTCGTAAAAATTTTGGCGGAGAATTCGCGACTTCCAATAAGCGTTCAGCCCAACGCGGGCATGCCCTACCTTGAAGACGGCAAAACAAAATTCCCCATGGACGCAAAAACTTTCGGCGCGTGGGGAAAATTTTTGGTCGAGGCGGGCGCAACTTATCTCGGCGGCTGTTGCGGCACGACGCCCGAACATATTCGTGCACTCGCTGACGCGGTGCAAGGTGTCAGGGTTCAGGAGTCGGGGGGCAGGGGAAAGCGTCCGCTGATGTTGGCGAGCCGTTCAAAAACTGTCGTCGTCGATAAAAATTCCACGACGCTCATCGGCGAACGAATCAATCCGACGGGCAGAAAAAAATTGGCGGCGGAAATTCGCAGCGGTTCTCTGCTCGGCGTGAAAAAAGACGCGCTCAATCAAGTTAAGGCGGGCGCAAAAATTTTGGACGTGAACATGGGCGTCGGCGGAATCAATCAGGCGGAGATGATGGCCAAGGCCGTCAGCGAAATTTCTCGAATCGTCGACGCGCCTCTTGCGATTGACACGAGCGACGCCGAAGCACTGGAGGCCGGCTTGAAAAATTTTCCCGGCCGTGCGCTGATTAATTCCGTCAGCTTTGAGCCCGAACGCATTAAAAAATTTTTGCCGCTCGCGAAAAGATACGGCGCGGCGATTTTGATTCTGCCGCTCACTGAAGACGGCGTGCCCGCCTCGGCCGAAGAAAAATTTTCCGTCGCGAAAAAAATTATCGACGCCGCAAAAAGTTTCGGGCTCGACGACGGCGACTTTTTGTTGGACGCGCTCGTCATGACGATTTCCGCCGACAAAAACGCTTGCCTCGAAGTGCTCAAGACTTTGAAACTTTACAACGAATTGAATTTGCCGACGACCATGGGCTTGAGCAATATTTCTTTCGGCCTGCCCAATCGCCCGCTGATTAACTCAACTTTTTTTGCAATGTGTTTGGCCGCAGGTCTCGACGCGCCGATTATGAATCCTTACGACGAGGCAATGCAAAATGTTTTCAAGGCAGCCGCCGCGCTCCTCGCCCACGACGCGAACGGTTTGAACTTCAGCAAGCTCGCGCAAATCGCCGCCGCTCCTCCGCCGAAAAAATTTTCTCTCGACACGTTGAGCGCGATTAAGTTTGCGATTCAAGAGGGCGACAAGGACGAAATTCCCGCGCTGATAAAAAAAGCCGCCGACGAAAATTTTTCCGCCGACGAAATTACCGAACGAGCACTCACCGCCGCAATGAACGAATTGGGCGAAGACTTCGGCGCGGGAAAAATTTTTCTCCCGCAAGTTTTATTGAGCGCAGAGACGATGCGTTTGGCCTTCGACGAGCTCAAAAAAAATCTCCCCGCGCAAGAAACCAAAACGCAGGGAACTTTCGTTATCGCGACCGTCAAAGGCGACGTGCACGACCTCGGAAAAAATATTGTCGGCGCGTTGATTGCCAACAGCGGCTTTAAGCTCGTCGACTTGGGCAAGGACGTCGACTCGGAAAAAATTGTTCGCGCTGCCCTGGAACACGACGCCGATATCGTCGGGCTGTGCGCGCTGATGACAACCACGATGATTCAAATCGATAAAGTTATCGAAGACTTACGCGCGGCAGGTTGTTCAGCAAAAGTTATGGTCGGCGGCGCGGCTTTGACGCAAGAATATGCTGACGCGGCCGGCGCGGACGCTTACGCAAAGGACGGAGTGGAAGCCGTGCGCCTCGCGAAAAATTTAATCGGCCGATGAACCTTGCTTGAATGCGACGGTTGAGCCGGCTTTGTTCGGAGTGACTTCGAGACGAACGGGCACGCGATTTTTCAACTCTTCCACGTGCGAAATTATTCCGACCAAACGGCCGCCGCTTTGAAGTTCAACCAACGTTTTTATCGCGAAGTCCAAAGTTTCCGCGTCCAACGAGCCGAAGCCTTCGTCGATAAAAATCGTGTCGAGCTTTATGCCGCCCGAATTGTTTCTGACGACGGCCGCCAAACCCAACGCCAAACTCAACGACGCCAAAAAACTTTCGCCGCCGCTCAAAGTTGCAATCGGTCTGGCCTCGCCGCTGTATTCGTCAAAAATTTCCAGGTTGAGACCCGCCGTCGAACTTTTTGATTTGCCCTCGTCCTTCGGCTTGAACCAGTAGCGGTTGTCGCTCATCTTCGCCAAACGATAATTCGCCTCCGTCAAAACTTGCGCGAACATCGCCCGCAAATACCAGCGCGCGAACGAAATTTTTTTGCCGGGAATTTTTCCCGACGCCGCGTCCGAAAGTTTTTTCCACACGCGGAAATTTTTTTCTGCCGCAGAAATTTTTTCCTCCAGCGCAAAAATTTTCGCGGAAAGTTTTTTCAAAGTGTCCAAAGTATTTTTCAGCGACGTAACTTTTTCTATCGACGCCACATAATTTTCTTGCGCCTCGTCTGCACGAATCTTCAGCGCGTCGACGTCGGGCGGCTTCAAATTTTTTAACTTGCCGTCGAGTTCGTCGAAAGATTTTTTCGCGGCGGTGAGCAGTCCTTCGCACGAAGATTTTTTGTTTCCCGCGACGATAAAATTTTTCTGCGCGGCGTCCCAAAATTTTTCCAGCGCGTGAAGATTTTTTTGCGCCGAGGAAATGTCGTCGTCGAGTTGCGCGGCGTCCGCCAAATAATTTTGCGGAATCTGCGCTTGAAGAGTTTGCAGCCCGCCCAAAATTTTTTCGCGCGCGTTCGCGGCGGCCTTCTGTTTTTCTTGCGCGTCCTTGAGCGCGGATTTGTTTTCTTCGATGTACTTTTCGCCGAGCTTGATTCTGTCTTCGCAGTCTTTCAATTCGGCGGCAGCTTTTTGCGCGGCGTCAAAATTTTTTTGCGCGGTGTCGACTTCGGGCAAGTCGGAAAATTTTTTCAAATCGTCGCGCTTGTTTGAAATGGTGTTTTCGATTTGCGCCGCAGAAATTTTCATTGCGTCGAGAGATTTTTTGCGGAGTTCGACTTTCTTTTGAACCGAATCGATTTCCGCGTCGGAAGGGATAATCGCGTCGCTGAAGTCAACCGCGTAATGAATCTTCGAGCCGCACACGGGGCAAGGCTCGCCGTCCTTTAAATTTTTCGCAAGAAGAGCCGCGCTGCCGTCGCGCTGAAGTTTTTGCAATCGTTCGAGTTCGATTTGCGCCTCGTTGAAATTTTTTTCGGCGGCGGAAACTTTTCTGCGTGCCATCTCCAATTCTCTTTCAAGCCTTGAAATTTGCCGCAAAATTTGTTCGCGCTCGGTTACTTTCTCCAAAATATTTTTCGCTTCGACAGATTTTTTTTCTGCGCCCGCCAATTCGTCGCGACGAGTTTTCAGCTTGAGGAGCCGCGCATCAAATTTTCTTGCGTTGTCTTCAGCTTTTTTCAGCGCGGCGTCGGCGGCCTGCAAATTTTTTTCGGCGTCGGCTAAAGTTTTTTCTTTGGCTTTAAGTTCGTCGAGAGATTTTTTTATTTTGGCGAAGTCTTCAACGTCGGATTTAATTTTGTCGCGAATAGATTTTTCGGCGTCGCGGAGGTCGTATTCGGTTTTCGCGGCGAAGAAAATTTTTTCCGCCTGCTTGAGATTTTCTTCGGCCGTCGCCAATGATTTTTTTCTGCGCTCCAGCTCGTCGAATTCGTCCGCCAATTTTTTTCCCGCGCTCAAATTTTCTTGCGCGTCGTCGGAAAATTTTTTCAGCGCGACGGATTTTTTTTGCGCCTCGTCCAAATCTTCGCGGAGCTTCTCAAGTTCGGCGTCGTCGGCTTTGGAGCCTTGCATTTGATTTTCCAAAAATTCTTTTTCACGGCTGAGGTCGTGAAAAATTTTTTCGGCGTCGTCGGATTTTTCTTTGAGCGATTCTTCCACGCGCTTATAAAATTCCGCGTTGAAGAGCGCGTCCAAAATCGGCTGGCGGTCGTCGGCTTTGGCCGTCAAAAAAGTTTTGAATTCGCCCTGCGGCAACAAAACCACTTGGCGAAATTGTTCGGCGTTGAAACCGAGCAACTCTTTAACTCTGTTGCTGACGGAACTTTTTTTCGTCTCAAGGACATCGCCGCCGCAAATCAATTCGGCGTCTTGATTAAATTTTTCGTTCTTGCGAGTGATTACGCGGTGCGCCGTGTAAATTTTTTCGCCGAGCGCAAAAGTAAATTCGACTTCGGTTTTAATTTTGTCGGGAATTCCTTTCGAGCGCATCATGTTTCCGTCGCGTTCGTCGCCCGAAGCCGTGCCGTAAAGCGCAAAGCACATCGCGTCGAGAATCGTCGTCTTGCCCGCGCCCGTCGCCCCGTGAATCAAAAAAATTTTCGCGTCGCGCAAATTATTTTCAAAATCTATTTCGACCGGCCGAACGTAAGCACCGAACGCCGACATTTTTAATTTCAGCGGTCTCATTCTCTTTCCTCCCCTCCAAGCTCGTTCAAAATTTCTCCGAAGGCTTTTCGTTCGTCGTCGACGAGCGGCGCGCCGTTTACTTCCTCAAAAAATTTCGCGAACTGTTCGGACACGGGGTCTTCCTTGCGAAAAGTATTCGTCGGCACGTCGTCATAACTTTGCAGATGACTTTTGCGTTTGACTTCCAAAAAATTCGGGAAGGCGTCGCGCAATTCTTCCGTGCTGTAAATGTAAGCGTCGTCCTCCAAAATTATTTGCGCGTAATCTTGAATCGGCGCGCGATTTTTCAGCTCGTTGAATTTTCCTTCGACGACGACCAAATCTCTTCGCGGCTTCAACTCAATCGGATTGACTTTAAAATTTCCGTTCGCGTCGAGTTCGACAAGCGCGACGGATTTTTTTTGCGCGGCCTCGTCGAAAGAATATTTGAGCGGCGAGCCGCTGTAGAAAATATTTTTCCACGAACAGCGCGGGCGATGAAGATGGCCGAGCGCAGTGTAATTGTATTCGGAAAAAATTTCGGCGGAAATTCCTTCCGCGCCGCCGACGATTTCGCGCACGGATTCGGTCTTCGTTTCGCCCGAAATAAAAACGTGAGCAAGCGCGACGCTCCTTTTGCCCGCAGGAATTTTTTTCCGCGCAAGGTCGACGTAAAATTTGTTCGCGGCGTTGTAAGTCGGGCTGTCGGAATTCTTGACGAAAAATTTGTATTTAATTTCGACGGGCACGAAGAACGGAATCATCGAAAAATAAATTTCGCCGAAGTCGTCTTCAAGCACGACGGTTTTCGGCTCGTCGGAAATTCTTGCGGCGATAAAAATTTTTTGCCGCTCAAAAATTTTGTTGCCGAAGTTCAAACGTTTTGCGCTGTCGTGGTTGCCCGAAATAATCAGCGTCGGAAGATTTTTTTCGGCCAACTTTGTTAAAGTCTCGTTGAAGAGTTCCACGGCGTCGACGGGCGGAACGTTCCTGTCGTAAACGTCGCCGCAAATTAAAATCGCGTCGGGTTTTTCGTCGTCGATGATTTTAAAAATTTCGTCGAGGATAAATTTTTGGTCGTCGAGAAGATTTTGTCCCTTCAAAGTTTTTCCGAGGTGCCAGTCGGCCGTGTGCAAAAGTTTCATAAAAATTCCTCCCGTTTGCGAATCGCCTCCGCGTGAGCCGTCAAACCTTCAGCTTGAGCCAAACGGATTATGTCGTCCGCCGCGCCGAGCAAATCTTTTCGCGTGTAAGAAATTAAACTCGTGCGCTTCAAAAAAGTTTCGACGTTGAGGACGGAGAAAAATTTTGCGGTGCCGCCCGTCGGCAAAACGTGATTCGGGCCCGCAAGATAATCGCCGAGCGGTTCGGGCGAGTACGCTCCCAAAAAAATTGCGCCCGCGTTTTTTATTTTCGGCAGAAGTTCAAAAGGATTTTGCGTCAAAAGTTCCAAATGTTCGGGCGCGGAAAAATTCGCGAATTCAATCGCCTCGTCCAAACTTTCGGCGACGACGATCAATCCGTTGCGTTCGACGGCGGCGGCAGCGATTTCTTTGCGCGGAAGTTTTGCAAGTTGCGCCTCGACCTCTACGGAAATTTTTTCGGCGAGCGTCTGACTTGTCGTGATTAAAATCGAACAGGCGAGCGGGTCGTGTTCGGCTTGAGAAAGCAAATCGGCGGCGGCAAAAATCGGATTGGCGGTCTCGTCGGCGACGATTAAAATTTCACTCGGCCCGGCGAGCATGTCGATATCGCAATGACCGTAGACTTCTTTTTTCGCGAGCGTGACGAAAATATTTCCCGGCCCGACGATTTTGTTGACGCGCGGAATTTGTTCCGTGCCGAAAGCCATCGCCGCAATCGCTTGCGCCCCGCCGATTTTAAAAATTTTGTCGACGCCCGCGAGTTTCGCGGCGGCCAAAACGGTTTCGTTTGCGTTGGGCGTGCACATGATAATTTCTTTGACGCCCGCAACCTTCGCGGGAATGATATTCATCAATACGCTCGACGGATAAGCCGCAGTGCCGCCGGGGACGTAGACGCCGACGCGCTCAAGAGGAATGACGGCTTGGCCGAGCAAAGAATTTTCGCCGCGATAAGTTATCCAAGACTTCGGGAGTTGTTCGACGTGGAAGCGACGAATATTTTCTGCCGCGACTTTCAACGACGAAAAAATTTTTGAATCGATTTTAATTTCCTCAAGCGCGACGGAAAAATTTTCGAGCTCCACGCCGTCAATTTTTTTCGTATAATCGATGACGGCCGCGTCGCCGAACTTGCGAACGTCCGAAATAATTTTGCGGACAATTTCAATCGCGCTCAA
>CAMJQS010000063.1 GCA_946408105.1 uncultured Selenomonadales bacterium | reverse complement strand
AAAATCGTTTCGAGCTTGTCGTAGTTGACGGCCATCGTCTCGTAATATTTCTGCGAAGGATTTTCGTTGCGATATTGAATGTCGGCGTAAATGTTGCGGGCGCGTTCGACGGCCTGTGCATCGACGCCCGTGCCGACCATGACGTCCCCGAAAAGACCGGCGCGGTGTTCGCTGTAAGTCGTGGCAAGCGTGACGGTTTGTCGGGTGTAGCCTTCAGTGCCCGCGTTGGTTATATTGTGGCCGGTGGTGTCCAGCGACATTTGGTTGGCCATGATGCCGCGCACCATCGTGTTCAGTCCGGAAAATGTTGCCCTCATATCTCAATCCCTTCTCTCCATTCCCTAATCGCTAAACATTAGCCTCGAACATGCGCCGCGACCGTTGAGAGCCGGTTTGAGCCGCCGCGCCGTAAGTGTCGCTTGCCGAAGTCCGCGCCAAAATGTTCAAGTTGAAGTCGACGTACTCTCTGCCCTTCTTTAAAAGCAACTTGACTTGTGACACTTGATTTTTCAGGCGAAGTTGAGCGTCGGCGGTTTTGATTAAAAGTTTTTCCGCCACGTCCCGCTGAATATTTTTTTCTTGCGCGTTGATGTATTCCGCGAACGACGCAACGCCGACCCGCTTTAAAAAATCTTGCGCTTTTTGTTCGTTCTTCGACAGGTCTCGAACAGTCGCTTCGATTTTGCGAATCGGCTCTTGCACTTCGGGCGAATTGCTTTCCATGATTTTTATCAGCTCGTCGAAAAGTTCGGGCAGGTGCGCGCAGAGTATCGCCTGTTCGCGCAAAATTTTTATCGTCTCGTCCATAGCCACGCCCTCAAGCTTTAAAGTCAAATTTTTTCTGATGAGTGACGATGCCCGCGCCTTTTCCCGAATAAGTCGGTTCGACGGCCGCGCCGCTCAATCGGTTGAGTTGCCCCTGCACCGCGTCCAATGCACACTGCGCCAGGATTTGATTGTTGTTGCGAATCGTCACGACGCGTTCGACGTTTTTGCTCAAGCGTTCGTGCAGTCGAATTAAATTTTCTGCGGCGGGCGCGGGAGCTTTGCGGTAAAAATCTTTGGGCTTCGTCGCTGCGGTTAAAGTTTTATCTGACTTCGACAAGTCCCGAAGAAGTTCGACGCGCTTTTGTTCGAGCTTTTGGATTTTCGCCGTCAAAAGTTGTTCCTCGTCCAAAATATCGGAAAGGCCTTTCATGTCTATTCCGACCAGAGCGGAGCGTTTCCTTTCGCCGAGGCCGGCCAACTTGTCGTAAACTTCGCCGAGCTTGTCGAGCGTTTCAATCAAATTTTGCCACATGTCACTCGCCTCAAAAACGATTCGTCAAAATGCTTGCCGCGATGTCTTGCGCCGAAACGAAATATTGCCCCGAAGAAATTTTTTGTTGAATCTCGCTGACTTTATCCTCGCGAACTTCGGAGATGTTCTTTAGCTTGTTCAACAATTCGCTGAAGCTCTGCGCCTCTTTGGACGGAGTAAAAGCGTCGCTCTTTTGCGCGCCGCGAACATAGTCGACGGAGCCGGCATATCTCGTCGCCGCCACGTTGGAATAATAATTCGAGGACGAGTTCACGTTGTTTACAATCATGATTTTCACCACCTGTTGGCTGCATTCCTTGCAAAAATTTTTCAATGTGTCTTCCTTGTTTACCTGTATATCGAAAAAAATTTTCCAAGGCTTAAAAAAATATTAGGGACGAAGAATGAATTTATCATTCCTCGTTCCCAATGTCTGTAAAAATTATTTTTCAATCAGCGTCAACTTTTCCCACTTATCGCGAATTCTTTCAACGGCGTAAGCCATAACCAAGCCGCTCGGTTTGTTGTCGTTGATGACGATTCTTTCGCCGACGGGCGCGTCAAAAATTATGTGGTCGTAGCGAATATTTTTTTCCGCCAAAAATTTTTCTGTGATGTCGCGAACGCTTGAAGGTCTTGCCGTCAACAAAATTATCATGTCTTTTTCCGGGATGCCGGCCAAAAACTCTGCCGCGCCCTCCAACAAAGTGTCGCCCTCGTCCGTCAAGTAGCCGTTGTGTTTTACCAACGTCCCGTCGATGTCAAAAATCCACGTGTGCGGAAGAGTCGACAATACAATTTCTTTTTCCACGCCTCAAGCCTCCGTTCAATAGAAATTTAAATTGCGTCCGATTGCTCCGCCGGGATGATTCGGTTTGAAATCTTTTTCCAAATCAACTTGCATTCGACGAGCAACTTCAATCGCGACGGTTTGCAAGACAATCAAATTTAACGTCGTCGAATTGTTCGGCAGGACGTTCCACAAGTCGCCCTCGTGTTCGAGATGAATCACCAATTTTTTTCTAATCATATCTGCAAGCGTGCTGTGCTCTGCAAATGTCAACAAACGCAAGTGAACACCTTCGCGCCGCTGCAGCAGTCGCGTCAAGTAAACGGATTCTTCGGTCTCGCCGCTCTTGCTCAAAATTATAACCAGGTCGCCCGCGCGGACAATTCCCATGTCGCCGTGCACCGCCGAATTAGTGTGAAGAAAGCCCGCGTCCAAACCCATTGAAACCATCGTGCCGACAAATTTTTCGCAAATGGGAACGTTCTTGCCGAGGCCGGAAACAATTATCCTGCGGCCTTGGCGCAAAGTTTTTTCGCAATCGGAAATGAGCGAATCCATTTGCGTGCCCGATACGGACTTCAGCGCGTTTTCGAGGCGAATCATATTTTGCCCGAAATAGCCGTAGGCGTTTTCCATTTGCAAAGCTTCTTCAAGATAGTAAAGCCCGTTGTAAAAAGCACCGCAAATCGAATCGTAATCGTCCCACGCGTAAGTTGTGAGCGACAGCCACGTAATCGCCAAAAGCAATTTCATCTGCCGCTTGCTGACTTCGCCGTCCAAAAGTTCAAAAAAATATTCCTCAAGATTTTCCCAGCCGTTCGACTCAATTTCCAGCGTGACGCCCTTGTCGTCGATGTCGAGAGAAAATCTTTTCAGATTGAATCTGTCGTAATTGCTCAAGAGAGAATAATAGAGCTTCACCCAATCGTAGGCGACGTCGCCGTAAAATTGTATGTGGCCGAAGTAGCCGCGCGGGTCAATCAAAACGGGTTCGGTGTCGTGGCGCAGCATCATGTTGCTGAAAGTGCAATCGCCGTGAATCAATCGAAACTCTTCGGGCATGTACTGCATGACGAGCCGCTCGCATTCTTCTTTGCAGAAAAAAATATTTCGGCAGACGCGCCCGTTAATCGTGACGGTTTTTTCATTCGCGAAGGGCACGAGGTTGCGAACTTTTTCCAGCCGCTTGTAGGTCTTGCCGATATACGCGTCGAAGTAACTTTCTTTGTCGGCCTTCACGCCGTCAAGCTTGTGAACGTCTTGCAGGCAGCGAATAATTTTTTTCAAGATGTATCGCTTCTGCGCGTCGGGAATGTAATTGTATTCGTAAATATTTTGCCCGTCGATAAATTCCATTGTCAGCGGTTCGAACTCGTAAATCGCGGGAATGTTGATGAAATTTTCGGCTTGAATTTTTTTGTACCAGGCAATTTCTTTTTTGGCAAGTTCGCGCCCCTGCTCGTCGATTCCGCGCTTGATAACTTTATCGCCTTCGACTGTTATTTGATTGAACGGACGACAGCGCATTTGCGGCAACTTGCTCCACTCGCTGTAGAGGCCATACTCTTTTGTATTTTTCAGCGGCTGTTCCTCGAACGTAAAATTTTTTTCTTTGAGCCAACGAACGAACTCTCCGCTTTCGGGAACGTCCGCGATAAAATTTTTGTCTTGGAAAATAAAATATCCCGCGACGCCGTGTTGGTTGCTCGGCTCCTCAAAAAATTTTCCGTCGCGATAAGACCAGCGGCAAGAAAAGCCTTGAGAAATGCCGACAACATTTTTATTTGTGTCGGGCAGTTTGTGTTCGTCGGAAAGAATCAAATCACACCAAATCAAAAGGAAAGGTTCGCCGTCGGGAATGTGCGTCAAAGCCTCGGACATTCCCGCGCAAGTTCCTTTGCCCTTGGCTTGAATCAATTCGTAAGCGGTGGCGGCGGGCATAAATTCGCGCAAATATTTTTTCAGCACGTCGAACTTGTAATCGCCGATGATGATAAATTTTTTGTCGGGAAATTTTTTGAAGAGATGAAAAATCATCGGCAAGTTGTTGACGGGAACGAGAGCCTTGGGTTTGTTGCGCGTCAACCGTTCCATGCGCGAGCCTTTGCCGCCCGCCTGCACGATAATATAATTCAAATTCATAACGCTGCCTCCTTAATCAACCGAACTCAAAATCTTTTCAATCAAAGAATCCGCATTCAAAGCTACGTCTCTTCCATTGACACGATTATAAAAATTAATATTGTCGACCGAAGTTACATTGTTTTGTTGCATGAAAGCCATGAGCCCTGCATGTTCGAATTCAGACAGAAGATAAAAAGCTTTGCTGTTGGTGTGATTGAAATTTAATTTTAAATCATAGAACCACCAACCTCTAATATCCTTGTTTATATACAAAAGTTTTGCGTTCGTGAAGGCGAGAAGGTCAAAAATTCCGCTCCTGAGCCCGATGAAGCAGTTAACTTTTTCGGTGAGATAAACCAATTCGGGAAAGGTCGTGACGATTGGAGAAGTACCGGGAATAACTTTTTCTTGAGGAGAGGCCACGTTTGTATATAGCACGTAATCTTTATTTTTTTGTTTTAAGTTCTGAACCAATTTTATCCAGAAAGATTCTTTCAAATTTTCAGTAGCATTGGCATACGGCATAATAATTATCGTGCGCTCTTTATCCAAAACATAAAGTTCATTCAACCGTTGCTTTTGAAGGTCATGGGGGGGGGGATTATCGGCGGAATCAATTCCGTATCCAAAGGCAAGCCGAAAACATTTTCCTTGTAACGATCCACGAAGGAAAGATTTTTATTCCAAATAAGACCGCCATTCCAATTTTCGACTCGGTCTTTCATATGAAAATGTCCGTAAATGTAATTGTCGGTCTCATACTCGCGGCTCGCGTAAATGTATTGGCGAATAAGATCCATAATTTCTTTTGGAAAAGAGCGAATCTCTGTAACGCCGACAAAATTTAATCCGGAATTTGCAAATCTTTCTTGCGCGATTAAAACACAAATTTGTTTATGCTTTTTCTTTAAGAGAGCATGACACAGCCCGCCGACAATTAAAAAATCTCCTATGCTGCACGGGCAAAGAACGTAAAGAATATCTTTGTCCCTCGTCATGTAACGGAAAAACGGTTGTATAATCCTGTGCATTTCATCACTCCTCCAAAATTTTTAAAACGGCGTCGCGTTCATTTCGAGCTTGGGGTTGTTGTCACTTATCCAGCCGAGAGACCATTCATTTTCGACAAGGAGCACGGGATTTTCTTCGCGGTCGAGGACGAACATTCCTCTGTCCGCGCCGCGCAAACTTGCGGGCGTGACTTTCGCGCCGTCAGAAAATTTCAGCCAACGAGCGACTTCAAACGGCAACATCGTCAGCAAAACGTCCACGCCGTATTCCGACTTCAAACGATATTGCAGAACTTCAAACTGCAGCGTGCCGACGGTGCCCACGACGTAAGATTCGGTGCCCGCGCCCACTTGGTTGAAAAGTTGAATCGCGCCTTCCTGCGTGAGCTGGTCAATGCCCTTTGCAAATTGTTTGCGCTTCATGGTGTCTTTGGCTTGCACGCGAGCAAATTTTTCGGGCGGGAACGTCGGGAAGTCTTCAAACTTAAATTTGTGAGCGGCGTCGGTGAGCGTGTCGCCGATTCCGAAAATGCCGGGGTCGAACAAGCCGACGATATCGCCGGGGAAAGCCTCGTCGATAATCTGTCTGTCCTGCGCCAAAAATTGTTGCGGCTGGGAAAGTTTAATAAGCTTGTCGGTTGCCGCGTGCCAGACGCTCATGTTGCGCTCGAACTTGCCCGAACAAATTCTGATGAACGCCAGGCGGTCTCGGTGCGCGGGATTCATGTTGGCTTGGATTTTGAAGACGAACGCGGAAAATTTTTCGTCTTCGGGCTCAATCACTCCGTCGCTGGAAAGTCTGGGGGCGGGCGGCGGCGCAAGTCGCAAATACTCTTCCAAAAAATTTTGCACGCCGAAATTTGTCATCGCGGAACCGAAAAAAGTCGGCGTCAATTCTCCCGCGTCGATTTTTTTCTTGTCGAAAGTTTCGCCCGCCTCGTCGAGCAATATTAAATCATCTTGGAGCGCGTCGAAATTTTCTTGCCCGATACGTTTAACAACCTCCGCGTCGTCGGCAGAAAAAATTTCGGAAATTCTTTCCTTCTGTCCGTGCGTGGTGTCCTCGGCGAAAAGTTCCACGCGATTTTTTTGTCGATCGAAGACGCCCAAATATTTTCCGTCGGTGCCAATCGGCCAGTTCATCGGGTAGGCGCGAATGCCCAAAACATTTTCGAGTTCGTCCATCAGGTCGAGCGGAATTTTTCCGTAGCGGTCGAGCTTGTTTATAAAAGTAAAAATCGGGATGCGCCGTTCGCGACAAACTTTAAAAAGTTTTTTGGTCTGCGCCTCAACGCCTTTTGCCGCGTCGAGAATCATAACCGCGCTGTCGACGGCCATGAGCGTGCGGTAGGTGTCCTCGGAAAAATCTTGGTGGCCGGGCGTGTCGAGGATATTTATTCGGCAGCCCGCGTAATCGAATTGCAAGACGGAGCTGGTGACGGAAATGCCGCGTTGCTTTTCAATTTCCATCCAATCGCTGACGGCGTGTCGTTGAGTTTTGCGGGACTTAATCGAGCCGGCCAAGTGAATCGCTCCGCCGTAAAGCAAAAGTTTTTCGGTTAGTGTCGTCTTGCCCGCGTCGGGGTGAGAGATTATTGCGAACGTGCGCCGCTTTTTTATTTCTTCAGTCAGTGTCAAAA
>CAMJQS010000062.1 GCA_946408105.1 uncultured Selenomonadales bacterium | reverse complement strand
CGGCCGCGCCTCCGACGTTTTGCGTGCCCGCCTCGAATTTTTGCGGCAGTTCGGCAAAGGTCGTCGCTTGCTCCTCGACGTATTCAATCATGTCGCCGCCGCAGAGGAACGGGGGCATCTCCTCCAAAATTTTTTTCTTGCTGTAAAGAACGCCGACGCCCATGGGCGAAAGCATTTTGTGGCCGGAAAACGCAAGAAAGTCCGCGTCCAAATTTTTAACGTCAACGGGAATGTGCGGCACCGATTGTGCGCCGTCGACGACAACGACTGCGCCGACTTCGTGAGCACGAGCCGCCAAAGTTTTTACGTCGTTGACGAGACCGAGCACGTTTGAAATTTGTGTAACGGCAAAAATTTTCGTGCGCCGCGTAAGTTTTTTATCAATCTCTTCCGCCGAAAGATTTCCGTCCGCCGCCAGGTAAATGTAATTGAGCGTCGCGCCCGTCGCTTGAGCAATTCTCTGCCACGGCACAAGGTTTGAATGGTGTTCGGCTATTGTGATTAAAATTTCGTCGCCGACGCGCAGATTGTTCAGGCCGTAGCTGTAAGCGATTAGGTTCAAAGATTCGGTCGCGTTCTTCGTGAAAATAATTTCCTGCGGCTTGGCGTTGAGGAAGGCGGCAACTTTTCGGCGGGCGTCCTCGTAAACTTTTGTCGCCTTGACGCTCAACTCGTAAACGCCGCGATGAGGATTGGCATTGCAGCCGCCGTAGTAGCCGCAAATGGAACGCACGACGCTTTCTGGTTTTTGGGTCGTCGCGCTGTTGTCCAAATATGTAAGCGGGTGTCCGTTCATTTTGCTCCGAAGAATCGGGAAGTCATTCAAAAAATTTTTATCCATAAACAAATCTCCTCAGAAGTTTTTCTATTTCAATCATGATGTTATCGACTGCACAGATAATGTCTTCTTGCGTCCTAAATTGCCTCAAAGTCTTGTCAACGTCATAAAAATCGATAGTGTTGTTGTGTGCGTCGTGTAACTCCGTTAATCCAATGCAACCGGCAAGTTTTTTACCTTTTTTACCTTTTTGCCAATATTCTTCGATGAAATCTTGCGGCAAAATATTTTTCCCGTCAAGAAGTCGCTTAACGTCTGTCCTTTCGCAAACACAATTACCTATGCTGCTGTCATAAATCGCAAAGTCCGCGATAAGTGTTCTCTTACGTTTGAAATCATTTTCGCCGCCATTGTAACTTTCCACACAAAACCAAAGCTCTTTATCAGATTCAAATTTTATGATATTGCCCGCCGAATCCGTGCAACGAAAACCTATATTTGGCGCGGAATGTCCTTTGAAAAAAAATTTTAGAATTTCACGGTGATAGGGTTGCTCGTCGCCTGCATAAAATTCGAGACGATATTTTCGACAAAAATTTTCGTCGAAACGTTTTTCAAGAGCCGTGAAAAAATTACGCATAATCTTTTCGACTTGCAACTGCGAATCAGTTCTTTGAGTAACTTCACGAATGAACGTGAGAAGACGCGAAAGAATATTTCTGCAGTAAAAATTTTTTGGCGCATGTTGCGAACACTCTTCAAGCCAAGGCAAAAGTTCCGTGCGGAAAGTCACTTTATATATTTTATCTTGATGAATGGCTAAGTCGCCGCTCTCGCCGTAACCCGTATTGGTTGCGCTGCTTCTTTCGGGAAAATATCCGTGCAAGGTTAAGTAATAAAGGACGGGCGGCTCGTTTAAAAAATTTTTCCGCGTGTGAAGTTGCGCCTCGCGTAAATAATCATCGCATTGAGATTTTCCGCTGCCTGCTTCAATCTTAACTTCAATCGGTATGAAACGTTTATTCGTGATGATTACCAAATCGATGTAACGCGTGCGCCCTATAAATTGCGTCGGATATTCTCCGTAAACTTTCGCGCTGTCCAATTCCGCCTTTGACATCTCAAGGCGCAAAACGTGTTTATCGAACAATTCAAGATAAAGCCGCCCGCATTCCGGATTTTCTTTGGGCGACAAAAGCTCGTACATCAACCCGGTTAATTCTCGCTCATTCACTTCAAATGCCTCCTTTGGAAGATACCGAGTAGATTTATATTGTAGCGGCGCAAGACGAAATGCGCAACCAAAACTAATACGCGCCTCTGCCCGTCAAAACTGCTTTAACGGTTTTGAACAGATACATCAAATCAATCCACACCGACCAGTTGCGCACGTACCAAGTGTCCATGGCCACGCGTTCGGGATAAGTCGTGTCGCTCCTGCCGCTCACTTGCCACATGCCCGTTATGCCCGGCAAGACCATGTAATACTCGCGAATATTTTTTCCGTAGCGCGGGACTTCCGCCTGAACAATCGGGCGCGGGCCGACCAAACTCATCTCGCCGCGAATCACATTCCAAAGTTGCGGCAACTCGTCCAAACTTTTTCGCCGCAAATAATTTCCAAGTCTCGTGACGCGCGGGTCGTTCGTCAGCTTGAAAGTTTCTTCCCACTCGCGGCGGGCGTCGGGATTTTCCGCCAAATATTTTTTCAACTTCGCTTCGGCGTCGGGCACCATCGTTTGAAATTTGTAGCACGGAAATTTTTTCCCGGCCGCGCCCACTCGTTTGTGAGCAAAAATCACGCGGCCTCGGTTATCAATCGCCACGGCCAACGCAATCACCAACAGCACGGGAGAAATCATCAGCCCGCCGACAATCGTCAACGTCAAATCGAAAATTCTTTTGAGCGCGCGGTTATACGGGCGGGAAAGATTGTTGCGCAGATTGAGCATTAAAATTTTTTCGCTGAACAAAATCGCGGGCTCCACGCTCGACATCGGCGTTCCGATTAAATCCGGCACGAACGAAATATTTTTTACGTGCGGTTGAATTTCGCTGATGAGTTCTTGAAGTTTTTCCTTGTCCAAACCCGGCGCGGCTATCACGACTGTTTTTACTTTGGCCGCCCGAATTATTCTGCGCGCCTCGTCGAAGCCGCCCAGTATCGGAAAATTTTTCGGCAGCTCCGAAGAAATCGGGTGGTCGTCAATCAGCCCGACGATTTTATATCGATAGCCCAAATCTTCCCGCCAAAATTTTATCAGCCGCTCCGCCGTCAGCCCTGCGCCGATTAAAATTATCGGCTCGCAAAAAAAGTTTCGCCGCTTGAGAAATTTTAAGACGCCGTAACGAATCATGCAGACGTTGACCAGGACGAACAGCCCGAACAAAATTATAAACAGCCGCGAAGATTGGTTGCTGGCCTTGAGGAAGTAAATCAAAATGATTGACGCAATCCAGCCCGCGAAGACCGATTGAAAAATATCGCGCATGGTGTCGACGACGGGTTTCATTTGTCGATAGGAGCGCGATTGTCCCAGGAAAATTATAAACAGCAGCGGCACCCAACCGTAAATGTAAGCGTCGCTGTAAAGATAAGTGACGCGGTTCCAATAGTCGAGGAAGTCGCGCAGAGCGAAGGCAAGATGTTCGCTCAAGACGACGCCGACATAATCGAACAGCAGAAACAAAATCGGCGGCGCAAACGAGCTGAAGGTCGTCGAATTTTTTTTAGGCATGACGTTTCCTTTTAACAATCAATCAAGCAAAAACTTTTCGTAGACGTGGCGCAGTTCGCTTAAGTTGTCGACGTTCAAATCTTTGTGGCACGTCCACGCTTTGGAATTTATTTCCATTGTCTCGCGGTCGTCGACGGAATATTTTTTCCACGTAGGAATCAAAGCGTTGTTCGGGTCGCCGCTCGCCGCGAAGGAACACCACGACGCTTGCAACTGCTTAACCAATTTTTGCGAAGGATTTTCTTCAATGCCCTCGCTCGGATTGTTGAAGACGAACGGCAAATCAATCGCGTGACACGAGCCGAAACCTTCCACGGAAGATTCTTGGCTGAAGAGATAAAAATAAACGTCGTTGAACGCCGATTGATACTCCGCCGCAAGCTCGTGGCCGACGCGCCAATCCAACTGGTCGGCGAACTCCACGTAACGATTAAGGCCGTCATACTCCGTGTGATTTTTTTCCCACGAATCGTAAAGTTCTGTGACGGTTAAAAATTCTCCTTCGTAAAGAATCGGCGTGAATTGCGCGTGATAATTTTGCAACTCTTCCAAAAGCCCCTCGAAGTAAAACGTCCAATAAAGATATTCGTCCTTGGTCGTGCCCGTCAAAAATTTTATGTCGCGAGCCGCTCCGTTTTTAAGTTCAAGATAAGGATGCGCGGGCAAAAATTTTCCGTCGCACGTCGGGAAGTAATCGACCTCAACAGAAAGCGGATCCTCCTCGTAAATTTTTTCGTACGTCGCCAAAATTTTTTTCGCGGGCATATTCATCATCTGCGCCATATTTTTGTAGCCGCCAACCTCCATGAATCTTTCGGCCTTTTTCGCGGAGGCTTCGGGCACATGATAAAAAGCAAAGTGCCCCGACTGCGCGATAACTTTTTGGAAAAGATTTTTTGCGGCGGGCGTGACCATTAACAGCGACGCGGAAATTGAGCCGGCACTTTCGCCGAAGACAGTCACGTTATCGGGGTCGCCGCCGAAATTTTCAATGTTCTCTTTAACCCAAGTCAACGCGGCGATTTGGTCTTTAATTCCGAGACAGCCCGTGTCCTCGAACGTCGAATCAATCGCCGAAAAGTTCATGAAGCCGAAAACATTCAGCCGATAATTAATCGTGACGACAATGACATCGTGGCTCGCGGCAAGGTTCGCTCCGTTGTAGAGCGGGTCGCCGCTGCCGCCGTTGACGAAGCCGCCGCCCGGAATAAAAACCATAACGGGCAAATTTTTTTTCTCGCCGCGCCGCCAAATGTTTAACGTCAAACAATCTTCGCTCTGCTTGAGCATGGAGGCGGGCTCGACGGGGTCGCGGTCTTGCAGGGGAGACGCGCCGAATTTTTTTGCGTCGAAGGTTTTGTCGGACGGCTCCAATTTTTCGGGCGCATGCCAGCGAAGATTTCCGACGGGCGGTTTGGCGTAGGGAATGCCCAGCCAAGTTTGAACGCCGCGCTTGTCGACGAAGCCGTTGTAAATTCCTTGCCGCGTTTTAATTTTGCAAGGCTCTGCGGCGTGAACGTCGTTTGAAAAAAATTTTGTCGCGGCGAAAGCAACGGCGGCCGTCGCGGTTCCTTTTATAAAATCTCTGCGTGAAAAATTTTTATCGAACACAAAGCATCCTTCCTTCCGAAAAATTTTTGCCATTCTAACATAAAGCACGGCGAAAACAAAATTTAAAGCGGCTCCAAGATTTTTGGAACCGCTGAAAATTTTTTGATTGGTGTGCTCGGCGGGAGTCGAACCCACGCTTCAAGCTCCGGAGGCTTACGTCCTATCCGCTGGACTACGAGCACTTTATAATTTTGCGAGAAGTTCTCTCGTGTGTTGAGCGACTTCTTCGGGCGTGATGATTTTGTTTCGCGCGACGCCCGACTCTTGAGCCGCCTTGGCCACTGCCGCCGCAACCGTCGGAGCAACGCGCTCATCAAAAGGCGTGGTGATGACTCGTTCCTCGTTCAGTTCGTCGTCGCTTACGAGTGAGGCAATCGCATAGGCCGCCGCAATTTTCATTTCCTCGTTGACGTCGGTCGCCCGCACGTCGAGCGCGCCGCGGAAAATTCCGGGAAAGGCCAGCAGATTGTTGACTTGGTTGGGGAAGTCGGAACGTCCCGTGCAAATGACGCGAGCACCCGCCGCTTTGGCTTTGTCGGGCATAATTTCGGGAACGGGATTTGCCATTGCCAAAATAATCGCGTCTTTGTTCATGGACTTGACCATTTCTTCCGTCAGAAGGTTGGCCTTCGACACGCCGATAAAAACGTCCGCGCCGTGAATGATGTCGACGAGTTGCCCCGCCTCTTTGTCAAAATTCGTAACGGCAGCGATTTGATCTTTGTAAGGGTTCATGCCCTTGCCGCGTCCCTCGTAAATCGCGCCGGTCGAATCGCACAGCATGACATTTTTCGCGCCCATTTTTTGAATCAGATAAGTTATCGCCATGCCCGCCGCGCCCGCGCCGTTGACGACGACTTTAATGTCCTCGAATTTTTTTCCGACGAGACGCAACGCATTAATCAGAGCCGCCGCCACGACGATGGCCGTGCCGTGTTGGTCGTCGTGGAAAACGGGAATGTCGACAGAATCTTTGAGTGCCTGCTCAATGTCGAAACATTCGGGGGCTTTAATGTCTTCAAGATTTATTCCGCCGAAACTCGGAGCCATGAGCTGAATCGTCTTAACAATTTCGGAGACGCTCTTTGTGTTCAAGCAAATGGGAATTGCGTCGACGCCCGCGAAACCTTTAAAGAGAATCGCTTTGCCTTCCATGACGGGCAGCCCCGCGCCCGCGCCGATATCGCCCAAGCCGAGGACAGCCGTGCCGTTCGTGACGACTGCGACCAAATTTCCGCGGTTGGTGTAATCGTAAATTTTATCGAAGTCATCTTTAATTTCCAGGCAAGGAGCCGCGACGCCCGGCGTATATGCAAGAGTCAAATCTTTGTTCGTCTTCAGCGACACTTTGCTTTTGACTTCAAGCTTTCCGCGATTGGCTTTGTGCAAAGCCAGTGCTTCTTTGTCGACGTTTGCCAATTCAAATTCATCCTTTCAAGCTGTCTTGCTTTGGTAACCGCCGCATATTATATTAGCCGCGAAAAATATTTTCAAGACTGCCTTGCCTTGAATACAATATTTTTTGCCGCACGAAAAATTTTTAACTTGCGGCTTGCAAAGGGAAATGTTTTCTGCTACAGTTAGGCAACGGGAGGAACAGGAGTTTTCGTCGAAGAAATTAATCTTGTTCTAACAATCCTCTAATCATCTTAAAATATAATTCCCGTTAATCCCAATTAAAAACATAACGCCACAGTGCCGAAGGGCTGTCCCCGCAGCTTGCTCGGCGGCAAATATTTTGCGGCGAACCACCAACCGTCGCAAAGAGAAGGTGAGA
>CAMJQS010000061.1 GCA_946408105.1 uncultured Selenomonadales bacterium | reverse complement strand
ACGTCAATGGGAATGTGACCGACTGCTTGCACCGCGTCTGTGTGGAAAATTTTTCCTGACGCGTGCGCAATTTCCGCAAGCGATTTTACTGGCTGAATCGTGCCGACTTCATTGTTAGCCAGCATGACGGAAACAATTTTCGTCTGCAGCAAAATTTTTTTTTGCAAGTCGTTGGGATTAACCGTGCCGAATTTATCGACGGGCAACTTAGTTACACTGCAACCGAGATTTTCCATCGCCGCGCAGGAATTTAAAATCGCTTTGTGTTCAATGGCGGAAGTGATTATATTTGGACATTCGTTTAAATGTGCGAGCACGGCGGATTTTATCGCCCAGTTATCGCTTTCAGTGCCGCCCGACGTAAAAATAATTTCCTTCGGCTCGGCATTAATGCACGCGGCGATTTTCTCCCGCGACTCGCGCAAAATTTTTTTCAACGGGCGCGAGAGTCTGTAAGTCGCAGAAGGATTCGCGAAAAAATTTTTCTGCAGGTCAGTCATCAAAGCCAGCGCGTCGTCGTCAATTTTGGTCGTCGCGGCGTTATCGGCGTAGATTATTTTATTCAAAGAGTTTGCAGCCGTCATTTTTAAAGTCCTCAATCTTGTCTAAAATGTCTTGCGGCTCGACTTCCAAAAAATTCGCCAGACATTCAATGCAATAAAAATTCTTGGACTTCATGCCCAAGAGTTTTTTGTTTATGCCGATTTCGTTTTTGGTAAGCGGGCGTTTACCGCAAGCAATGCAACTGAAAATTTTCTTAGCCAATTAAATTACCTCGAACTTCGGAATAGTTTTGCCGGCGTACTCAATATCAAGCAGGGCAAGTTGTTGTCGAATCGTCGCTCGCATTTGACAAGCGCGCTCAAGGCAGTAACGGCTGAAAAGTTCTTTGTCGACCTCTTCAGCGCGACGGACGTTCGGGAAAAATAATTTCAAATACGCAGTTGCAATCCGTTTAATCGCGGCGGTATCTCGCGTGTCGGCTTTGTCGGGAACCTTAACAAGACTGTCGACGATTGCTCGATAGCTGACGTCTTCGCGCATTTCGTGCAAGATTGAACAAAAATATTCGGAGTTCAAAGCCCAGCCGCAAATTTTCATATCATCATTCATGCGCGGAATATTCCAACCCTTGATAAAGCCGTGAAAGCGTTCAATCAGCGCAGACTCGTGAAAAACCATTGGCAGTTCGTCAAACATATTTGTTACGCCGTCCATATCCATAGTCGCCTTTGCTATGTTGCCACTTAAAATAACTCCGGCGTCGGCGTTGTTGGAGTGATTGCCGACCGTGTAGACGCCATTTTCCAGAAAACCCTTCAAAGCGGCGCGAACTTCGTCCGTATCCTTGAAAGAAATCGTTTGCACTTCGTCAAGCGTCACGAAGTCATTATAGGCGACAAGCCCTTCTTGACGTTTCTGCATGTCGTAAAACATTTTGGCGCGACTCATGATTCCGCCACTTGACAACCATCCAAAACGGCTGACTTGCCCGAAAACATAAGATTTTCCCGTCCCCTTTGGCGCAAGCTCAATCAGATTTAAACGCTTCTCGATGAAGGGCAAAAGCCGCGTCAACATTGTCAATTTCTCTTCTTCGTGCTCGTAACCCGCCGCGTTGTAATCAATCGCACCCAACAAAATTTGTAGCCACTCATCGAACGAAAAATTTTTCCGTGCGTCTTTATAAAAATCCAAGTCGATTTTATACGGGCAAAAATTTTTGAACTTCAATAGCCGAATTTTGCCAGGAATTTTCGGACGAGCATCATAATCGGGCGGACGATAACCCAACTCAATCATTCCCCAGACTTCGCGCCCGCCAACCAGTTCATCTTTGTAGAGATACCAAATATTGTCGTCAATCATAGTTTCCTTAGCCGCAAGCCCAAAGTCCGGTAGGGAAAACGACGCCGCGCCATTGGCAACGTCAATCTCAATGGAAATTTTCGCCAAAAGTTTTACGTGCTCATTTTCCATAACAATGCGGCTCTTAATCGCTTTCCAATCGTCTTTTTTCGGAATAAATCGCCGTATGAAATCGGAAAGTTCGTCTGCATCAAATTTGCCGTCGGCGTCCTCGAATCGTCGCAAAAGCCAATCGCGCATAAATGACGGCAAACTTAGCGCGGAGAAAAAATTGCTGTTCTTCAAATCTTTATAAACAACCATATCGGAGAAAATTTTTCTCAATCTATTTTCCATTGCTTGCCCTCGTCAATCAAAAAATTCAAAACCGTCATCAATTTCTTTAAGCGGTGCAGGATTTTTTTTCGCAGGAGAAATTTTAACTTCAACGTTTGCGCCTTGCAAGGTAAATTCAATCACGGGCACCAAAATTTCTTCCAACGTCGCGCCGCCATGAACTTCAACCGACGATAATCGCCCGCCCGCAAATTTATCGTAATTCGCTAAAACCCAATAGCCGTTTTCCTCCGTCGCACAAGTCGGCTTTTCATCAAGCTCATTTATCGGGCAACAGCGTCCGGAGTGTTCGCCGTTAGAATTCATTTTGAATTTGTTTTCGCGCCCGAACATTACGGCAAGGCGGCTCGCTCCATGATCAGAAGTCAGAATAATTTTTTCGGCGTGGTGATTTGCCAAATCATTTTTAATTTCTTCAAGCGCATTATCGATAATTGCAAGTTCGTCGTCAATATAAGTCGGCGCAGAACATTTGCCACCATCGAAATTTTCGGACGTATGTTTCAGCTCGTCCAGTTGCTGATTTTTATCGAACTTATCGCCGCGCCAATCGTCATAGAAATTTTTATTCTGGAAAGTCAGCGTCGGCAAATTTGCACGCGCAATTTTTATCGCCGTTAAAAGTCCAAGTTGTATCGCACGCGCTTTAATATAGCTCAAAAACTCAACGCCGAGAGCATCTAACCAATAAAGTTTCGCCGTCGGGTCTGCGTCGTCCAAAATTTTTTGTCGCGTCTCGAATTTATTATACGGTCTTTGCGTCGCCAACTCCCGCACACGACTTTTAAAATTTTCATCGTCGACGTTGCAAAGCTTAATCTTTTTGTACTGCCGAAAATAATTCGTAATCTCCGCGTCGCCGAAATCGTAATCCGTCAAATAATCGCTCATCGCCGGATAATTTCGCTTCAATACGTCGGGGATTTTTTCTTTGCCCTGCGCGGCTTCAATCATTGCGCGACGCTCTTGGGCAGTATTATCCGTCAAATATTTTATGGCGTCTGGAAAAGTTTTCAGCCGCTCAAGATACTCGGCGAGATATGGCGACGTAATATTTTTGACGGCGGCTTTCCTCAGCGAATAAAATTCATCAAAAGTTTTTTCGTCCGCAACGTCAAGCAACGCGAAGAACAAATTTTTACAATACGCCTCGAAGTTTGCGGAACGAGTGAAGACAAAGCGCAAGTACGGATTAGAAATTTTATTCTTGAATCCCGCCGCGAAGCTACGCCAATGTTCCGGAGGATAGCCTTCGCAATTATTATCAGAAAAATATTCTTGCCACTGCCAATCGCTTAGCGCGTCGGGGGAAATGTTGAAATGCGGCTCCTGATTTTTAATCGCGTCGTAAAAATTATTTATTGCCGTGACGTTTTCTAGCGGCAAATTTGTCTGCACGGTCGCCGAAGTTTTGCCGCTCTCCATCAACTTTAGCAGTTCGGAAAAATTCTGGGCGTCAGTCGGAAAATTTAACGCGGGATTATACTTCACGACGGAAAAATTTACTTTACCTTCGATGCGGCAAATTTGATTCGTTCGAAATTTAAAATCTTCGTCGGCAAGACGCTCCAACAAGTTCGCAATGCCCCGACAGACGAAGATAACTTTCCGATTAAAGCTTTTATCCTGTAACGCCCGCAGAATATCTTCCTGCGCGGTGAAAAAAATATACTCGCCTAATCCGAAGACAAGCGCGTTATTTGTCAGCGCGTCTAGCTTTTCGACAAGTAAATCAGTATCAAGTAGAAAATCGCCTTTGCATAAATCCGAAATGTAAATTTTATCGAAGTCGCCGAGAAATTTTTTGAAATCGGCATTACCGTCCGAAACGACAAAATACGGGCTCAATGTGTCGCGATTCAAGTAAATACGAATTTTTTTCACGGCGTCAGCAATGCTTAAAATCTCCACGCTCAAGACTCCCTTAAAAGTTTCAAGCCGACCTCATAATTTCTATCAAGCAATTCAATCAAAAGTTTTTTCGCATCCTCATTGGACATTCGCATAACTCGCGCCGTCACTTTGTCGCAAGCCCCGCCGCTGAAATATTTATTCTCGGCAAATTTCTCGACGATTTCTTTCACGCGCAGATTAGGATACCATTGATAGGCGTCGCCAGAAGTTTTATTTCTCTCCAATTCGTTGCGGACTTCGTCGTTGTCGTCCAGCAAAACGCGATAATCTTCGTCGATAATCGCCTTGCGAAAAGCCTCTTCAATTTGCCATTTATCATTGAGCGCGGCAAAATACGACGGTCGCTTTTCAAGATAATCAATCGCAAACTGAACGTCTTTTTCTTCCGGCGCATTTGCCATTAAGACATTGAAAACTTTTCGTGCGGTATCCTGTTCCGTTTGCGGCACCATTGCCAAAATTGGCGTGCGATGAGCTTTCGACCATTCACGCGGAGAATTATTTCCGGCAAGCTTTTGCCACAAATCCACGAGCTTATTCTTTAGCTGCCTACTTTTTATCTTCTTCGCCAAATCATCAACATTTTTATGATAGCGTCCCTGCGAATCAGTGAATGAGTCCTTCGACAAGCAACTATGGAGTTCTTTAATTTCCTCGTTGTTCAAGCCGGTCAGCTGATAAGAATATTTGTCGCGCAAAATTCTAAGCGGCTCGGAAAGTGCGTCGTGAATAATTTGGGCGTTGTCTGTAAGTTGGCATAAAAAAAATTCCCTCTTGCTTTGGGGGATTTCTCCGCGCTCGCAAATTTCTTTCAACGTGGCGAAAAAATTTTTCAACGCCGGATAATAATCGCTGATTACGTCGGCAGGGATTTTCAGATTGAATCGGCAATGCCCAGCCCAATTTTTTACGCAGTCATTAAGCGACTTGCCGTCAATGCCGAAATTACGACTTTGCGCGACAATTTGCCAATCGACAATCATTTTTTTTAGGTCGTCTATCGCGGTTTCCCTATCGTGTAGCCAAATGCCGTCGCCAGTAGTTATCCGTCGCTGACATTCCGCGACAGGATTTTCTATTCCAATTTCCTGCGCCAAGTCAAAAATTATTCCGTCTTCAAAGCTTTTAACGAAATCGGTAAAAATTTCGCAACCCTTCTGCGCGGTCAATAAAATTTTCAAATCTTGAAAGGCGGCGGGATTATTCTTCAAAAATTGTCCGGCACGCTCCGCCAAAGCCGATACACTGACTGCTTGCTTTGAATTGGCAATTTCCGTTATCAGTTGCAGAAAATTTTTATAATCGACCTGCGCGGCGTCGACGTAGCACCAAAGCGGATAGCCTAAATTTTTTAGTTTCAAGCGAAGTTTCTGCGCACTCTGCTCAATGGAAACATCTTCCGCCACGCCGAAAATTTCCGACGCAAACTCCATGAACTGACGCTGATTTGGCGACATAATCTCAAGATATTTCGGGCGATAATTTCTTGCAGGCGAAAGTGCTTGCTTGATGCTATCGTTAATACATTCCGCCAACTTCTGGACGCTCATTGCGCCGCCTAAATTGCCGTCGATACCCGCACTGAATCGGTAAGGGTCGCCAGCATATTCTTTAAGCAAAAAGCCCGTTAAAAATGCATAAATATTCAGCGGCATAAACCCACGCTCAATCAACCAACTAAAAATATCGTCAAAGGAGATATTAGAATTCTTTTCAATCCCACTTTTAATCAGCGCGTCGAGTTTGATTTTCAAGCGCGAAATATTTGCGTGGGGATAAACTTCCCAATACTTATCGGACATTTGCCACGCGTCACGCAGAACGATTTTAATTGAATTCGCCTTGAGCATGGAAAATTCTTCCTGTTTTATGCCCGCTTCGGAAAGCCGCTTTAAATTTGTAGACAAAAAAAGCGTGTCCGTGATATTTGCATTGTCGAAGGAATAAGGATAAAGTCGGCGCACGTTGTCTTTAAGCTCTTCGGTAATTTTGTCCGCGTTCTGGCAGGAAACGCCGTTGCGCTCTTCGTCATTAGTTTTGGTCGCAGGGTAGTAAACAAAGGAGCCGTCCGCAAAAGAGTTATACCACTCCCTAAGACAATCGACGGCGTTATTTCTCATTTTGTCGGCAAGGGAAGGTTCTTTGCTACGCCAATATTTTTCGTTCGCGGCGTTTTCAATCCAGCGCGTGAAGACTTCACGATTTATAAGATTGGACGACGCATCAATAAAAACCAGCCTGTGATAGCGTTCGTTGCGAATTGCACCGCCGACCAGATTATAAATTCTATTCTGTTCGTCCTCGTTGCGAGCAAAGCAAACAACCGCTTTAATATGATAATCTTCTTTTTCGTTAGTGATTCGATTTATTGTTAGCGTAAAATTATCGGCGGTCACAGCGTGAAGAACGTAGCGAGCTTTTTGCGCCGCAGTCAGAGTTATCGTTTCAAGCAACTTAGCATTTTCCACAAGTTCGGCAGTCCTAACAGTTTCAGCAATGGATTTTTTCAGCCGTTCAATTTCCGCAAAATCTCCTCCCAGAGCCATTGCCGCGAAAGTATCTGCTTCGCCTAGTCTGCCCGGTTTCTTGAATAAAAATTCCTTGCGAACTAAATCATTAGCGATAGTGACGGCTCGTCCATTTTCCATATCGGAGACGCCGGTGAATGCCAGTTCCAAATTTTTTTCTGTCGGGTGGAAAAGGTCGACGCTACCGCCTGATTCTTGGTCAATCGCCTGGAAAAGCAAAATAGTTTTAAAAACAACTTGTTCATCGAGATTTAATCTGTCTTTGTTGAGCGTGTAAGAGTCGAGAATTGCGCGAATTGACGGTTTTAAATTCATGCGTCCGACGTTGCCGCCGTGTTCGTCCGTGCCGCTCTCGTAAAAAAAATTCCACA
>CAMJQS010000060.1 GCA_946408105.1 uncultured Selenomonadales bacterium | reverse complement strand
GCGGCTCCGACATTTCAAACGCCATGCTCAACGCCGCGTTCAAAGCCGCCCGACTCAAAGCCGACGAGCTGGATAAAAATTTGGTCTTCGAGGCCGTGGAAAATATTTTGACGAGCAAGAGAGCGAACGCGGGCAACTAAAAAAAAATTTTCTTAAAATCATGTGGCGAAAAATTAAATTTATGTTATAATTCCCTGCGTATTTGAAGGGAGGGAAAAATTTTTAAATGAGATTGACCTCAATGCTCGTCAAGTGGAACCCGCTGAAGTATTTGGGAATTATGGCGGGGTGTTTGATTGCCGCTTCCTCAATAAATATCTTCGTAGTGCCGAGCAGCTTGTTGACGGGCGGAGTGACCGGCATTGCGATTATTTTTTACTTCTTGGCGGGCTTGCCAATCGGCGCACAAACTCTTGCTTACAACGTGCCGCTTTTAATTGCCTCGTACAAACTTCTCGGCAAAAAATATACTCTCGACGTGGTTATCGGAACGCTGATGTTTTCACTCGCGCTGGACGCCACAAAATTTTTATCTGCTTACACGCCGACGAACGATTTAATGCTTGCTTCGATTTACGGCGGAATTTTTAACGGCATCGGTTACGGCATTGTCTTCCGCATGAACGGTTCGACGGGCGGCTTTGACATCCTCGGCGCGATTTTCAAAAAATATTATTCAATGGACATCGGCTCGGTTATCTTCGGCTTCAACTGTTTGATTGTCGTGGTGGCGGGCGCGCTCTTCAACGTTAGCTCCGCAATGTTCACGCTGATTTGTATGTATGTGACTTCGCAGATGACGAACAAAGTTATCGACGGCTTCAATCAGCGCAAAGCAATTTTAATTATCTCCGACCACGCGAAAGACATTGCCGACGGAATCATTGCGGACATCGGGCGCGGCGTAACTTTTTTGAACGGCGAGGGAGCGTACACGGGCGACCCGAAAAAAATCGTGATGGTCGTCGTGAGCATGACGCAAATCGCAAAAATAAAAATCGTCGTCAACACCGTCGACAAAAACGCTTTCATGTTAATCTTGTCGGCCAGCGAGGTCATGGGGCGCGGCTTCACTCGACCGAACCGACAAAATGTAAAATTCCGCACCGACCAAAAAATCAATCCCGAAATCGAACAGAAAATTCAAGACGCTTTGGCCAAGCGCGGAGACGATTAGAATTAGCGGCGTCACACAAGGACGCAAAAAATAAAAATCAAACAACAAGGAGGCGACCAAAAAATTTTTTCAGAACTCATTTGAGATTAGGGGCGGCCGACTTACATAAAAAAAATCTTCTGTCGGCCTAGGGAGGAAAGAAATTTCTATGATTATCAACTATGTGCTTAACAGCGGCTTTATGATTCGCGACGGAAAAATTTTGCTGGTGTTCGACGATTACGAAGACCCTGCAGGGGTTGTCGACGCCGCGTATGATAAGGGGGACTTCGACAGGCTCTACGTCTTCGCCACGCACGCGCACTTCGACCACTTCGGCACGCACATCCGCGCCTACGCACAGAATGCCACGCGCTACATTTTCGGCAGTGACATAAAACACACCAAGCGCGTAAAAATTTTTCCGAAAGAAAAAATCACTTACATGAAACGCTACACCGAATGGACGGACGACGCGATAAAAGTTTCGGCGTATGATTCAACCGACGTCGGAGTTTCTTTCCTGGTGGAGTTGCCTTCGGGCGCGAAAATTTTTCACGCGGGCGACTTCAACTGGTGGCACTGGGAAGAAGACACGGAAGAGAATATAACTTTGGCGGAAAAAGTTTTCAGGCGGCAGATGAAACGGCTTAACGGTCTGGAAGCGGACGTTGCGTTCTTCCCGGTGGACGGGCGGCTCGGCTCTTCGCAAGAAATGGGCGCGATTGAATTTGTTGCGCGGACAAAGATAAAAAGTTTCGTGGCAATGCATCGCGTCGAATATCCGCGCTGGGAACCGTCGAAAACTTTTTTGGCGGCGGCAAGAAACATTCCGATTTGGTCACCGACGCAACCGGGCGAACAACGCGCCTTTGACGGAGAAAAATTTTTGGAGGACTAATCAATGGCAGAAAAGAAAACCATGCTGACTCAAGAAGGCTACGACAAGCTGGTTGAGAAGCTGGAATACATGAAGAGCGTGCGCCGAATGGAAATTTCCGAACGGCTCAAGGCGGCTATTGCCTTGGGCGACTTAAGCGAGAATTCCGAATACGACGACGCGAAAAACGAACAGGGACGCCTTGAAAGCGAAATCAGCGAACTGGAAGCAAAGTTGCGCACGAGCGACATCATTCACGTGACGGAAAGCACGGGCAAAGTCGTAATCGGCAGCACGGTTGTCGTCCGCGACGTGGAACTCGACGAGCAAGAAACTTATATGATTGTCGGCTCGACGGAGGCCGACCCGGAGAACAACAAAATTTCGGACGAGTCGCCGCTGGGAATGGCTCTGCTCAATCAAACGGCGGGCGTTACCGTTCAAGTTCACGCGCCGGGCGGCGTCTTCGACTTTGAACTTTTGGAAGTCAAGTGAGGTTTCCCATGAACGTTTTGCTTATTGGCGGCGGTGGTCGCGAACACGCGCTTGCTTGGAAAATTTCGCAGAGCCCGCGCCTTGAAAAATTTTTCGCGATACCCGGCAGCCCCGGCATTGCCGACTTCGCCGAGTGCGTCGAAAATATTTCAATCAACGACAACGCCGCCCTCGTAAAATTTTCTCAAGAAAAAAATATCGACTTGGTTGTCGTCGGCCCCGAAGCTCCTCTCGTGAACGGACTGGCGGACGAACTCGACGCGGCGGGCGTGAAAGTTTTCGGCCCGAAAAAAATTGCCGCGCAAATGGAAGGCTCGAAAATTTTTGCCAAGCGGCTCATGAAAAAATATAAAATCCCGACGGCCGATTTTGAAGTTTTCGACGACGCCGAAGCCGCGAAAAATTTTATCCGCGCGAAGGGCGCGCCGATTGTCGTCAAAGCTGACGGGCTGGCGGCGGGCAAGGGAGTTATCGTCGCGCAAACTTTGGACGAGGCGTTGGTTGCCGTCGACGAGATGAAAACTTTCGGCGCGGCGGGAAATAAAATCGTCGTGGAAGAGTTTATGGACGGCGAAGAAGCCTCGGTGCTTGCGTTGACGGACGGAGAAAAAATTATTCCGCTCGTCGCCGCGCAAGACCACAAAAGAGTTTTCGACGGCGACAAAGGCTTGAACACCGGCGGCATGGGAGCCTACGCGCCCGCGCCCGTCGTCGACGAAAAAATTTCCGCGCTCGTCGAAGAAAAAATTTTAAAGCCGACGATTGCCGCGCTCAACGCCGAAGGAATTGTTTATCGCGGCTGCCTTTACGCGGGCTTGATGATTGTCGGCGGCCAACCTAAAGTCGTTGAGTTTAATTGCCGCTTCGGCGACCCCGAAACTCAAGCGGTCTTGCCGCTCATGGAAAGCGATTTGCTCAAGCTCATGGACGAATGCGCGGCGGGCAAGCTGTCCGACGAAAAAATTTCCTGGAGCAAAAATTCTGCGGTCTGCGTCATCTTGGCGAGCGGCGGCTACCCGAAGGCTTACAAAAAAAATTTGCCGATTGACGGAATCGCCAAGGCAAAAACTTTGGGCGCGATGATTTTTCACGCGGGCACGAAATTTTCAAACGGCTCACTCGTCACGAGCGGCGGGCGCGTCTTGGGTGTCACGATAACCGCTCCGACATTGCGCGAGGCCGTCGACAAAGTTTATCGTTGCATTGAAGTCGTTCACTTCGACGACATGCACTATCGCAAAGACATTGCCGCCAAAGCTCTGAAATAATTTTACGTCATAAAAAAAAATCCCTCTCGACAATCGGGAGGGAAATTTTTTTGCTTTATCCTTTTAAGACGTGCGACAGAATCGCTTTACGAATTTGAATCTTATCGTTGAAAAATTTCATGCGCGCCATAAACTTTTCCAGCTCCTCGGCACTCTCGATTTTCCGAACGAGGTCAGGCTCCATTTCAAAAATTTTTTTCTGCAACTGAATGTACAGCACTTGAGGAATCCGAATATATTTTTCGGCAAGGCACAAACATTTCAAACAGAAAATCCATTGCGGCTCGCTCGTGTCTGGCGAAAACTTTATGTCGTTGTCCAACAAAAATTCTCGCCGAATGAGTTTGTTAAACGCGTTCGGATAGAAGATGCCGTCCAAAAATCCTTGCAGACGCAAAATCAAATTTTGTTCGTTCAATTCGTGAGCGGCCTCTTTAAATTCCCACGGCTTTTCATCGGTGATAAGTTTCGCGTCAATGTTCTGCACATCTTCCGTGAAATCGAAATTTGCGTTGCTGTCGAGAGGCACCGCATACTTGAACGGATAAACAACGTCCCTTGGTTTTGTTCGGCCAAAGAATAAAGATTTTGCAGGAAGTCATCCAAAAATAAATCGGAGCCGTTCGTGAAGACGACATATTTTCCTTGCGCCGCCCGAAGACCTTCATTGCACATTTCAAAAATATTGGAGGAGCCGCTCCACAAAAATTTTAGTCTGCCATAAAAATTTTTTTGTAAATGTTTGAGAGAATTCATGTAATCGGGATTGCTGCCGTTATCGACAGCGATGAGTTCATAACGTCCTAAAGATTGATTCGGCAGGCGACTCAAAAATGACGATAAGGAATGGGTAAAATCTCCGTTGCTTTTGGTGACAGGCAAAATGATTGAGACAAGAAAATTTAATCCGTGTTCATCTTCAAAACGCACAAGTTGCGAAGGGTGCATTTCTTTTTTTAATGCGTCCATGGCCTCTTCGGCACGCAAGCCGATGTCCAGCCGAATCACATTATCGGGAATTTTCAAGGAGCCAAATTCACTCGCGTCGTCATAGTTTTCAAAAACCGAAAATTTGAGCTTGCCGTTGCTCCAATATCTGATGCTTCCGGCCGGATTAAGATAGGGGTTGTATGTGTCGTGAATCATGCGCAGATTTTCAAAATAAAAAGTTTCAATCGTGGCCGCGTTGATTGTGCGCAGAAAAACATCTATATTCCGTATGACACCTTCAGAAAAATAAGCTTCTTTGCAATTTTCACGCATGATATTAATCCAGTCGACGGAATTATCTGTGTAAACAACGCCGAACGACCAGCCATTTCCAAATTTCCCCCACGTCGCCCAAATATCTAAGGAGAATAAATTTATTTTGTTTTCGTTGGCGTAGTTTTTGGCGGTCATCAACAACTCGGCGATTCTTTCGGGAGAAATGTAAAGTTTTATGTCGTCCGCGTCGATATTCCAAAAATCTTTGTAGCCCATGTCGCGGGCGTGCAAAAATGTCGTCAGATGAGCATAGGCGGCAAATTTCCAACCTTCATCTATCGCGCCGTTGTCGACGATGTATTGAAGTTCGGGGGAAGTGCGGTTGCTCTCCATGAATTCACAGTCGAGGCCGCCGAAATTTATCGTAGCTTTAACAGAGTTCGTCAGTTCCGGTTTGTCGCAGATGATGTAAGCTTTGGCGTTCGGGATTTTTGAAATTGCCTCAAGCCACGACCACAAATATCTTTTCGTATCGGGTACGTTGCGATTTATTTTTAAGTAGAAGACTTCCATGCGAAACCTCCTAATTGCCCAAAACCATTTGGTCGAGGCGTTTGCCGCCGGGCACCATGGGGATAACGTTTTCTTCTTCGGGGACGTACACGTCGATAACCGCCGCGCCCTTCGAGAAAATAATTTCAACCAAATCATCTTCAAGCTCGTGCGCCTTAGTCAGACGATAGCCGCGCAAGCCCATCGCGTTTGCAATTTTTACAAAATCGCGCTTGCATTTGAGTTCGGAGGCGGAGTAGTGATGATTGTAAAAAAGTCTTTGCCATTGACCGACCATGCCGAGAATAAAATTGTGGACGATGACAATCTTAACGTCGATGTTGTTGTCGGCGAGCGTGGCAAGCTCTTGAATGTTCATCATGATTGAGCCGTCGCCCGTGAAGAGCACGACATTTTTTTCGGGGCAAGCCAACTTCGCGCCCATGGCCGCGGGCAATCCGTAGCCCATGGTTCCGAGCCCGCCCGAAGTCAAAAATTGTCGCGGCTTGCGTGCTTTGAAAAATTGCGCAGCCCACATTTGGTGTTGGCCGACGTCCGTCACGGCGATTGTGTTGTCGTCGCAAATATTGCTGATTTTACTGATGAGCGCACCGGGTTTAATCGCGTCGCCGTCTTCCGTCCAGTCGAAGGGATGCTCCAAACCTTTCTCGACGGCTTGAGCTTTCCACGCGGAAAATTTTTCTGCAAAGTTCGTCGACGACTCGTCGAGTTTTTCTCTGAACAGCGGCAAAGACTCGCGAAGGTCGCCGATAACTTTTAAATCGGCTTGAACATTTTTATTGACTTCGGCGGGGTCAAGTTCAAAGTGGACAATCTTCGCATTCGGCGCAAAATCTTTCACGCGCCCCGTCACTCTGTCGCTGAAACGCATTCCGATACAAAGCAGCAAGTCGCAAGTTTGAATCGCCATGTTCGCGCCGAAGGAACCGTGCATGCCCGCGAAGCCCAAGAAGCCGTCGGTGTCCGCGTCAATGCAGCCGAGCCCCATGAGCGTTGAAGTCGACGGGCAACCGAGCCGCGCCAAAATTCTTCTCAACACGTCGGAAGTGTTCGAACTCGTGACGCCGCCGCCGACAAAAATCAGCGGGCGTTCAGAATTTTCCACGGCTTTAACTGCCTCGTCGACCGCAATTTTCGCCACGGGATTTTTTCCGCTGTAGCCGCGCAGATTTATTTTTTCGGGATACTCAAAATCAAATTCGGTGTTGAAAACGTCGGCGGCAATGTCAATCGACACGGGGCCGGGTCTGCCCGTCTTCGCGATGAAAAACGCTTCCTTGACGACGCGCGGCAAATCGTTCACGTCTTTGACAAGATAATTGTGCTTGGTTATCGGCGTGGTGATTCCGTAAACGTCGACCTCTTGGAAAGAATCTTTTCCGATGGCGGGATTGGCGACTTGCCCCGTTATGCAGACGATAGGAACCGAATCCATGTTGGCGGTGGCGATGCCCGTGATTAAATTCGCCGCGCCCGGTCCCGAAGTGGCGATGACCACTCCGACTTTGCCGCTCGCCCGCGCGTAGCCGTCCGCCGCATGAACCGCGC
>CAMJQS010000059.1 GCA_946408105.1 uncultured Selenomonadales bacterium | reverse complement strand
TCATCACTTCCGACAACCTAAACCGCCACAAGAATTTATTTTGCGTCAAAAATGGAGTCGTCGACCTCCAGACCGGCAAGCTTTATCCTCTCGACCCTAAATACTTAATCACTAATCAAGCTGACGTTTTCTTTGACCCAAAAGCCGACACTACTTTTGTCGAAAAATTTTTCCACGAAGTTATTCCCGACGAGGCTACCCTGCTGGGAGTTCTGCGTTACCTCGGCTACTGCTTAACTGGCGAAAAGATTTACCACATCTGTCAATTTTGGCGCGGCAGAGGTGCTAATGGGAAAACCACTATCCTTGACATGCTCATTCAACTTTTAGGCTCCTACGCTATCAAACTGCCGACCAATGCTCTGCTTGAATCTATGCGACCTATGGACGCTAACGCCGCCTCACCTGCTCTCGCCATGCTTGACGGGGATATTCGCCTTGCCATTCTCGACGAAATTCCGCGCAACTGTCGACTTGACGCCACGACCTTCAAGACTATCACAGGCGACCAATTCATCACCGCCAGGCCTTTGTACGGCAATCCTAGAAAAATTGAACTCCGCGCCAAATTGATTCTTAACGGAAATCACCTGCCGACTTTCGATGTCGACGACGGAGGATTGCAACGCAGAATTAACAACGTCGAGTATACTCAAATTTTTTCTGCCGACCGCGCTGATGTAACTCTTCCCGCCAAACTTACCACTCCGGAAAATCGTTCCGCTCTGCTCAAAATTTTAGTCAGCCACTCTCAAGACTTTTACCGCAACGGATTAATTGAGAGCGACGACATGAAAGCCGCCAAAGCCGAGTACTTCAACGAGAATGATTTTGTCGCCAGTTTCGTCGATGAGTATTGCATTATCGGCGATGGTGGCGAAATTAAGCGCAAAGATTTTGAAGCCAGACTAATTTCTGCTTATCCGTCCGAGACCTCTCGATTAAAGAAGAAAGATTTATTCCGCGTCATCACTGAGCGGCTTAACTTTCTTGGGGCTCAATACATGCAAGACAGACATCGGAACAATCTGTTCAAAAATATTAAATGGCTAATCTGAGCCGAGCCAATTCATGCTCCGCAAAACATAGCGGAGTTTTTTTTGTTGCTTCCGCCGAAAAAATTTCGGCAAAAAATTTCCGCCGAAAAATTTCCGCCGAAAAATTTCCGCCGAAAAATCTCCGCCGAAAAAACGCCGAAAAAACGCCGAAAAAATTTTGACGGAAATTTTTCTCGGCAAAGCTCGACAAAGCTAGCTGTATCAACACTTTTTTTTATTAACGGGGGGTATTGCGACGAAAAAAGACGAAAAAATTTTGCATTCTTTCTGTTCTAATTTTTACTATATATTATTTTATATACGGTAGGGGGTAGTTTAAAATTCCTCTGAACTTTTACGAGATTTTTTCGGCTTTTTCGGCGTTTTCGCGTAATGACGCCATTTCTTTTTTTTGAGCGCCGAAAAAATTTTCGGCGTTTTTTCGGCACTCAGCCCTCATCGAGCCATTGTCTATTTGACTTAGGAAATTAATCAAAAAGTAAATCCATGCCTTTTTGTTATAATCTCAGGTTATTTTCATGAAAAAATGGGTGACGAATTTGTTATGAAGTCATATATTTTTGTTATGTATTTGTTCCTTTACATGGGCGAAATAAGTGATAAAAACGGCAAATTGAAATATATATTATAAAAGAAGAAGAAAAGGCGGTTCAGTAATTGGACTGCCTTTTTCTTTGGCAAGAAGTTTCCGTATCAGGCAATTTTGCATATGAAACGGGGCGATACAAGAAAAAAGGAAATGTGGGATAATGAGCGGGGTGAAAAGATGGATGTCCAGCAAGAGATAATCTTCAGGCAAATCGGAGCAAAAGTCGCCTACTATCGAACTCTGCGCGGGATAACGCAAGAAAGATTGGCTGAAAGAATGGGACTGCACAAGAGCGTGATAAGTCGGATAGAGCGAGGAAAATATCATAATGACTTGTCGCTGGCAATGCTACTGAAAATAGCGGAGAAGTTGCAGATAGACCCAGCCTTGTTCTTAACGTTCAACGAGCTGGAAAAACAGTTGTGGCGGGAACCGCTTCTGTTGGAAGAAAACGACGAGGAAGAAAAATGACTGAAAGTCTGCCAAGCGGCAGATTTTCAAAAACTTTTTCGAGGTAAAATAAATAAACAGGAAATGTTTGTTTTTCTAATGAGGAGAGAGGTGCCTTTATGAAAAAAATTATCTGTGTAATGTCGGTCATTGCTTTAATGTTTGGTTTGGTAGGCGCAATTTTCGGGCATAATCACGTTGAGGCAAGGAAGAGCATAGTTTGGCAGTGCAGAGTTTGCGGCGAGAGAGCATATTGTCAAAGCGAAACTACGGATCCACCTGCTGGAGGTTGTGGCGGAGACTTTTTTAAGCGTCATATCTGGGAAAGAATGTAAGTTATTTTGATTGCTTGACGTTCCGAGATTTGAAGAATTTTCGGAGCGTGATTTTGTGGCTTTGAAGGTGATTGATAGTCACAGAGGAAGCGGTGATGAGCAAAATCAAAGAGTATCGGGAGCAACACGAGTTGAGCCAAGAAGAATTGGCGCGAAAGTTGGGCTTGGACAGGTCGAGTGTGGCGAAGTGGGAAAGCGGACGCAACAAACCTCGGCTTAATCATTTGTTGGACATGACGAAAATTTTTAATTGCTCGCTGGATGAGCTGGTGGTAGGAGGAAAAGAAATGGCAGTATCAAAGAGCGTAAATTGTCCGCACTGCGGTCGCAAACTCAATTCTTATACAGTCGACACGACGAGCACGCAACGCACGAGCGGAACTTGTCCGAGTTGCGGCAAACGTTATACGGTCGAATACGGCAAAGGAAAAATCAAGGTCAGTAAAAACTGACGAGGAGAGAAAAATGAAATACACGGTACATCGGGCGTTGTCGCTGATAAAGTCGACGAAATCTCGAATCGAAAAAGAATTTTCCGAAGACGCACCGGCGTGGATAAGAGTGGCGCGCGGGCAAGAGGACAGCATACGCGGCGTATCGGTCGAAGAAATTCGGCGGGAGATTCAATCGCACTACGACAGAGTGACGGCGTTGATAGAAAATTACATCGCGCTGAAGTCGGCGGTGGTTCAGAGCAACGCGGGAGTTCTTCCCGGCACGGAGTTGCGCAAGGTGTCTGTCGGCGGAAAAAAATTGACAGTCGCGGAAATCATCGAGTTGCGCGACACGGTCTACGGCGGCAAGGCAGGTTTCAAGTCGACGTTGCTGTCGAAGATGAAAAATGATTTCCTTCAAGCCCAGCGAGAGTTCGACGACATGCAGGAAAAGGCGGACGAGGAGATTAGTCGTTACCTTCAATCAATCAACAGCCGCGGCGACGACGAGCAGGACTCGAAGACCAAGTCGATTGTCGAGGCGACAAGCAAAATGCTTCACGAGCAAAAAGACCCGCGCTTAATCGACCCGCTCAAGCTGGTGGGAAAAATCACGGCGTTGGACAACGAGATAGAAGAATTTTTGACAGAAGCGGATTCGGTGCTGTCGGAGCAAAATGCATTGACGACGATTGAACTGAATCTGGCGGAAATAAAGTAGAAGATGAGAGGATAAGTTGCCGAACAGCCCGTTCCACGTTCGTGGATTTGGATGCCGCGCTCGCTTGCGGCAAAGGCGAGGAATAACTTTACGGCGTGCTCGTCGACGAATTGCGCAGCACGACGACTTTTGGAGCACTCGCTCCTTTCGGCGGAAAAGTTCAAAGCGCAAAGCTGAAAACTGACGGCTCAACGCTCAAAGTTCTTCTCCTCAAAGTTCAGGCAACAAAGTTCAAAGACGGGCGGAATGCCCGATAAAATCCTGCACAAAGAGTAAAGGTTTCATTCAAGCCGAGGCAGACTCGCAGGCCGGCAACTTGTCCTTAAAATTTTAATGAAAGTTGAGCATGATGGATTACGAAGATTACGGCGAAAAAATCAAAGATGAATTGAAAAATGACGTCTTTGATTACGCCGAGGACGAATTGAAACGCAAGAGTGAACCCGTCGCAAAATCTGCCGCCAAAGAACTTGTGAAGTTCAGCGACGCGGCACTTGAGCAGGGTTACAAAGTTTCTTACGAGCTGGCAGAAATTTCTTTGCCGCCGAAATATTCAAAAGAGGTCGAGCGTCAACTCAGAATTTCGGTCGAACAGATTAAAAAGAAAAACGCCGACAACTTGGACGCGGCGGCGGTTGAAATTATTTCTTCGAGCACGAAAACGATATTCGACGTGGCGTCGGGCGAAAAAAATTTCGACGAGGCGCGTGAAGAAATTTTTTCCAAGACGAAAGTCACCGTCAAAAAAGTTGTCATCGAGGAAGGCAAAGAAATTGCTGCAAAAGAAGCGCAGCGAATCGGCACGGAGCTGGCGGGGAAGACAGCGAAAAAATTTCTTCTGGGTGTTGGCACCGGTGCCAACAGCGCAGTCGAAATACTCGTGCTCGGCAACAAAATGAAAGACTCCGTTCTGAAATTGTTGGACGGAGAAATTGACGTGGAGCAATATATTTTCGAAATGAATCGTGCTTGCCTGGCGTTGGCGATAAAAGCGGTTGAAAAGAACGGAATGATAATCGCGCAAGGCATGATTCCGATTCCGGTCGTCGGAGCGTTGGTAGGCGGTGCAGTGATTTCGGTCGCTTGCAGAGGTTTGATGCTCGCGGCGGACGCGGTCTTGACAAAAATGGAAGACGGCGTGCGTTATGTCAAAGGAATGTGGAAGGCTGCGAACAATCAGGCGGCAGCAGACAGGCGCAAAGTCATTTCAAAAATCAAAGAGGACGCGCTCGCCGAAATGGAACGTCAGCGCGGCGTGATGAAAAAGTATTTTGCCGACGAAAAATTTCAGTGGGATAAAAATATTCAAGAAGGTTTCGAGCTGATAACTTCGGGCACTTATTCAAACGATGCCGAGGTCATTGCACGAGGCTTGGATAAAATTTTGAAAAACTTCGGCGGACAAGTTGCCTTTACGAGTTGCAGAGAGTTCGATAATTTTTTCATGGATGAGAATTCTGTTTTGAAGTTGTAGGAGGGATTTTATGGTTCCGGTAATTATCGGCGGCGGCTTAATCGGTACAGCAAAATTTTTGAGTGATGTTTGGAAAGCAGATGAATACGATCGACAAGCGCGCAACGCCAATTACGAAGCGTTTAGTATGGTTGAAACAGCTTCGCGAAAGTTGCGTTCTCAATATGACAAGCTGGAAATGACCATGATGAAATTGGCCAATCGGAAAAAGGGTATCATGAGCGTTACTCTTCCGAAGTTTGTCGGCGTCTACGAAAAAATTCTCAAGATTGACTTTGAGGAAATGCACACGGTCGACAGTTTGAAGAGCTTGGCTCTGCGTCCCGAAAATTTAAACTCCATGAACCAAATGATTTCGGTTTCGGGCATTCAGATGTCGGACAAGGAAATTGTCGGCACGTTTCTTTTCTCATGGGAATACGGCGGGATTGGCGGCGCGATAAAGAAGGACGCCAAAATAAACTTGGAAATTGCAAACACCCGCAGCGACGAGGCAGAGGTTATTGCTTACAACATCGACACGGCACGAGTCGCGCTCGCGGGCATTGACGACAGAGCAAATTCGTTGCTGACACTTTTGGCGAAGTTGAACGCGCTCTTTTTGAAAAGCATTCAGTACACAGGCGAAATTATCGAGCGGCGTGGTCTTAATAAACGAAGCTACAGCGACGACGACAAAGGAGCTTTGATGACTTGTGTCAATCTTGCCAAGATGATGAGCGACATTTTGAAAGCCCCGCTGTTCGATTCAAACGGAAAGCTCAGCAATCAGATAGATAAGACTTTGAGCACGGGCAATGAGTATATTCAAAAAATGCAAGCCGTAAAGTGAGGGAATTTTATGTACAAGCTGAAAGTAAATCGTGATGCATGCATTGCTTGCGGAATGTGTGCGCTGGAGTGTTCCGTCCTGCAGGAGGACGCGGAAGGCAAAGTCGAAGTCGTCGGCGAAGGCATCGTCGCTGATTCGGATGCCGACAAAATTCGAGGCGTCGTTGAGCTTTGTCCGAGCAAGGCGTTGACTCTGGCGGAAGAATATGTAAACGTCGGCGCAAAGCTCGCGGAGTTGAAAGAAAAAATGCGCCAACCTTTGACGTTTACTATGCCGCCCGACGAGGAATATAAATTCCGATTTGAAGATATGGAAGAATACGCGGCGGCGATTCAAGGCTCTTTAAGCATATCGAATGAATACGAATACGATTATGATTCTCACGAGTCGGCAAAATCAGCGGGCGAGCGAGCTTTTCGCGAAGAAATGTATTCGCAATTTCCGGCACTTGCTCAGCAGATTATCGCCATGTACGAACAGCGCAGATTGAACAAGGTCGCGCGTTATGCCGAGGTCGAAGGCAATTACAAATACGGCGTCCATCAGCGGCTGATTAAAGACTTGCGCTCTTTCGTCAACGAGTTGGAAAGTTACACGGGGAAAAATTTTTCTCTGTCGTCGGATTTTTTCAGCTTCCGCACGAAGGACACCGAATACATCAATGACCGTCAAGACCATTCGAACGAGTGGCTGTCAGAACGAATCAGCAATAACATGAAACCCGCAAGCGAACTTTACAGTTTCGTCAGGGTCGACAGGACTCGCGAAACTGTCAGAGTTAGTCACTGGTTTGGCGACGATACTTGGGAAGAAAAAACGAAGTATGCCTATTATCTTAGCGACGGCGTCTCGCGCTTTTACAACAGTGTAGCGCGCGCTGTTTGGAAATCTGCCAAGTACACCAAAAAATTTTGCGAACGTGAACTGGATCGTTTTCACAAAGAGATTGAGCAGGAATGGTTCGACAAAATCAACTATCTCCTGCACGAAATTGGCGAAGATGGCGTAAAAAAACATTCTATAACCGGCAACTTTATTTTTGAATGAGCAACATGAAAATTCCTTGAAACAATAATGTCGAGACAACATAAACCTAAAAAGCACTTGGAGGTGCTTGGCGATGTTGTTCAGGCAATACGATGACATTTTGGACTTGAAGCAGTTCATGGAATATCTGAACATCGGACGGACGACGGCATACAAACTGTTGAAGAGCGGAGAGATAAATGTCTTTCGGATTGGCAAGGTCTACAAGATACCGCGAAAGTCCGTTGATGAATTCATCGAGACGAAGCGACATAAAAAATGAAAAGCTCAGGAGTAAATCACAACTCTTGAGCTTCTTTTTCTTTTCCAAAAATTAACAGGTCACATTTTTCGTCCGCCAGCAAAATATTCGTGTCGACAAGCCGCAAGCCGCGC
>CAMJQS010000058.1 GCA_946408105.1 uncultured Selenomonadales bacterium | reverse complement strand
GCGTTTCCAATCTGGACGGGCGCATCTTCACGCAACAAAATTCTGCCGCGACGAAGAAGCCGTTCATTGCAATCAGAAAGAACACGAGAAACGTTTTGAGTAATATGGGCACGATGTCCATTAAAAAACCTCCGTTGATTAAAGCGGTTGAAAAATTTTTTCCGCATTATACTATTCAAGCAAGCAATCGACAAATATTTTTTTGCTTTGGAGAGCCGAAGCCTTACACTTTTTTATTTTCATTCGCTGTGATAGAATCAATTCAAAATTTTTTGGAGGCTTGCCATGGTTAAGAGAATTTACGTTGAGAAGCGCGCGGGCTTCGACGTGCCCGCCAAACAGTTGCTTGAAGATTTTCGCGAGACGTTGGACGTAAAAATTTCGGGCGTGCGGCTGTTCGTTCGCTACGACGTGGAAGGTTTGAGCGACGAAGATTTTTTGCGCGTGAGAGACATTGTTTTTCGCGAACCGAACGTCGACGATTTTTATTACGAACTGCCCGCCGACCTCGACGCCGAAAAAACTTTTGCGGTTGAATTTTTGCCGGGGCAATTCGATCAGCGCGCCGACTCCGCCGCCCAATGCGTTCAGCTCGTCACGGGAAAAGATTTGCCGACGATTCACTCTGCGCGGATAATTTCTTTGAGCGGCGACATTTCCGCCGAAGATTTTGCCAAAATAAAATCCTACTCGATTAACGCGATTGAATCACGCGAAGCGACCTTCGACTTGCCCGCGACGCTGAAAATTTCTGCGGACGTGCCGCCCGACGTTGAGACTTTAAAAAATTTCAACGAGCTTGACGACGACGCGCTGAAAAAATTTTTGAACGAACGCGGCCTTGCCATGAACTTGGACGATTTAAAATTTTGTCAAAAATATTTTCGCGACGAGGAGCAACGCCCGCCGACGATAACCGAGCTGAAAGTTATCGACACTTATTGGAGCGACCACTGCCGCCACACGACCTTCACGACCGCGATTGACGACGTGACTTTCGACGCGGGCGCGGCTGTCGTCGAACGCGCGTTCAAAGAATATCTTGCCGTGCACAATCCCGCAAAAGATATTTCGCTCATGGACTTGGGGACGATTGGCGCGAAAATTGTTCGCCCGAAAAATCTTGACGAGTCCGAAGAGATTAACGCTTGCTCGATAAAAATCAAAGCGACGATTGACGGGCGCGAGGAAGATTGGCTGGTCATGTTCAAGAACGAGACGCACAATCACCCGACGGAAATTGAACCGTTCGGCGGCGCGGCGACGTGTTTGGGCGGAGCGATTCGCGACCCGTTGAGCGGAAGAAGTTACGTTTATCAAGCGATGCGTGTGACGGGCGCGGCCGACCCTCGGAAAAAATTTTCGGAGACTTTGCCGGGAAAACTTCCGCAGAAAAAAATTGTTCGCGGCGCGGCTCAAGGTTACAGCTCTTACGGAAATCAAATCGGACTGGCGACGGGGCTGGTCAAAGAAATTTATCACGAAGGCTACCTTGCAAAGCGAATGGAAATCGGCGCGGTCATTGCGGCGGCTCCCGCTCAAAACGTCGTCAGAAAAAATCCTGCGGCGGGCGACAAAATAATTTTGCTCGGCGGGCGCACCGGGCGCGACGGTATCGGCGGGGCGACAGGCTCAAGCAAAGTTCATACGGCCGAATCATTGACGACGGCGGGCGCGGAAGTTCAGAAAGGCAATCCTCCGACCGAACGAAAAATTCAGCGGCTGTTCAGAAATCCCGACGCCGCGAAGTTAATCAAACGTTGCAACGACTTCGGCGCGGGCGGCGTGGCGGTTGCCGTCGGCGAACTGGCTGCTGGCTTGAAAATAAATTTGGACGCCGTGAGAAAAAAATACGACGGCCTGGACGGAACCGAGCTTGCCATTTCCGAATCGCAAGAGCGCATGGCCGTTGTCTTGGACAAAAACGACGCGGAAAAATTTATCGCCTTGGCCGACGCGGAAAATTTGGAGGCTTACGAAGTGGCGGAAGTCACGGACGGCGGCCGCATGATTATGAATTGGCGCGGCAAAGAAATCGTCAGCATCAGCAGAAAATTTTTCGACACGAACGGAATCAAACGGCATGTCAGGTGTCAGGTGTCAGGTGTCAGGGATCAGGAAGATGAAAAAATTTTTTCGTGGCTTGAAAATCTTCGCGGGCTGAACGTTTGCTTGCAGAAAGGTTTGGTCGAGCGATTCGATTCGACAATCGGAGCGGCGACGGTTTTAATGCCCTTCGGCGGAAAAAATCAGTTGACGCCCGCGGAAGGCATGGTCGCGAAAATTCCTTGCGACGGCGAAACTTCCACGGCCACGGCAATGACTTTCGGCTTCGACGCAAATATTTCGGAGCGCAGTCCGTTCTACGGCGCGATTGACGCGGTGACGAGTTCGCTTGCAAAGTTGGTTGCACTCGGCGCGGATTTTTCGACGGCTTATCTTACCTTCCAAGAATATTTCGAGAAACTCGGCGACGATTCGGAAAAGTGGGGCAAACCTTTGGCGGCTTTGCTCGGCGCGTTCGTTGCGCAAAAAAATTTCGGCGTGGCGGCAATCGGCGGCAAAGATTCGATGAGCGGGACGTTTGAAAATCTTCACGTGCCTCCGACGCTCGTGAGCTTCGCGGTGGCTGTCGTCGACGCGGCAAAAGTCATCTCGCCCGAATTCAAAGCGGCCGGCCACAAAGTTTATCTCGTCGACTGCCCGCGCGACACGGACGACGTGCCCGACTTCGACGCGCTGAAGAAAAATTTTTCCAAAGTTCATGAGCTTATCGGCGCGGGAAAAATTATTTCGGCGATGAGCTTGCAGGCGGGCGGCATTGCCGAAGCGATTTCAAAAATGACAATCGGCAACGACATCGGCTTTAAATTTGCGGCGGCGGAAAATTTCTTCGCAAAAAATTACGGCAGCTTGATTGTCGAGGCGACGGATGAACTTGATTTTAAACTTTTGGGCGAAACGATTTCCGAGCCGATGATAATTTTGCCCGACGAAAAAATTTCTCTCGACGACGTGAAAAAATTTTTGAGCGAGCCTCTGGAAAAAATTTTCCCGACGACTGAAAAGCAATTAGGAATTAGGAATTTGGAATTAGGATTTAGGGAATACAACATTGACAAACCCCTAATTCCTAAATCCTACATCCTAAATCCTAAAAAACTCGCTCCGCGAGTTTTTATCCCCGTATTCCCCGGCACGAACTGCGAATACGACAGCGCAAAAGTTTGGCGGGCGGCGGGCGGCGAGCCCGACGTTTTTGTCGTGAGAAATTTGACGCCGCAAGCCGTCGAAGAAAGTATCGCGGCGATGGCTGAAAAAATTCGCGGCGCGCAGATAATCATGTTGCCGGGCGGTTTCAGCGGCGGCGACGAACCCGACGGCAGCGGAAAATTTATCGCGGCGACGTTCAGAAATCCGCGAATCGCCGAAGAGGTCATGAAACTTTTGCGCGAGCGCGACGGTTTGATTTTGGGCATTTGCAACGGCTTTCAAGCTTTGATTAAACTCGGTCTCCTTCCTTACGGCGAGATTCGCGAGCTTGAAGAAGATTCGCCGACTTTAACGCACAACTCACTTGGCCGACACGTCAGCTGCTACGTTCGCACGAAAGTCGTAAGCAATTTGTCTCCGTGGCTTGCGAAAAATTCTGTCGGCGACATTCACGCAATCCCCGTCTCTCACGGCGAAGGAAGATTCGTTGCGAGTGACGCTTGGCTGAAAAAACTTTCCGACGCGGGACAAATCGCGACGCAATATGTTGACTTCGACGGCACTCCGACCGGTAAACTTCCCTTTAACCCGAACGGCTCGGCGTGGGCTGTCGAAGGCATAACTTCGGCCGACGGAAAAATTTTCGGGAAAATGGGTCACTCCGAACGAATCGGCTTGCACGTCGCAAAAAATATTTTCGGCAACAAAGACCAAAAAATTTTTGAGGCGGGAGTTGAGTACTTTGGATAAAAAATTTTTCGTGGCAAGTTGCGTCTTCACGGAAGAATATCCCGCGTTGAGCAAAAAAGTTTGCGATTATCTTCGCGGAAAATCTGTGCCGATAATCCGCTGCTGCGTCGACAAATACAAGGTCGCCGAGTTTGAAAATCGCATGCCCGAAAATTATCGTGACGAGTGGCGCGCGATTAAACACTTTGAAAAATTTCCGCCCGGCTCGACGATGATTTCAATCTGCCACAACTGCTCGGCGATTTTCGAGGAGCGGCACCCCGAAATTTTCCGCGAATCGATTTGGGAATTTATTTTGAGCGACAAAAATTTTCCGTACAAAAATTTCGGCGGCGAAAAAATTTCCGTGCAAGATTGTTGGCGGTCGAAAGAAAATTTCGCGGAGCAAGAAGCCGTTCGAGAACTTTTGCGGCGCATGAACTTTGAAGTCGTCGAGCTGGAAGAAAATCATTCGCGGACAAAATTTTGCGGCTACTCACTTTATCAGCCGCAGCCGCCGCGCAATCCTGCGCTTGCCCCGAAAAGATTTCTTCACGGCGCAAAAGGTTTGTTTCAAGAGCACACGCCCGAACAAAAAAAATTTTTAATGCAGGAGCACTGTGCCCGAATCCTGACGGAAAAAGTTGCGGCTTATTGTCATTATTGCGTTCGCGGATTAAAATTGGGCGGCAAAAAAGTTTTTCACTTGGCGGAACTTTTATTCGAGGAAGGTGGACAAAATTAATTTGCAGAAACTGACTTGTACGGACAAAAATATTTTCGATAAATTTTTCGGCTCGCGCTACTGCGAAAATTCCGGCTACACGTTCACGAATTTTTTTATGTGGCGCAAGATGCGCGATTATCATTGGGCGGCGGAAGACGACGTGCTTTATATTTTCTCTTCCAATGAAAAAATTTTCGCGGCGTGGCAACCGATTTGTGAGCAGGAAAAAATGCAAGACGCCATTACAAAAATTTTGCGCGTGGCCGAAGAGAATCGCGGCGAAAAAAAATTTATGTTCGTCCTCGTGGAAAAAATTTTTGCCGACGAGTTGGAAAAATATCCTCACGCGAAATTTAACATCACGCCCGAACGCGACCGCTTCGATTACGTTTACCTGGCGCAGGATTTGATAAATCTTTCCGGCAGAAAATTTCACGGGCAAAAAAATCATCTCAACGCCTTTCGCAAAAAATATCCCGACGCGAAATATTTGCCGATAACCGAAGAAATTATTCCTCTTTGCCGCAAAGAGCTGAACGTTTGGTATGAAGCTCACAGGCGCGCGAATCCCGACGACCCGTTCACTTGCTACGAGCAAGCCGCCATTCACGAAATTTTTGACCACTTCGACGCGTTTAAAGTCAAGGGCGGCGCGATTTTGATTGACGGAAAAATTGCGGCGTTCACGTTCGGCGAAAAATTAAATTCGGACACGGCGGTTATCCACGTGGAGAAGGCCGACAAAAATTTTCGCGGGATTTACGCGGCGATTAATCAAAATTTCGTCGAGCACGAGTGGTCGGACATGATTTACATCAATCGCGAAGAGGACATGGGCGTTGAAGGTTTGCGCCGCGCGAAAGAATCTTATCACCCGATAAAGATGATTGAAAAATTTAACGCGACGCCGGCCGAAAAAAAATGAGCCGCTCCGAAGAACGACTCGCGCAGAAAAATTTTATTTAAACAGTTCGATGATTTGCTTGCCGATTAAAATTACAGTCATGCCGATAAAGAGCGGGCGAACGTAAGCCGCGCCCTTCGTGATAGCTGTCTTCGCGCCGCAAGCCGCACCCAAAATCATTCCAAGACCCATTGGGATTGCGTAGGAAAAATTCACGAGGCCGAGCGACGAAAAAATAATCGCGGCGGCAATGTTGCTGGCGAAGTTCGCGGCGCGGGCGTTGGCAGCGGCTCCGAGGAAACCGTAGCCCATCATCAGATACAAAAACAACATGAACGAGCCCGTGCCCGGCCCGAAGAAACCGTCGTAGAAGCCGAGCGCGAAAATCAAAACGACGCCGAGCAAATAATTTTTGTGGGAGACGCGGACAGATTTTTTATCCGCGCCCCAATTTTTTTTTGCCACGGAATAAATCGCAATGACAATCAACATGACAACGACCAGCGGCCGCAAAAAATCGGGCGGGATTTCTCTGACGACGAACACGCCGCAAGCCGAGCCGACGAACGCAAGCGGGAACATCACGCGCATAATTTTTTTGTCGATTGTTCCCGAACGCAGATAAGTTAAAAAGCCTGCGGCCGCTCCCATCGTCGAGGCGATTTTGTTCGTGCCAAGGACGTTGAGCATGGGCAAGCCCGCCCACATTAAAGTTGGGACGGAAATTAATCCGCCGCCGCCGACAACCGAATCAATAAACGCCGCGACGAAACCCATGCCCGCCATAATTGCCATAACCAAAAAGTCCAAGGCTTCCATGAATTAAGTTTCCTCTCCAAAAATTTTATTTTAATCTGTTGCCGCTTATCGTGTGCGTCGTGCCGTTGATGTTGACTTGGTCGCCGCTGCTCATGCCGTTGAAGACGACGATGCCGCCGCCCGTGATGTTGAGCGTGAGTTTGCCGCCGGCGAAGGTTGCAGTGGAATAGGAGCCGCCGCTTGAACCGTCCGCTTGAAGGATTTGCAACATGTCGCCGCTCTCGTAATCGGAAATGACGTCGGTGCCGGCCTCTCCTTGACGATAGACAAAGACATCATTGCCCGCACCGCCGATGAGTGTATCGGAACCTGCGCCGCCCCAGAGGGTGTCGTCGCCTGCGCCGCCGCGGAGGATGTCCTTAGCCGCGCCGCCGCTCAAGCTGTCGTTGCCGTTGCCGCCGTCGAGCGTGTCGTTGCTCGCGTCGCCGTCGAGGATGTCATTGCCGCTGCCGCCGCCCAAGCTGTCATTGCCTGCGCCGCCGTAAAGTTTATCATTGCCTGCCGAGCCTGCAAGCGTGTCGTTGCCGTCTTCGCCGTAAAGCAAATCGTCACCCGAAAAGCCGTTGAGAAAATCATTGTCTTCGCCGCCGTAGAGTGTATCATTGCCCGCGCCGCCGTAAACGGTGTCTAAACCTGCGCCGCCCAAGACGATATCGTCGCCGTCGTCGCCATTCAAGCTGTCATTGCCTGCGCCGCCGTTGAGTGAATCGTTGTCCGCGTAGCCCGAAATCGTATCATTGCCTGCCGAGCCTGCAAGCGTGTCGTTGCCGTCTTCGCCGTAAAGCAAATCGTCACCCGAAAAGCCGTTGAGAAAATCATTGTCTTCGCCGCCGTAGAGTGTATCATTGCCCGCGCCGCCGTAAACGGTGTCTAAACCTGCGCCGCCCAAGACGATATCGTCGCCGTCGTCGCCATTCAAGCTGTCATTGCCTG
>CAMJQS010000057.1 GCA_946408105.1 uncultured Selenomonadales bacterium | reverse complement strand
AGCAACCGGAGGTTATTGTAGCGCAGCTTCGGATTGAGGTCGGGTCTTTGCGTTGGCAGCCGGAATTTTTTTTTACAACAAATTTTCCAATGGAAAAATCTAATCGCTAACAGCTGACAGCTGACAGCTAAAAATCGACCGAAGGGAGATTTTTCATGGCTTACGAGGCACTTTATACGCGCGGCCGCCCGAAAACTTTATCGCAGCTCGTCGGGCAAGAGCACATCTCCAACGCCTTGGCGCGGGCGGTTTCAAGCAACAGACTTTCGCACGCCTATCTTTTGGTCGGCACGCGCGGCACGGGCAAAACTTCAACGGCGCGGCTCCTTTCAAAGGCGATGAACTGCGACAAAGTTCACGAGGCGCAAGCGGCAGGTCGTCCGCTTGACAAAAAAGAAATTCCCTGCAACAAATGCGACGCCTGCAAAAATTTTGACTCGTCGCCCGACAACGTGGAATTCGACGCGGCGTCCAATCGTTCGGTCGAAGATGTCACGCGGCTTTTGTCGACGGCTTATCTTGCACCGCTGCGCGCGCGCGTGAAAACTTTCATCATCGACGAAGTTCACATGCTCTCGTTCGAGGCGGTCAATTCGATTTTAAAATTAATCGAGGAGCCGCCGCCGAATGTGGCATTTTTTTTGGCGACAACGGAAATAAACAAAGTGCCCATGACGATTCGTTCGCGCTGCCAAGTTTTAAATTTCCGATTGATTCCGCAGATGACAATCGCGCCGTATCTTTTGACGCTTGCCCGAAGGCTGAACGTTTCGCTTCAAGAGGAAGCCGCAAAAAAAATCGCGCGGCTGGCGGAAGGCTCCATGCGCGACGCCTTGACTTATCTTGACCAGTGCTACGCGATGGCTGACAAGGAAATCACTTTGCAAAACGTCAACGAAACTTTGGGCTTAATTTCCGACGAGAGCCTGGACGAAATAATTTCTGCCGTCCGCGCCAAAGACAGAGCGGCCGTCGGCAAGGCAATCACTCGCGCGTTTCGTTCGGGGTTGGCGGCAAATGCAATCGCCGAATCTTTAATCACACGGCTGAGGGACATTGAATTTGAAATGCTCAACAGGGGCGAAAAAAATTTTTCCGAGTTCGACAATCTCATCGACGGCCTGCGCAAAGCGACGGGCGAAATGTACGGCTCCGGCATCCCCGATATAATTTTGGAAATGACGCTGATGAAATTGGCCGCGCCCGTTCAAAATTTCGTCGCGCCGATTGCCGCCGTGCAAACTTCCGCGCCGAGTGAAAATCTTGACGCGGGAAAAAAAATTTTTTATGATACGTTGGAAGTTTTGAACAGGGAAAACAAATTTTCGGCGGCTTCGGTGGACAAGGCGGTCGTCACAAATTTTTCGGGCGACGTTTTGACTTTGGCTTTCAAGTCGTCGATTATGGTCGGCTTGTTTGAACAGCAACACAAGCAACAATTTGAACAGGAAGTTTCGCGGGTCGCGGGGCGCACGATAAAAATTTCTGCCGTCGTCAATGAAAACTTGCCGCCGCCCGTGCTGAACAAATTGCCCGAACCCGACCGCTCAAATTTGGATGTCGCGATGAAAATTTTTCACGCTTCAGACGCCGTGAAAATTAACGATTGAGGAGAGATTTAAATGGCACAACAGGGATTCGATTTAAACGCGATAATGAAACAGGCGCAAGCTTTGCAACGCAGCTTCGAGGAAAATAAAGCGCGGCTCAAACAGGAGACGGCCACGGCGCAAGTCGGCGGCGGCATGGTCAGCGCAACCGTCGACGGCGAAAAAGTCGTCAAAGAAATTAAAATCGCGCCCGAACTCGTTCAAGACGGAGACGTCAGCGCGATTGAAGATTTGGTTATCAGCGCGGTCAACGCGGCCAACGCGGAAATGGACAAAAAAATTTCGGCGAACATGAGCGCGTTTGCCGGCAATGCGCTCGGCGGGCTCGGCGGCTTGGGCAACCTCGGCGACATGAACGACCTTATCGGAAAATTTTTGGGCGGAGGCAAGGCGTAAAATTTTTTTATGAGTTCAAAAGCAATGACGGCTCTGGTTGAGTCGCTCACAAAATTGCCGGGCGTCGGGAACAAAACTGCCGCTCGGCTCGCTTATCATATCGCGGCAATGAAAGCCGACGACGTGGAAAATTTGGCGGCGGCGATTCGTTCCGTCAAACTCGACACGCGCGCCTGTGAAATTTGTTTCAACACGATTGACGCCGATAAAAATATTTGCGACATTTGCGCTTCCGATAAACGCGACGGAAAAATTATCTGCGTCGTCAAGGACGCCAAAGACCTCGACGCCATAGAACGCGCGGGAACTTTCAACGGAAAATATCACGTGACGGGCGGACTGATTTCTCCTCTGGCGGGCGTCTCTCAAGAAGATATTCGTTTGCGCGAACTGATAAAACGCGTCGGCGAAGATAACGTCGAAGAAGTGATTATCGCGTTCGAGCCGACGGTCGAAGGCGATGCAACGTCGCTGTTCATTTCCAGATTATTAAATCCCGTCGGCGTCAAAGTCACGAAACTTGCGCGCGGGCTGGCAGTCGGCGCGGACTTCGCGGGCACGGACTCTTTGACAATCGCCAAGGCAATAGAAAATCGCGTACCGATTTAAAAAAATCTGCTCATCGTCGGGCAGATTTTTTTTTGAAATTATTTTTTCAGATTGACTTTGAGCTCGACGGTAAATTTCGTTCCTTCGCCGAGTTTGGACGCGACAGAAATTTTTCCCTCGTGAAGTTTTATAATTTCCGCCGCAATCGCCAAGCCCAAACCGTTGCCGCCCATCTCCCGCGAACGCGCTTTGTCGACGCGATAGAACCGCTCAAAAACTTTGTCCAAATCTTCCGCCGCGATGCCGATGCCGCTGTCCATGACGGCGAAGACCGCGCGGGCGTTGTCGACCTTTTCCATTGCCACGAGCACCGAGCCGCCTTCGGGCGTGTACTTAATCGCGTTGTCGACGAGGATTATCGCCAGCTGTTTAAGTTTTTGTTCGTCGGCATTAATCAAAGCTTTACGAAAATTTTCGCCCGCGAGGTGAATATTTTTTTTCTCTGCAATGGGCGTCATCGTTCGGATAGCTTGCATTAAAATTTCCGACAAGTCGAGCCGCTGAATTTTAAATTTCAGCGCGTTGTTGTCGGAGCGTGCGACCATGAGCAAATCGCTGACGAGGTTCGTCATTTTTTTTACTTCGCTCTTCAAATCTTCGAGGACTTGTCGCAAGAAAGGTTCTTTAATCGACGGGTCGGCCAACAGCAAATCAGCCGACGCCATGACGACTGCAAGCGGCGTTCTCAATTCGTGCGAGGCGTCCGCCGCGAACTGTTTTTGCTTGTCGTAAGCTTCCTTGAGCGGAACGAGCGCGCGCCCCGCCATGAAGTAGCCGATTGCCGAGGCGATTAGCAACGCGACGCCGCCCAAGACAATTTGCGCGTAGGTTGCCTTCTGCAGGCCGGAATAAAGCGCGGTAACGTCCTTGCCGACGTAAAGAGTTTGGACGGTGTTTTCCGCGATAATTTTTTTCGACATCATCATCACGGTGTTCAGTTGCCCGGTCTCGTTGGAGTGGCGGAAGACTTCGACTTCGCCTTCGTCAATGCTCCAGCTTTCGATAACGTCCAAAACAAATTGCTCAATCCTGAACGACGCGCGCTCAAAACGAATCAGCTGCTTGTTATCGTTGAAGATGTAAAAAAATAATCTGTCGTTTGCGGTTTTGAAGTAGCGGTTTTCGTCGACAGAATCGTTTGGATTTTTCAAATAAAAAATTTGCACTTCGGCGACGCCGTTGGCCGCGTCCGAAAGTTCCTGCGCCTGTTCGGAAAACATTGACCAATTCATTGCCATGTGCACGACAAAAATTATTACTGCCAAAAAAAGGCTCATGATAAGCGCGTAGGCAAAGGCCAGTTGCCGCCGACTGCGCCCGAATATTTCCAATTCCTAATTCCTCATTCCATTGCGCATTACGCATTGCGCATTGCGCATTGCCTTTCAAGCCTCCAGACGATAGCCGATGCCGCGGACGGTTTTAATCGCGATTGTCCCGTCGACTTCCGTCAGCTTCTTGCGCAAAATCTTCATGTACGAATCAATGTTGTTGGAAGTTATGTCGCGCTCCAGTCCCCAGATTCTGTCGAGGATAATATCGCGCGGCACGACGACTCCGAGGTTTTGGGCGAGCAGGTCGAAGATTTGGAATTCGCGCGGCGACAACTGTATAACTTGGTCTTTCTTCATCAAAACTTTTGTCGTGCGATTTAAAGTGAACTCTCCGATTTCGATAATTTCCTGCTGAATTTTTTGCGTGGAGCGTCGACCGAGTGCGCGCAGCCTTGCAAGCAGTTCGTCGAATTCAAACGGCTTAACCAGATAATCGTCCGCGCCCGCGTCAAGCCCCATAACTCTGTCTTCCACCGTGTCTTTGGCGGTGAGCATGATAATCGCCCGTTCGTAGCCGGCCTCGCGCAGTTGCCGACAAGCCTCAAGCCCGCTGACGTTGGGCATCATCCAATCCAAAACCAAAATGTCGTATTCCGAGTACATCGCGTATTCAAAAATGTCCGCGCCGTTTGTTATCCATTCGACGTTGAATTTATTTTGCACGAGCATGTACTCAATCAATTTGCCGAGGCGGCTGTCGTCTTCGGCAAGCAAAATCCTCATCATCCGTCAATCACTCCCGAAAAATTTTTCACGATTATAACAGGTATCAGCGAAAAGCACAAATCAAACGATTGATATTGGCGGGCGCAAAATTTATAATGGCTAAAAATTTTTTGGAGGAATTTTTTTGAAGGAAGAACTTAAAAATAAAATCGCCGCGCTCAAGTTTGAAAATTTGCCCGACGAAATCGAAGGCTTCGCGGTGAAAAAAATTTTCGACGACGACGGCGACGACAAATTTATTTTCTTCAGCTGCGACGACGACGAAAATCATTGCGGCGTGACGATTTATTTTCACGAGGAGACGACGGAGTTTAAAGTCCGAGAAAAAATCGGGCTGACGGAATTTTGTTTGACGAAATTTTTTACCGAAAACTTTGCGCACTTCAAAGAGATGATTGATTCGCAACTTGTCGACGTGCTGAAAAATCTTCGCGGCGTCCGAAAAAAAAATCCAAATCGTTTCTTGCGCGAAAAAAAAATCGACGCGTGGAGCTACGGAAAAAATCTTCCCGCGACGCTCGAAGGCTTTAAACTTTTTATCAGCCCCGCCGCGCCCGTCGAAGTCACGAACGGTTCCTTTGTCGTCATCAACTACGCCGACTTTAAAATCAACAGCGATTTTATTTTGTACTACAACATTTACACGGACGAGTTCGGCGGCGAACGTCGCGTGAACGGCGCGCCCCAAGTCACTTACGCTTTCGACGCAAAGACTTTGGACGAGCTGGAAGACAAGCTGGAAAAAAATTTGGCTGCCGAACTTTTGTCAATCAGAAGCAGTTTATAAAGGAGAGATTTTTTTGGAAGCCGTTGAAATTTTTTCCAAGGGCGGAGCGGTCATGTACCTGCTTTTGATAAGCTCGGTCGCGGTCGCCGCAATCGGCATTGAACGTTTCAGATTTTATCGTTACGCCTCGCACGACAGCGAAAAATTTTTGGCCGCGCTCAAAGAGCAACTCAAAACTCGACAGGCGGGCGAAGTCTTAAGCTTTTGCAATCGGGAAAATTCTTGCGTCGGACTCGTGGCGGCTGCGGGCGTCAAAGCTTCCGTCGCGGGCGAAAACGTCGAACTTGCTTTGAACACGGCTTACGACGAAGAGGCAATGAAACTTCGTGCGCGATTGAATTACCTTTCGATGATTGTCACGCTCGCGCCGTTGCTCGGCTTGCTCGGAACAATTTCGGGCATGATTGAATCGTTTAACATTTTCAGCATACAGGCCGGTCAGCCGCTTGCGATAACGGGCGGCATCGGCGAAGCGTTAATCGCGACGGCAACCGGGCTTTGCGTTTCAATCTTCGCGCTCGTCGTTCACACTTACTTTGCACAGAAGCTCGATGAAAATTTAACCTCTCTCGACAAAGCCGCAAATATTGTGCTCGCTTATCTCGGAGGCCGCCATGAGACGCCGTGACTTTCGCGAAAAAAAACAGCCGCTCGTCATGATTATCCCGATGATTGACATAATGCTTTTCTTGCTCGTCTTCTTCATGCTCAGCACGATTTACATGGTGCAGACTAATTCTTTGCCCGTGAGCCTGCCGCAGTCGTCGACGGCCACGCAGGAGACGCGCCCCAACGTCGTGCCGATAACAATTTTGGCAAGCGGCGACGTTCTCTTCGACCAAGACACCGTGCCCAACCAACAACTCGCCGAAAAAATTCAAAAAGCTTTGGCGGAAGACAAAAATGCAATTTTCGTTTTGCGCGGCGACAAGTCTGCTCGTTATGAAAGCGTCGTGGCGGTTCTAGACCTGCTGAAAAAATCGGGAGCGGCGCGCGTGTCAATCGCTACGGAGATGAAAAAATGAACGGCTACTCAACTCATTGGGCGGCGACGATTTTCGCGGCGATTGTTTTTCATTTCGTGGCGGCGTTGAGTTTTTTTTACGTCTTGCCGAAGCTCGCGCCCGAAAAAAATTTTGAAGACGTTGTGGAAATTGAATTGGTCGACGAAAAATTTTTTCAGCCCGAAGTCGTTACGGAAGAGGCAATCCCTTCGACGGACGCGCAAGAAATTTTGCCGACGTTCAACGCGCAAGATTTGTTCGTGCCCGAATTAAAAATCCCCGAACCGAAAATCGAACAGCCGCCCGAAATCAAACCGCTTGAGCCGCAAAAAATTCAGCCGCCGCCAAAAGTCGAAAGCAAACCCAAACCTAAGCCCGAACAAAAACCTGCAGCCGAAGAGCCGCCCAAAGAAAACGCCGCGCCCAAAGACAATCGACAGCGTTTGGTGCGCCCGCCGATAACGATTATGGAAGTCTATCCCGAAGAAGGCAGCGTGCTCGGCTTCAAAGGTTACATTTCCTTCGCCGCGAGAATCGGCAAGGACGGAAAAGTTAAGTCGACGGAAATACTTCAGAGTTCGGGCAGATACTTCGTCGACGAAATCGCGCGCAAGGCGGCCGTGCAGTGGGCGTTCAAGCCCGCGCTCGACCAGAGCGGCCGACCCATGGAGTGCGACAAAATTATCACGTTTGATTTTAAAAATCGGAAGTGAAATTTTTTTGTCGTCGAAAAATTTTTTCGTCAAGCTTGATTGCGGCGACGGGACAAATCGAAATTATATTTTCCCAATCTTCCGGCTTGCTCTCGTCAAAAAAAAATCGGCCGCGCTCGTAAGTCACGCCGCCGAATTCAGACTCGCTCACGCAAGCCAAACATCTCACGCAAATTTTTTCGTCGTAAATAATTTTCATGGCTCTCGTTAAAAATTTTTTTCACAGGCGCGGCAATCGACTAAAATTTTTTTTACGCCGAAGCGCGAACATTGGATGCAACGTCACGTTGCTCATGTTCGAGTGATTAAAATTTTCGCGATGCGCACGCCGTCCATTGCCTTTACCTTGAAGCGGAAACCGTTCCACTCGCGCAGCTCGCCGACCTTCGGGATATAACCGAACAGCGACGTAACGAAGCCGC
>CAMJQS010000056.1 GCA_946408105.1 uncultured Selenomonadales bacterium | reverse complement strand
TCGTCGGCGTCGAGCGGGTCGAGGAGCCACCGCCGCTGATTGAACTGCCCGTAAAGCTGACCGATTTCGACTTCTTCGGGCGCGGAATAAAACGGCGGCGTGTTTTTAATTTGCTCTTCGTAGCGACGGATAAAATTTCTGCGGAAAGTTTCGACGAGCGGGAAAATTAATTTCAGTTGCGTCATCCAAATCGCCTGTTCGATGTCTTCAAAATTTTTTTCCGAAATAAATTTTCCTTCCCGCAAAATGTCGTCAAAAATTTCGCCGGGGCTTTCCAAAAATTTTTCGCGCCTGTCGATGCATTCCGCGCCGAACTCAACGTCGCCTTCGGTGAGCGCGGAAACCAATTCGGCGAGATATTGTTTCATCAAATGATTTTCGTTGGCGAAGTCCGCCGCCGCGAAGATGTTAAACGCGAAGCTGTCGTAGTGGCTGATTTTGTCCGCGTAGGAAAAAATTTCGACGCCCGCCTTGCCGCAAAAATTTTCGTCCGCCTCCAAGAGAAAAACTCCGCCGCGTTTCCCGTTCAAAAATTTTTGATAGTCGGCAATGAACGCGAACCACGGCTCGACTTGTTCGGGCGCGGCGTTGCGAATCCAAAGGCAGCTGTCGTTCAGGGCAATGCCTTTGCTCTCCGCCAAAAATTTCGCGTAAGCCTTCTTGCTGTAGGGGCGGAAGCCGTCTTTGTTCGCGCAAAAATTTTTCAAAACGAATTCTTGCGGCGCGACGGAAATTTTTTCCGCGTCGACGACGTTAATCGTCTGTGTGCCCTGCCGCAAAAATTTTTCCAAAACGTCACGCATTTTTTCAATCCACGGGACACGTTTGGGCAGACGAAGAACCAAACTTTTTCCGCCCGATAATTTTTCTGCCGCCTCGACCAAAAATCTTCGCGGGGCGTTCAAATCTTCCCACCAAATTTTTGCGAACAGCTCATCGTTAATCATCGTCGGCCTCCGTCATCAACTTCAACAGCGCGTCTTCGACCTCGTTAAGCGCGCCGACGATACGAAGAATTCTTTGGCGGGAGAACAAAAATTTTTCCGCGCCGGTTTTGCGCAAGATGTTCAGTTCGCAAAGCTCTTCCATGAGCGCGCCGATTTTTTCCGCCGAATCGGGAAGGAACGGTTCTTTAATCAGCCCGAAATTTTCTGCGGCGTCCAAAATTTCTTGCGGCGAATAACCTTCCGAATTATTTTTCTTGTAGTAAAGGTGCGCGAGCAAATTCGCGATGACGAAATAATATTTATCTTCGCCCAGGCGCAACGTGATTTCAATTTTTGTTTTGATGTCCTTGGCGAAATCTTTGTCGGCCAAAACTTTTTTGATGTGCTCTTCGCTGATTCGATAAACGGGCGTGTCGGCGTCGTAGCCCGCGTAGCCCGGCTCGAACAGCGCAGTAATTAATTTTTCGCAGTAAAGTTGAATGAGGCTGGGAAAATAATTTGCCGTCTCCAAAATCGTCAGAATCAAAGAATCTTTTTCGTTGTCGGGAAAATACAAGCCCAAATATTTCAGCGGCACTTCCAAAAGTTTTCGCGCGTCTTTCTCGTCGAACGGTTTAATCGTCCGCGATTTGAGCGTCGGCAAAATATTGTTGTTGCTGAAAGTTTTTTCGCGTTCAAAGCGGATGATGTTCCTCAAGCCCGCGATGACAAATTTAAAACGACTGCCGCCGTAATCTTCCTGTTGAGTTCTGGCGAGCGCGACAATCGGCGCGTAATTGTTTTCCGCGCAAGATTCGATGAACTTGTCGGCCTCGTCGAGCGTGAGCAGGAAGTAAGAAATTTTCGTCGGCTCCGAACTTGCAAGACGATTTCTTATCGCGCGGGTGAGCTCTTCCCAATCGTCGGTTTCCACGGGTTTGGCGAAGAAATTTTTATCGCTGAGTTCGCGGCTCGTGAGGAGTGCCGCTTCCCGATAATTTTTGTCGTCGATGTCGATAAAAATTGCGCGTTCGTTTTCGTTGCCGTCGACTCTTCTGCATGCCATTTTCAGGAGCGCGGACTTGCCCAGTTGGCGGCCGCCGCAAACGATATTCACTCCGCCGTGATTCATTACCTCGTTGATTTCGTTTTCGCGCCCGATGAACATTTCGGGCGGCAAAGGAATTCGCGGCGACCAAATGTACGGCTGGCAGCGCGCGAACGGCATGACCAGCGACATCAGCGTATCGGTGATTCTCTTCGTGCCGAGCTGTTCCGCGCAATTTTTCAGCAAAAACATTATCGCCACTCTGTCGACGACCGCGAAAACTTTTGTCAGATTTTTGTCGAGCTTAATTTCTTTGGCAAGGCGGCGGCGCGTCGGCAAATCCAGCGCGTAATCCAAAAATACCAGCGTGTGTCTGCCGTTGCCCAGCTCTTTAAATTTTTCCAAAAGATTTTTCTCGTCGAACTTGCCGAAAAGACACGCGACGTTGAAGCCGTTAATTTCCGCGTCCGAGCCGAACGCTGCTATCGGGTGGCTGTATTTCGTTTGCCCCGCGCCGAAAATTTTTACGTGAAAGCTAATCGTGTTGGTGCCGGGCAAGGAAATTTTTTGAACGCCTTCGACGCTGAAGCCGAGCAACTCCAGCAAAGTTTTGATTCTGTCTTCGCCGACGGGATTCGTTATCCAATTTTTCACGAGGCTGAGTTTGGCGCGGGAAACTTTTTCGCGCGGCGAAATTTTTTTGCCGATTAAAATTTCCAGAGAGTAGCCGCTGTCTTTGACGCGGTTGTAGCAGTTGCTGTATTCTTCCGCGTCCAAAAATTTTACAAGCGGCGTGTCTTGTGCGTCGTCGAATTTTTTGTAGAGTTCGCCGCGATTGAGTTTGAAAATCAAACCTTGCGCCGCCGTGAAATTCTGCGACTCGATTATCTTTTCAATTTCCGCTACGCTGTCATCAAGCTCCGCCGCGTCGAAGTTGCTTGAAATTTTTTTGTAGCTGTCGACCGCCGACTTTAAATTTTGCTTGAGAATTTCTGCGCGCTTGGCTGCGTTGGCCGCGATGAAGTCTTCCCAATATTTTTTCACGCGGAAGAAGACGCCGAAATTTTTGCTTGCCTCCGAGTATTCGCAGGCGTTTTCGACGAGCTGCAAAATTTTTTCCTTCTCGCCTTCGGACAACGTGTCGAACTGTCCGTAGCTTTGCGCAAGTTCCAACCCGCCGACAAAATTTTTCAAGGCGCGTTCCGTGTCTTTGGCGGCACCGGCAATACATTTCGCCGCGTCGTATTCTTTTTTCTCGATGAACGATGCGCCCGAAATTTCTTTAAGGTAATCGTCAATCAGTTGCGCGGAGCCGAAATCGTCGCCGCCTTCCTCAAAAATTTTTTCGATTCGCCGTTCAAAGGTCGGCCACTCAAGCGCAGCGTGCTTTTTAATTTGTTCGGGAATATTTTTTCGTGAGCCGTCGGAAATGTTCAGCTCAAAGTTCGGCAAATAATTTTCGTTGAGAACAATTTTGTCGCCGCGCAAAAATTCCGCGTAAAAATATTTTTTCTCAAGCTTGCTGTAGGAGCCGTCGAGCCGAGCGGAAATTTCCGCCAAAGTTTTTTCGACGACCGCCGAGCCCGCGTCGCCCGCCAAATTTTTTTGCGCCCGTTTAATGTTGTCCAAAAGCCGCGAACGAATTTTTTTGTATTCGATAGTGCCGCTGTCCTCTTCGCCCGCGATGAGAATTTCGGCGCAGTTGACCCACGCGCACATAATTTCGGCGGCGCGCTCCAAAGTTTTCGTAATGCTGTTTTCCAGTTCGCCCGTCAACTTGCCGGGATTTTTTTTCTCGCAAACCAAATTCCACCGGTCGGCGATAAATTGATTGAGCTTTTCGCTGTCGATGTTCACGGGCGTGAAGTCGGCATCCTTTTTAAGAAAAACTTCCGCCAAAAAATCTTTGATTAAGTTGAGCGTGTCTTCCGAGCGCGCTTCGTTCCTGTCCTTTATCGCGCTGAAAATTTGTCCGAGGTCGCCGTCGCGGGCGAAGAGAAATCTTTTCAGCTTTATAAAAGTTTTGTTGAAAGCTTTATCGGTTTGGCGGCCGTCGAAGATGAGCGAATAATTTTCCGCGCTTTGAATGACTTTGGAAAGATTTTCTTCGGCGACCAATCTGTCCTTCGTGCGATAATCGGCGTAAAAGTCGACGCCCTTCATCACGTCGGTTTTAAAATTTTTCAAGTCGTCGATGAGATTTGCGAGAGCCGCGTTTGATTGGACGAGCTTGAAATTTTTCGTCAGCGCGTGAAGAATCGGGACGCCGTAATCGACGCCGAAGTCATTATAAAAAAATGCGCGGACGGCGGCGGCGGTTATCAAAGCCTCGTTGAAGTCGTCGTCGTCTTGCGTCGCCAAAATGGAAATCGCGTCGGCACTGTAGCCCTCGTTCAAAAGCGGGTCGTCAAGCGCGAAGGCCAGCTGCCGATAAAGCGTCTCCGCTTCTTTGACTTCCAAACACTGCGCCTTGAGGTAAGCCGTCGCGCAGTAAAATTTTTTGTCGAGGAGCAAACTTTTCACGTCGCCCAAAATTTTTTCTTTAACGTCGGCGTCGAGCGCGGGTGCCGCAGATTTTTGCGGGAGAGAAATTTTTTCGGGCGCGGGAATTTTTTCGGGCACAAAATTTTTTTCGGGCTTGGGCTCTTCGGGCGGCGGCGCAGTCTTCCAAATATTTTCCGCAGAAATTTTTTCCGCCGTGTCTTTGAAATAAAATTCTTCGGCCGCGAAGTCATAAAAATAAATTTCGTCGCTTTCCGGGGCGTCTTCCGCGAAAATTTCCTTGAGCGCGTCGAACATTTTTTGTGCGTGCTCAAGGTTAAGCCCCGCCACGAACAGCCGATTATATTTTCCGACCCGCTTGAAATAATTTTTCTGCCGCTTCAAAAAAGTTTCGCTCTTCTCGGCGTCGTCCCAAAAACAGCCGAACAACAAATCGCGTTTGTCTTTGCCGACGAACTCCAGCCTGAACGCTTCCGGCGAAAACTCCACGTCGGAAAAAATATTTCCGTTATCAAATTCAATTTCGTAAAGGCGACAGTAAATCGTGCGGACGAGCGCGAACTTCATTTTCTCCGAGATAAAACAAAGTCTTTCGAGGTCGAGGTTGTTGCGTTTCACGTCGACAAATTTTCTGCCGCCGGCGGTCTTCACGAACTCAAAAAAATTTCTCGTCAAGCCGTAAAAGCTGCCGTACTTCCCGAAGGAATATTTTTGAAGATAACCTTTGCTGAACAGGAGTTGCGCGATGCCTTCCATGATGTCCTTGGGCATTTTCTTCGGGCAAAAGGCGGGACGGGAAAGAATGCCGCTGTTGGCAACGTATTGCAAGACGGGCTTAATAATTTCTGCGTTCTTGAAGTCGCGCCTGAAACGGACGGCGGAAAATTCTTTGTTGCGGTCGTTCTTTTCGACGACGAAAATTTTTTCCCACGCGGCAAAATCTTTTTCCGTCAACAGCGCGTTCTTGTCGCCGAGAATTTTTTTAAAGTTGTCTTCGACGGGCGGCGGCTCCGGTTCGGGCGGATTCGTTTCGGGCGAAGAAATTTTTCTGCGTCGCCCGACAATTTTTTTCTCTGCAACTTCTTCGGCTTCGGCAAAAATCAATTCGTTCCCGAAAAGCCCGCGCCCGATTAAATCGTCGCTGAAAATTTCGCGAAGCTCGTTGCTTATGGAAAATTTTTTGCCGAAATCTTTTTCCTCCGTTGCGTTGATAAATTTTGCGTAAGGTTCGACGGCGGCTTTCAATCGTGCGTTTTGTCGTTTCCGCGCAAGTAATTTTTTCAGTTCCGCTTGATGCGCGCGCAAAATTTTTTTCAGGTCGGCGGCCGGCGCAACCAATAACAAAAATTTTTCCGCCTGTCGAAAAATATTTGCCTCGAGAATTCTTTTTTCTTCCGCGCTCAAAATTTTTTCCGCGTCAGAAAATTTTTCGGGCAACGGCTCTTTGAAAATTTCCGAATACAAATTGCGGCAAAGATTTGTTTCCGCTATCCAGCCGAACAAATTTTTTCGCAGGACTTCGATTGTCTCGTCGTCCGTGAATTTTTCTTGAGCGATGAGCTTTTCGGTCTTGGAAAAATTTTCTTTGAGTGCCGCGCCCGAAGCCAACCACTCGCCCAAAAGTTTTTTGAGCTCGACGATTTTTTTCAGTCGTTCCATAAATTTATCCTCCGAGATAAGCTTTGCGGATATCCTCGCTGGCGGCCAGTTCTTTTGCGTCGCCGCTTATTGTGATTCGTCCCGTCTCCAAAACATACGCGCGATTTGCAACCGACAAAGCCATGTTCGCGTTCTGTTCCACGAGCAAAACTGTCGTGCCTGTCTTGTTTATGTCGACGATGATTTTAAAAATTTCTTTGATTAAAAGCGGCGCAAGACCCATGCTCGGTTCGTCCAGGAGCAAAAGTTTCGGACGACTCATCAGCGCGCGACCCATTGCCAGCATTTGTTGTTCGCCGCCGGAAAGTGTTCCCGCCAATTGAGCTTTTCTTTCTTCCAGCCGCGGGAAACGTCCGAAGACCCTTTTTAAATCGTTTTGGATTTCGTCTTTGTCCGTGCGCGTGAAGGCTCCCAGCTCCAAATTTTCCAGCACGGTCATCTCCGCGAAAATTCTTCGGCCTTCGGGCACTTGAGAAATTCCTTCGTGAACGATTTTATGCGCCGGCATTCCTGCGATATTTTTGTTGAGGAAATTTATTTCGCCGGTCTTGGGCTTGAGCAATCCCGAAATTGTTCTAAGCGTCGTGGATTTGCCCGCGCCGTTCGCGCCAATCAGCGTGACGATTTCGCCTTCCTCTACGGCAAGACTTATTCCTTTTATCGCGTGAATCGCGCCGTAATAAACGTTGATGTCTTTGACTTCAAGCATTGCCATAAGCAAACCTCCTTACTTGTCGTGAAGAGAAATAAATTTTTCGATGTCATTGAAGTATTTGAAGTTGTCGTGGATTTTGTCGAGGCTCCAGTCCCACCATTTGATTCTAAGCAACGATTCGATGACGTCTTCGGAAAATCTGAACTTGATAATTTTTGCGGGATTGCCGCCGACGATTGCATAGGGCGGAACGTTTTTAACGACGACGCTGTCCGAGGCAATGACTGCGCCGTCCCCGATAATCAGCGGCTTTTCGGGATTAGTGCATTTCAAAATGCAGCCGCGACCAATCCAAACGTCCGAACCGATTAAAATTTTGCATTGTCCTTGCGGCGGAAGAAATTCATTGGGATATGGCCAATCAAAATTATAATAGCCATATTGGCCGACGCTTCTTTGATTATGGTCTATATTGAGCCCAAGCTCAAAAGTGATGTTCCATGAGAGAGCAGAAAAATTATTTATGGAAATTATTCCGTCTCCGTCAATGGAAGATTTGATAATGTAACTTTTCGTGCCGAATTTTAAAAGAGCGTTATTCCCAAAATAGATTCTCGGATATATTGTGCGCAGAAAATCTTCAAAAGAATTTTTATCAAAAGTTCCGTAAGCGACGCCTTCATTCAACAGACGCTGAAAATCCAAATTCGGAACCTTAAAAATATTGCCGTCGATAATCCTGTTACGAGGGAAACCTTGCGCCTCCAAAAATTTCATGCGCCGATAAAAATCATTTCGGGAAGAAATTATCGCCAGCTGAAATTGATTCCCCCCCCCGGTCTATCTGCCGCGTCGACGATGCGAATGCCGCCGTTTTCAAAGACGGCGTACGCGACGATTTCCAAATTGCCGCGCTGAACTTCGCGGGCGTAAAAAGGTTGAAGCTCGTTAAACATGTCGTCGACGCCGAAGATTAAAGTTTTGTACGCCATAAAAATTACTCCTTACTTGTCGTGCAGAGAAATAAATTTTTCGATGTCATTAAAATATTTGAAGTTGTCGTGGATTTTGTCGAGGCTCCAATCCCACCATTTGATTCTAAGCAACGATTCGATGACGTCTTCGGAAAATCTGAACT
>CAMJQS010000055.1 GCA_946408105.1 uncultured Selenomonadales bacterium | reverse complement strand
TTTTAATCGCGGCGGTCGTCGACGCAACTTTAATTTTCGTTCAGTTAATGAGGAGCAAGCGTGACGCTTGACCCAACGGACGCGCCTCGACGTTGCTGGAACTTTTTAATCGCTCACCGCGTTCAAACGTTACGAAAAAATTTTGGGAGGTAAATTTTCATGAGGACTTTAAAAATTTTCGGGCTTGCGTTGCTGATGATTTTTTTCGCGCAAGGAAAAATTTTTGCCGCGATGCCGGAGATTTCTGCGGGCGAAACTTACTTCGACATTTTCAGAGGCGTTTACGTTTTGAAAGACAACGTGCACGTCGTGATTGACAACCACGGCTTTAAAGCGACCGTCACGGCCGACGAGGCTCTTGTCAGCGTCGCCAAACAAAAATGCTGGGCGGAAGGCAACGTCAAACTCGCGCAGGAAAATATTTCTTTCGGCTGCGAACGCGCTTATCTTCAGTGGCAAACGAAAACCGCCGAGGTCACCGGCAAAGTTAAATTTGAAAATAAAAAAAGTGTCACGATAACTTCGGACACGGCAGTTTTTAATTGGCAAGAAAAAATCGTGGACTTCTACGGAAAAATTAATCTCAAGGCGGAGAAAAAAGTTAAGTTCGCCGACGGCGTGCAGCTCGACGGAAAAGAATATCAGCACGTGAAATACAACGTCATCGAAGACACAATCCTTGAGCTCGACAAAACTTTTGACGCGCCCGAAATAATTATTCCGTCTGCGGAGGAGGCGTGACGGCTTCCAAAGATTTTATCGCGACTTCAATCATCGAATCGTCCGGCTCGCGCGTCGTCAAATATTGCAGCCACAGCCCCGGCAGCGTCGCCAACTTCACGAAAGAATTTTCCGAGCGCGCAGAGAATCGAATTATTTCATACGACAGCCCCGCCACCAGCGGCAACAAAATTATTCGCGACAAAATTCTCAACCACAAGTCAGGCCAACCGAGGAACGCGAAGACAAAAATACTCACGAGCATGACGATTAACAAAAAAGCTGTTCCGCACCTGGGATGCAGGCGCGGAAATTTTTTTACGTTCTCGACCGTCAACGGCAGGTTCGCCTCGTAACAGAAAATTGTTTTGTGCTCCGCGCCGTGATATTGGAAGACGCGCCGAATGTCTTTCATGCGGGAGATGGCGAACAGGTACGCCAAAAAAATTATCAGACGCAAAAATCCTTCCGCCAAATTTAAAATTATCGGGTCGTCGGTCAGCGTGTGAAAAAATTTCGCCGCGCCCGTCGGTATCGCCAAGAACAGCACGCACGCCAAAGCGATTGCAAAAATTATCGTGGCGATTAATTCTCTGTCGGAAAGTTGCTCGTCCTCTTCGCCGGCCGCCTGCGCCGAAAACGACAACGACTTCATGCCCAAGATTAACGACTCGAACAGACTGACCGCGCCGCGAAGGATTGGCAATTTTAAAATCGGAAAACGGTCGGCAATCGAACTGACTGCTTTGACTTGCACGTTTATATTTCCGTCGGGCTCGCGCACGGCCGTCGCCACTTTCCCGAAGCCGCGCATCATCACTCCTTCGATGACCGCCTGCCCGCCGACGATTGGTTTCTCCATTCAATCAACTCCCTGCAGGAATTATTTCGCCATTTTTATATTCGTTGTCTTTGTAAATTCTTTTCCGAGTGCTGTCAAAGTCTTTGCTGAACAAACTTTTGCGCGAATCAAAATCCGGTGTTTGAATCTGCATTAAATCCAACAGCGCGTGAATCATATCGTCTGTCATGAAAGGAAGATTTTTTGCCGCAGAAATTTTTTGCTCAAGTTCGGAATGATTTTCTTTGAATTTTTTAGAGCACCAAATCACCATTGGAATTTCATATTGCCATTTATCTTTTCCGGCCGGCCCGTGCCCCAAATGAATTCCGTCTTCAAAAACATTTTCACCGTGATCGGAAATATAAATTACAATCGCGTCCTTGTCTTCAAAGCGTTTGATAATTTCCTCGACGATAAAGTCATTGTAAAGTACGGCGTTGTCGTAGGCGGCTTGAAAATCTCTTTGAAAAGCTTCTTTGGCCGGCTCGTCGTCCGCCTTAAAAATTTCAAATTCTTCCGGGTAGCGTGCACGATAATTTAAATGCGTGCCGAGAAGATGCAGAACGTAAAAATTTTTCGCAGAAGAATTTTTTTCTAAGCTGTCGTCGAGGAGCAGAAGAATTTTTTCATCGAATTCATAAACTGTGGTCTCCGTGTCATGCAGGGTTGTAAATTTTTTTCGTTACAGCGGTCGGCATAGGCGCGAGGAACATTGCCGTAAATGCCTGTGACTTCTTGATTGGAAAGCCACGCCGTATGATAGCCCGCCGCTTTCAAAATGTCGAAAAGATTTGTGAAGCGATACCAAGGCTTATCGGTCGCCGTGCGGTTATCGTAGAAAGTAAAAATTCTCTGACAGGCGGGCATGGTTTCGGTGGCTCCGCTTATGCAGTCGGTGAAAAGTATCAACTCGTTTTTCTCAAGCCGTCGCTGAAGATTTGGTGTCGTCGCTTTGTCGTAGCCGTAAACGCTCATGTGATTGCGATTTGTCGACTCGCCGAGAATAAAAATTACCCAAGGAAGTCGGCTGTCGTTTCGTGTGATTTCGACTTTTACGCTGTCAAGATTTTTGTAGACTTCCCGATATTCGCGAATCTCGTTAAGAGCGCGCGGGATTAAAAAACTTACGCGGATTATCGACAGAGGATTTCTCATGAAAAAAAATTCGGCGGTTGAAAATCCTGTCAAAAAAATCAAACTCATCAAAATTAAAATGACCGAGCAACGCAAAACTCGTATGTCGCGTTTCAAAAAGAAATTTATCAAGCCGACACCGACTTTAAAAAGGAGCACAAGCAAAATTATGAACGGCACCACAAAAAAAATTTTCGACAACAGCACGTTCGAATAGTCGCCGATATATTCCGCAACCTCTTGAATGTTCGTGTCGAGTAAAATTTGAAACATGCCTTTGTCGAAAACGCTTCGATAAAGCATCAAAGTAAACGAATCAATGCAAAAAAGAATCACAGTCGCGGCGACAAAGATTTTGCCAAAAATTTTCGGCAAGTGACTAAAAATCAGCGTCACCACAAAAATTTCAAGCAAAAGATAGGTTGCAGGAAAAATAAAAAATTTTGACGCGGCGGGATTTATCTCGCGAAAATCAAGAATCATATAAGTGTTGACGAAATAAGTCAGATTGCAAACGAACAGCACACAAATAAATTTTTTGTTTTCTTCAATGTTGCGAATAAGAAAATCGGAAATTGTGACATAAAAATTTTTCTGTGCTTTCAAATTGCCGCCTCATTTCTTACAGAAGTAAACGAACGCGGGCGGAAAATTCAGAAGAAAAAAATCTGTCTTCACCGAGGAAAAATATTTCTTCAACAAACTGTTCATCTGCAAAGAATATTGGAACATGACAAAGACGCCGTCGTGTTTCAAAGAGTCGCAAACATTTTCAATGATTCGCCGCCGCAAATCTTCTTCCATGTTCGCGAACGGCAAGCCGGAAACCACACAGTCGAGCAGCGGGAAATTTATTCTCTGCAAAGTTCTGCTCAAATTTTCTGCGAACGAATCAAACACTACGTCGGGATATTTTTCTTCCAAAAGATGCCGCATGGAATAATCTTGTTCGACGACCAAAAATTTGCAATCGTTCGGCTTGCGTTCGATAATTTTTTTTGTGATTGTTCCCGTGCCCGCACCCAATTCGGCTGCGTACGAAAAATTTTCCCACGGCAAATCACGCAACATTTTGTCGGCGAGAAAACTTGAGCTGGGTGTAAGGCTTCCGATTTTTTTCGGCTCTTCGATAAATTTCCTTAAGAACAAAATTCTGTCCATGATTTCCTCCGTTAAAATCAAAACAGGCAGGGCGCGTTCGGCAACCCTGCCTGAAAATTTTTGTTCAAGCTTTCTTGTAGCGTTTGTTGAACTTTTCAATGCGCCCGCCCGCTTTAACGTCGCGCTGGCGTCCCGTGAAAAACGGATGGCATTTCGAGCAGACGTCCACGCGCAATTCTTTTTTCGTGGAGCCGGTCTTGAAAGTATTGCCGCAACCGCAAGTAACCGTCGCTTCAAAGTACTGCGGATGAATTTTTTCCTTCATGCTTGAGCACCTCACTTTCTATTTCGTTCCCCAAACGACGATGCAATTTCCTTCGGCAGTCAAAGGCTCTTCGGGAATCGTCGTTGCTCCGGGAATCATTGGTAAAAATTCTTCCAAAGTGTAACCGCCGCTCCAGCCGAATGCATTCAAAGCAGATTGATTCCAAGTTATATAACCGGCTTTGGCTCGGCGAAGAATTTTTTTAATGTAAATATCTTGCACGGGTTTGACCAGCTCGGAAAAAGCGTAGTTGCTGATTAACAAATCGCACGGCGCGTCATGATAAAGATGAGTTCCGTCAATATAGCGAATGTCGCCCGCCACGTCAAGTTCAGTTAAAAATCTTTCGGCAAGTGAAAGGACTTCGGGAAGGTCGACAAGATTATAAAAGGCAAGCGGCAGAGCGTGCATTAAAATTCTGCATTGTCCGCCGGATCCTATGCCAATCTCGGATACCCCCCCCGAATTATATTTTCAGGGAATAGTTTTGAAATGTCGGAAAGAACTTTCACGTAGCGCAGAGTCGTGGGCGAACAAACAATTTGCGAATCGCCGAAACTATATTGAATCGTGCGCGGATTTCCGATTGAGTCGTTCCGCAAAATATATTTCCAATCTTGAACTGACAAATGCAACTCGTTATCTTCCAAAATTTTTCTGAGGTAGTCGCTTCCCTCTTGAGGAGAAACGTGCTCAAGAACAGAATTGTAAACGGGATGCCGCTTAAAGTTTGCAAACTCCGCATCGTTCTTGGAGGCGATATAACAATACATCGGGTAGCGATTGTTGTCGGTTATACTCGTTTGTTCCATTCTCCCAATCCTTCCGTCAAACAAATCACTTGCTGAAGATTTTAAGTTGACGCGAAAACCGCGCAAGGTGTATTATACGCGCCGGGAATTTTTATTGCAAGTTTTTTTATAAAGGAGACTTTCTCAAATGGCATTCGATACGTTTCATTGCAGCTTATGCGGGCGTCGCGTAAAAGTTCAGAGCCGCGCGGACATGCCCGTCCTCGACCCGAACACCGGCTTCGGCATTTGCAGGAACTGCGTAAAAAATATTTATCATTTCATCGAAGAGGACGAGGCGCACAAGACGCGCAACAAGAAAAAAAATTTCAGCGACACGCTCGGCGAACTGCTGGAGAAAAATAAACCGCACCTCATCAAAAAATATCTCGACGAATTTATCATCATGCAGGACAGAGCGAAAAAAATTTTGTCCGTCGCGGCCTACAATCACTACAAGCGCATGAAGTACGAGCTGGAGAATCGTGACGGCGACCAAGAAATTGAAAAGTCGAACGTGATAATCATGGGGCCGACGGGCTGCGGCAAGACTGCCATGTTAAGTCATCTTTCGCGGCTGTTGGATATTCCCTTCGCCGTGACGGACGCGTCGAGTTTGACGGAGGCGGGCTTCGTCGGCGCGGACGTCGAAGTCGCCGTGAGAAATCTTTACTACGCGGCAGGCAAAGACATTGAGAAAACCGAGCACGGAATAATTTATTTGGACGAGTTCGACAAAATCGCCCGCAAATCCGGCGCAAACAATTCGATAACCGCCGACCCCGGCCACGAAGGCGTTCAGCAAGGGCTTTTAAAAATGTTGGAAGGCAGCGTCGTCGAATTCACCGAGCGCGGCCAACGCAAACACCCCGAAGCCCCGACGATTAAAGTCAACACGAAAAATATTTTGTTCATTTGCGGCGGCGCGTTCGTCGGCATAGAAAAAATTATCGACAAGAGAATCAAGAAAGACAATTCGGCAATCGGCTTCGGCTCCGAAATTCCGTCCAAGGAAGACACCGACAAAAAATTCAACGAGCTGATTCACCAGGTGCGCCCCGAAGATTTAATGAAGTACGGAATTATCCCGGAGATAATCGGACGGCTGCCGGTCATCTGCACGCTTGAAACTCTCGACGAGGACGCGCTTATGAGAATTTTAACCGAGCCGAAAAACGCGCCCGTCAAACAGTACGAAAAACTTTTGGCGATGGACAACGTTAAGCTTGAGTTTGAAGAGGCGGCACTTCGTCAAGTCGCGAAAATGGCAATCGAACGCAAAACGGGCGCGCGCTCGCTCAAAGGAATTATCGAAGACGTTATGCTCGACGTGATGTTTGAAATTCCCAAGAGCGACGAACCGCGCCGCGTCGTCGTAACCGAGGCCTGCATAAAAGGCGAAGAAGAGCCGCAGATTTTCCCGCTCGAAAACGTGACGGAAGAGACTGCTTGAAAAATTTTTGAAGGCAGCGGAAATTGTGTTTTACGGTTGCAATAATTTCGTTACGTATGCTACAATTCGGCTTGATTATAAGTTGCGATTACAGTTTTTATTTACGAATGAGCGTGTATGGCAGGAGTACGTGCATATCTCAACGATAATTGGGAGGAAAAATTTGTGAGTAAAGTGCCCGAAAAAAATATTTCCGCTGTAATGGAAGCTTTTAAGGAATTTCGAGACAAAAATTTCACAGAGCCGGAATCGGTGCTCGATATAAAAGTTTTTACGGATTTTATGGAACCAAAATTTGCCGAGGCGGGTTATCGCGAAAATTTCGATCCTTCCCCTGCAAAAACAAAAGACGCCAACATACTTATTTTGACAGATTTGGGCGTCGGCGATTTTATGGTTTCAACGGGTGCCATACGAGAAGTTCGCCGTATTTATCCCGAAGCGCATATAACGTTGGTTTCATATAAAAAGCCGTTCAGTTTTGCAGAAGTTTGTCCTTATGTCGACGAAGTAATTTTGTGTGACAAATACACTTCCAAATTTCCGAGAATGTACAACTTGGTTATGGAAACTGCCGAAAAATTACTTGAGCGATGTTTTGACCTCTGCTTTTCCTTTTCGATTCACGCGTCTACAAATCTTTTAACGTACATGAGCGGCGCAAAGATTCGCTTGATAAGTATTTACCAACGTAATTTGAATAGAGCCAAAGCCGACGCCATAAGGAAAAGTAACTTGCTCGTTTATTCAAAATTGCTGGCGACGCATCTGATTCCTTATGGCGATACCCGTTGTCACATGGCAGACAGATTTTTTTTGCTCCCTGAAGAAACTTTACGCGCTCCGATTTCAAATCGAAAACTTGAGGCTTGGTACACCTTCCGTGATTTTTCAGTTGCTCTTGAAAGTTTGGGAAATGTCTCCGGCTCGCTTTACTCCTTATGCATGGGCGGCGTCTGGGGCAGAGTACATTATCCTCCCGAAAAATACGCGCGTTTGCTTGAGCTTATTGCCGAAGAAGATCCGTCAGCGCGTTTCGTGATTTTGGGCGGCGGCGATAAAGATTTAGAATCTGCCGAAGTTCTCAAAACCGCTTCCCCCGAACTTTACGAAAAAAAAGTCACCAACTTGGTCAACAAATTGACTTATCGACAAACGGCGGCAGCCATGAGCTTTTGCAAAATACATATCGGCAATGATACAGGCACTTCGCATGTTGCCGCCGGTGTGAATTGCCCCGTGCTGTCACCAAATTGTTTTGCAGCAAATTTCAAAATGCGTAATACCGACGCGCCCGGTCGCTGGGCTCCTTACGCGGTGCCGAGTGTCATTGTTTTTCCCGAACGCGCTTTGGATGAGTGCAACAGTGAACCTTACGGCGGCCACGGTTGCAAAATAAAAGAGGTTCCTCATTGCATAACTCAAATCGCGCCCGAAACTCTTTTCAAAGGATTTCACTTGTTGATACAGCGCGCCGCAGAAAAAATTAACGAGCCGCTCTACATAAGTTAAGAAAACGAGACGGGAGAGAGGCCGCGAAAAAAAAAGTTGAAAAAATTTTTGGAAGGGTATTGACAAACGAGTAAAGCAGGTGTATATTGAGCAA
>CAMJQS010000054.1 GCA_946408105.1 uncultured Selenomonadales bacterium | reverse complement strand
ACGAACATACGATTCTGCCCTGCTCGGCTCTCATGAACGGCGAATACGGCATTACCGACGTTGCGCTCTCGATGCCCCGCATGGTTTGCGCCGACGGTTTAATGCGCGTCTTTGAAGTTGCGCTCACCGACGAAGAAATCGAAAAGATGTATGCTGCGGCTAAATCCGTCCGTGCAGCCCTCGACGGCGCAGGTCTTGAAGCTATCGGCATCAAATAATTTCGACGACAAAATTTTTCTTGCATAAAAAAAGCCCTTCCGATTTTCGGAGGGGCTTTTTGAATTTCTGTTTGAAATTTATTCGCGCATGACGGCCTTGCGAACGACTTCCGCTGTAACCGTAACTTCGTCGGCCTTCACGCTCACGCCGTCAGGAACGAGCAACTTCAACGTGCTCTTGAAAACTCTTTGCCCCGTCTGTACCGTGAAAGGCACCGTCTTCAACGTGATAATTGAATTTATTACGGGCTCCGCGCCGACGATTTCCATTTGCGCGGGCTCGACGGTAATTTTCGTCAGCTCCCAACCGTCCGCCACGGAAAGTTCCGGGACAATCGGAACGATTCTTTTTTTGAGGCCGCTGTCTATGTCGACTGAAACCGTGATGACGCTCGGCACCACACGCACGCGCGGGACGACGTTTCCTTTTTCGTCGACGGCGTTCATCGGAATTTGCGTTTCAAAACTCGACGAGTTGCCCGACAAATTCACCGTTCCGAAAACTTTGTCCGTCTGTTCGACAAAACTTTTCGGGCCGACGACCGTCACCACTTCCATTGACTTTATCATATCTCTGACGACCGCGTCTTGAGAAGTTGTTCCCGTCGTCCTAAGCTCAACCGGCATTTGCTGTTCAATCAGCGGGTCGAGTTTGACTTTGACAACGTCGGGCTTCGTTTCCGTCAACTCAAAACCTTGCGGCATGACGACTCGCGGAATAATTTCGTGTTCGCCTTCGCCCAGGCCTTCGAGATTTGCATAGACGCGGAAAGCGTTGGAGTCGTATTTTACAAAGTTGGAACGCGGCGCACGCGCGTCGACCGCAACAGTTTTAACGTCGCAGAGGGCAACAAATTCGTAAGGCACGTTCGACATCGTGAGCGGCACGGTGTAAGTGTCTTCGATTTCCGGGTCTTGCTCCATCATGACGAAAAGCCACATGCAAAACGCCGCAACGAGCGCGATTATTTTTTTCAAAGCGTTGTGGCGGAAGAGGTCTATCAGTCGCATCATTTTTCCGCCCTCCATTTTGAAAAGAGGCCGCCAAAAAATTTTTCTTCCTTTTTGACAAAGGCGGGACGAATTTTTGCCGCCAAAGTTTTTTCGTCGAAGCGGCGCATTAATCGTCCGCCCTCGGCAACGGAAATCGTTCCGGTCTCTTCGCTGACGACGACAATCAACGCGTCGCACTGTTCGGACAAACCGATTGCCGCCCTGTGACGCGTGCCCAGCTCCGTCGAAAGTTCATGGTTCTCCGTGAGCGGCAAGACGCACGCCGCAGAAATTAATCGGTTGCCGCGAATAATCGCCGCGCCGTCGTGCAGGGGCGTGTTCACTATGAAGACGTTCAACAAAAATTCCGATGAAATAATTCCGTCGATATTAATGCCCGTAACGCTGATGTCGTTCAATTTCATTTCGCGTTCGATGACCATGAGCGCGCCCGTCTTCGTCTGCGAAAGTTTTTTGGCGGTCTTAACAATTTCGTCGACAACATTGTCGGCAGTTTTTTTGTCGAGAAGGGAAGAGCTGTTTGTAAGGAACGAGCCTTGCCCCAAATGTTCGAGGGCGCGGCGCAGTTCGGGCTGAAACAAAATCGGCAACGCGATTAACAACCAGTCCGAACTTTTTTGAAGTATCCATGTCATGACATGCAAATTAAGTTGGCCGCAAATAATCGTGAGCGCGGCGATGACAAAGAGCCCTTTGACCAACGTGATGGCGCGGGTGTCTTGAATCATTTGATAAGATTTGTAGAGAATTGCCGCGACGACGAGGATGTCGAAAATGTCGAGGGGACCGATTGTCGAAACCAAATCGCGGACTTTTGCAGGGAATTCAAAATCTATCGGCACAGGCATCACTCTCCAAAAAAAATTTTTTTCACGGCAATAATATACTACAAAATTTTTTCAGATTCAATGCTTGAACAAATCCAACCAATCGCCGTAGCCTTCCTTTTCCATGCTTCCTATGGGAATGAATCGGAGCGACGCGCTGTTAATGCAGTAGCGGAGGCCGCCTTTGTCAGCGGGGCCGTCGTCGAAGACGTGACCCAAATGCGAGCCGCTTGCCTTCGCACGAACTTCAATCCTCTCCATGCCGAAGGAAAAATCTTTTGTCTCGCGCAAATAATTTTTGTCAATCGGTTTGGAGAAAGCCGGCCAGCCGCAGCCCGAATCAAATTTGTCCGTCGACGAAAAGAGCGGTTGGCCGTTCGTCACGTCGACATAAATTCCTTCGCGCGTCTCCCCGTTGTATTCGTTTTTGTAGGGCGGCTCGGTCTCCGCGTCTTGAGTCACGGCGCGTTGAAGTTCGCTCAAGTTATCCAAAACTTTTTTGTCGGGTCTGCCGTAAACTTTGTCGCGCGAAAAATTTTTGTCGGGAAAATTTTGGGCGGCCTTCTCTTTGGCTTGCTCGTTAATGAACGAACGCGAAATGTGACAGTAGCCGTTGGGATTTTTGTACAAATATTCTTGGTGCTCCTCTTCGGCGCGATAAAAATTTTTAATCGGCGCACACTCCACGACGACCGCGTTAAAAAAATTTCCCTGCAGATTTTTCAAAGACTCTTTGATAATTTTTTCGTCGGCAGGGTCGCTGAAAAAAATTCCCGTGCGATATTGGATGCCGCTGTCGTTGCCTTGCCGATTGACGAGCGTCGGGTCAATTGATTGAAAGTAAATGTCCAAAAGTTTCGTAAGCGAAACGCCGTTCGGGTCGTAGATGACGTGAGCCGCCTCGGCGTGGCCGCTGTTGTTGCAGACGTCGTGATAAGTCGGGTTGCGCGTCGGGCCGTTGGCGTAGCCGACTTCCACGTCGATGACGCCGGGGACGTTGCGCATTAAAAATTCCGTGCCCCAAAAACAGCCGCCCGCCAAATAAATTTCTGCCTGGCCGTCGATTTTTTGATGCCGCTGAATAATTTCTTCCGGCAAGTTCACGTTAAAATTTTTCGGCGGAGAAATATCTTTCGGCGAAAAAGCCAAACACGTTCCGATTATTATCAACACCGCGACGACCAAAACGCTCAAAAAAATTTTCCTCCTCGACATAAAAATTCCCCCTCGAAAAATATAACAGCCCTTCACTTGCGCGAAGAGCCAAAAAATTTTTTCTCGTCCATTTCTATTCCACATTTCCGATTTCATTTATGGTGGTGCGATTGGCGCGATTCGAACGCGCGACCTGCTGCTTAGGAGGCAGCTGCTCTATCCTGCTGAGCTACAACCGCGTGACGTTTGCAGTTTAACATGCAGTAAATTAATTTTCAAGCCGCGAAAAAAATTTTGTGACGGGAAAAAATTTTTGCGCCGAAAAAAAATTAAGCCGCAGACGCGGCACGGGAAGAAATTTTTTCCGATTAAATTTCTTCCAAGTCTTCGGGGTGCTTCTTAATGTATTCGCGGTACTTGTTGTATTCGTCTTCAAAAGATTTATCTTCGGCAGCGGCGAGTTGAAAAGTCATCATGGCGACCGCCATAATCCGAGCGATTTCGTGCGCCGGGAAAGTTTCGACAAGGCGGGAAATTGTGCGAGCCGTCTCGTCGAGCAATTCTTGATCATCGGCGGCGAAACGATTCAAAAGAAGCAAATCAAACATCTGCTGCTCCAGAGCCGACCAGCCGAGCGCGATGCCTGCATTGGAGTGCGGAATGCGGTCGTGGACGTTGTCAAAATCCGAGCCGTCGTCACCTATTTCCGGGATATAAAGTTCGTCTTCATCTTCAAAACGCGACTTGAGCATGGGAACTCCTCCTGAAAAAATTATTGGAAAATGTTTTTAAGTTATTGTACTATAAGAGGCGTTGAAATGTAAAGTAAAAGCGGGAGGTCGTCATGCAAAAAATTTTGTTGGCAGTGGGCATTGCGCTGATTCTTTTCGGCATCTTCGGCGCGAGCTACACTTGGCACCATGACCACCGCGAGGCCGAAACTTTGGACAGATACGCGGCAACAGATTTTCAAGTCGGGCGCGACGGCGACGGCAACTGGGAAAGCGCGACGTTCAGCTTGTGGGATTATCGTTACGACAAAGCAAAACTTTTGAACAAGGCGATTGTCTTCACGGACGGTGCGCCCTGGGAAGTCGACGCCGTGACGAAACAGACGCAAAAAGGTTTGCGCAACGAAAACAAATTATTTTTCCACTTCCCGAAGTCGAGCCTCAAGGATTTACTTCTTGCCAAAGAGATTCGCATAAAATTTTTTTACGACAACGGACAATCGATTGACTTGCCGCTAAGCAAAAAAGATTTACTTGCGTGGCAGAGGAAGTTGCGCTGGTAAAAAAAAATTCTCCTGCCAAACGGACGGGAGCCGCTGATTCCTCAGCAAAGGAAATGTATGAGCAATGCCTCCCCGTGACGGGGAAAACTTTTCGCCTAAGTTAAGCAAAAGAAAAACGCCCACGTTGCGGGCGCAGGAAAAAATTCATTACGCATTACGCATTGCGCATTACGCATTGAAAAAATCCCCTTCCTGTCGCTCGCAGGTCAAACGGTGATTGTCAATCGAGCAGTTCTCCCGGCTCCGAGTCAACACTTCGTCGCGCCTTCCCAAGAAAAATTTCCCAGTGACATTTTTGCGACGTCGCTCGTCGTTACGGTGGCGTGACCGCTTCGGCCTTTAACCGAATTCCCTATTGAGGCTTGCGCCACTCGACCCAATCGCTATGAAATTTTCAACGCGCCTATCTTCCTACAAATCGCCGCGTTTGTCAACAAAAAATCTTGACAGCGATAAAATTTTTGTGTTAGACTTTGCGCGCTTAAGCGGCGTTCCTCTGCGTGCGGGCATGAACGTCGGGCAAAGATGGGAGGACTTAATTTGAATATCATCGAGCTTTTGGAAAAGGAACAACTGCGCGACAACATTCCGCAATTCGCGCCGGGCGACACCGTCCGCGTTCATGCAAAAATCGTCGAAGGCAACCGCGAACGCATTCAGATTTTTGAAGGCGTCGTCATCGGCCGCCAAGGCAGCGGCGTGCGCGAAATGTTCACCGTCCGCAGAATTTCTTACGGCGTCGGCGTCGAAAGACTTTTCCCCGTGCATTCTCCGCGCGTAGAAAAAATCGAAGTCGTTCGCCGCGGCGCGGTTCGTCGTGCGAAACTTTATTATCTGCGCAAGCTCACGGGCAAGGCCGCTCGTATCAAAGAAAAGAAAGCAAAAAAATAATTTCGGCGGAAAATTTTCGGAGGCTCGCTTCGGCGGGTCTCTTTTTTTATTTTTAATTTACGCCGCGAAAAAAATGCCCGCGTGTAAAATTTTCAATCTCCTCGCCGCCGAATTTGTAAGCGCGAATAATTTTTCCCGTCTCCTCCAAAGTTAAAGCCCGACAGTCGACGCGAAGACGCGCCACGTCGTCAAAATTTTTTCGCTGCTCAATCATCGAAAGAGTTTTGGCGTTGAGGATGTGCATTCGACAAAATTGGTCGGTGACGACCGGGAAAAGTTCGCCGAGCCTGTCGCGCAAGAAAAAATTTTTCGTCCGACAAACGCGCGGGCAATTTTTTTTGTCCAAGCCGCCAAGAAAACTTCCGAGGACGCAATAAGCGGAAATCATCAGCTCCTGCCGCCCGTGGACGATGACTTCGACAGGCAAACAAGATTTTTTCGCGAGCGTCTTAACCTGCGCAAGGTTCAGTTCGGGCGAAAGCGTCACGGCCTCGACGCCGAGATTTTTAAAAAAATTAATCGTCGCGCTGTTGAAGACGTGCAAAGAAAAATCCGTGCGAATCGGAGCGGCAGAAATTTTTTTCGCAAGACTAAGCGTCGAAAGATTGTGGACGTAAACCGCGTCGACTTCGGCGGGCACAAAAAAATTTTCGTCTTCGCGGAGGATTCGCGGCGTCGCCCAAAAAATTTTCTTCCCGCGGCTGTGGACGAGTTCAATCGCCGCCGAAATATTTTTGACGGGCTGATTGGTGAAAGTTTCGCCGCCGAATAAAATTTCGTCCGCGCCCGCGTCCAGGGCGATGTTGGTTTTTTCCAACGTGTCGACTTGCGCGACGATAAAATTTTTTTCGACGGAAACGGGCGGAAAAATTTTTTCAGCGGGCAAAAAAATTTTCGGGCGGAAAAATTTTTTCAGCCGCAAATTTTCCAGTTCGTCGACAACGCGGCGGCGCACGTCATTTAGTTCGCTGATTGGAATCATCAATTTTTCTTCCACGTCCGCAGAAATTTTTTCCAGCGCGAAAATCGAATTGCCCAGCCGCCCGATTTGATTTTTCAGCGTCTCCAAAGTCAGCGGACGATTTTTCGCGGGCTCGGCGATTGAATTTGTTTTGGCGGCCGCAAAATTTCCGTCGGCGTCGGTCATCGTCAAAGTCAACGGCTCGCCGATTTTGGCTTCAACTTGAGCCGTGACAAAAATTTTTTTGACGGGCGCGCCGCTGAAAAATTTTCGCGCCTCGGCAGTCAGTTCCGCGTCAAAAATTTTAAACGCTCTGTCGTGGACGCGAACGCCGCGCGTGTTCGGAATTTTTATCGTGCAAAGAGAGCCGCGCAACTCGAACGCTTCCACCGTGAACGTCACGCGCCCGCCGACTTTTACCCAAATTTCGATTTGATCGCCCGCAGAAATTTTTCCGTTGAGTTTCAAAACAATTTTGTCGCGGCCGACCTCGACGACGCGCCCGATTAACACGCCGCGATTGTTCGGGCGCATGTCGCTGATTAAATTTTTGCCGGGATTTTTTTCAAGATAAGCCGTCGTGAAGTCGCGATTAAAAATTTGCGCGAGCTTGCGTTTGTCGTCGTCCGTCGAAAATTTTTTGTCCAGCGCGTCGCGATAAACTTTCACGACCGTGGCGACGTATTCGGGGCGTTTCATGCGCCCTTCGATTTTTAAACTCGTGACGCCCGTTTCAATTAATTGCGGCAAAAGTTCCAGCGTGTTTAAATCTTTCGGGCTGAGCAAAAATTTTCCGGCGTTCAAAAGATTTTTTCCGTCCGCGTCGACAAGTTCGTAAGGCAGCCGGCAAGGTTGAGCGCAACGTCCGCGATTGCCGCTGCGCCCGCCGATTAACGAACTCATCAGGCATTGCCCCGACCAGCAGACGCACAGCGCGCCGTGAATAAAAATTTCCGTTTCAATCGGCGAAGAGCGACAAATTTTTTTTATCTCGTCCAAAGTCAATTCACGACTCAAGACCGCGCGAGTGAAACCCAGCTCCGCCAAAAATTTTACGCCTTCGAGGTTATGAATCGTCATTTGCGTTGAGGCGTGCAAAGGAATTTCGGGCGCGATTTTTTTTGCGACGGACGCCGCGCCCAAATCTTGAACCAAAAGCGCGTCGACGTTCGCCCGCCGCAAAAATTTTATGTAAGCCGCGAACTCGTCGAGCTCCTCGTCGGCGATAATCGTGTTTACCGTGACGTGAACGGCCGCGCCGCGCAAGTGAGCAAACTCCACGGCCTTTAGCATTTGTTCGCCCGCAAAATTTTCTGCGTAGGCTCGTGCGCCGAATTTTTCTCCCGCAAGATAGACGGCGTCCGCGCCCGCCTCCACGGCCGCTTTCAACGCGTCGAAACTTCCCGCAGGTGCCAACAATTCTGTCAAATAAAATCCCTCCGAAAAAAAATTTTTTGATTCATGATTGAATATATCATGCGGGAAAAATTTTCTCAACGGCGGCAGGATTAATCGCCCGCTTGCAGAATTCAAACTTGAAATTGTTGAAAGATTCATTTGAATTACGGGAGGGCTTTCAATGGCGAAAAAATATTACAGCACGAAAATCGTGGGCATCGGCGGCGAGGTCGCAAAGTTCACCAGTCTCGTTAAAATGCTCGTTATCTTTGACGATTCCATGGTTCTGCCGGAATTGCGCAACTTCTCCGTGCTCCACAGCGGCAACAAAATCACCGACGTCATAAAACCCGGCGACGTCCTGCAGCTGGCCGGCTCCGAATTCAAAATCCTCAGCGTCGGCAACGAAGTCAACAACAACATAAAAAGCCTCGGCCACATCGTCATCAAATTCAACGACGACAAAGACGACCTGCTCGAAGGCTCCATTCACGTCGAAGACAAACCCATTCCGAAAATTCGTATCGG
>CAMJQS010000053.1 GCA_946408105.1 uncultured Selenomonadales bacterium | reverse complement strand
TCGTTCGGCTTTAAAGAAAATCCCGTCTCCGTCAAAGTGACAGCACTTGTCGCCTTGGCAGTCGTAGTCGCAGTCAGAGTGTAGCCGTTGCTTGTAAGGTTGAAGCTCGTATCCGCCTCAAGCGTGACGGTTTTGTCGTAGCCCAAAGTAATGGAACCTTTTGTGCATTCCAATTCGCCCTCAATAATTGTCGTGTCGCCGCGCGTAAGGGAGATGTTAAGCGTGCCGTCGCCTTTTGTCGGGATAAGAGTCAAGCCGTCCGCGCCGAGAGAAATGTTCAAAGCGGCGTCGTCGACAGCGGTCGCCGTCAAAGTGTAGCCGCCAATCTTCAAAACTTCGCTTGAACCTTCCGTTAAAGTGAAGCCTCGTTCGGCGAAGTTGTTGATGACTGTGCCAAACTGTTCCACTTGAAGTTGCCTGGTGTTGGTACCGTCAGTCAAAACGAAAGTGCCGGTTGTGTGTTGGCTGTCGGCCGTCATGGCGGTGTCGCTGAAAGTGTAAGTGCCGCCGAATTCAAAAGTATTTTCGTTGCGCAAAGAGTAATTGCCGACCTCATTGACATTGACAAGAGTTGAGCCTGCCGACGCTGTGAGTTTGTTGACAGTGTAAGTGAATTCGCCCTCGACAAACTCAATCGGGTAAACATTGTTTTCCCCGAAAGTTCTTATTATCGTGAGCTCAAAACCGTTGCCGCTTGCAGAAAAATCAAACGCGCCGTCGGAAGTGTCAAGAATAACAATAGGGGAATACATGCTTTCCGTCACGGTCGCCATAATTCTTCCGCTTGCGATGCCCGAAACTTTTCCTTTGTCGTCAAGATTAAGTTGAGAGTCTTCGGTAGCACTGTAAGTCACGCCGTCGAGCTCGTAATATTCGCCCATAAGAATTTTGACTTTGCCGTCGGAAATTTCCGGGGCGAAGCGTTGTAAGTTAAAAATAAAATCTTTCATATCTGTACTCCTTAAAATTATTTTCGACATCAAGTAATTTATATCGCCTTTCTTCATAAAGTGATTTTTTCCTGCAAGACGAGCCAAAAAATTTTTCATTGCAATTCGGATTGATGTGACTTATCATTCAACAAAAATATAAGCTCAACCACTGCGACACGATTGAAGAGCAGATTAAAACTTATTTGGAAGGAGAGTAATTTTTTGTGAACTTGAAGAGAAAAGCTTACGAGCTGCGCAAGGATGTCGTCGAAATAATTTATCGCACGAAGAACGGACACATCGGCGGCGACTTTAGCGTCATGGAAATTTTGGTCGACCTTTATTACAAACAAATGAACGTCACGCCCGAAAACTTCAGCAGCGACGACCGCGACCGTTTTATTTTGAGCAAAGGTCATGCCATCGAGGCTCTTTATTCGGTGCTCGCCGACAGAGGATTTTTCCCGAAAGAAGATTTGAAAACTTTCGTGGCGTTCGGCTCAAAATATATCGGCCACCCGACCAACAAAGTCAACGGCATTGAAATGAACACCGGCTCGCTCGGACACGGCCTGGGCGTCGGCGTCGGCATGGCTCTTGCCGGCAAGCTGGACGAAAAAAATTATCGCGTCTACGTCGTCATGGGCGACGGTGAAGTTGCCGAAGGCTCCGTGTGGGAAGCGGCAATGGCGAGTGCTCATTACAAACTGGACAACTTGACCGCGTTCGTTGACAGAAACCATCTGCAAATTTCCGGCACGACCGAACAGGTTATGAATCAAAAATCTCAAGAGGCGCGCTGGGCAGCGTTCGGCTGGAATGTAATTTCAATTCCCGGCAACGACCTCGACGCCGTCGACAACGCCGTTGAACTTGCAAAAAAAGTTAAAGGCAAACCAACCGTCATCATCGCACACACGATTAAAGGTTGCGGCATTTCGTTCGCCGAAAATCAAGTCGGCTGGCATCATCGCGTTCCCAACGACGAAGAGTATCAGGCGGCGTTGAAAGAATTGGACGAGAGAGGTGCCCGATATGAATAAGATACCCAACAGGACAGTCATTAACGACGTACTCATCGACGAGGCCGCCAAGGATAAAAATATTATCGTCCTTTGCAGCGATTCGCGCGGCTCGGCAAGCTTGGAACCTTTCAGCAAGACGCACCCGAAACAATTCGTCGAAGTCGGTATCGCCGAACAAAATTTGGTTTCAATCGCGGCGGGCTTGGCTGCTTGCGGGAAAAAATCTTTCGTCTTCTCGCCCGCAAGTTTTCTTTCCACACGCGCGGTAGAGCAAATCAAAGTTGACGTTGCCTACTCGCACACGAACGTTAAACTTATCGGCATATCGGGCGGCGTCAGCTACGGCGAACTGGGCTTAACTCATCAATCGCCAAACGACATCGCAAACATGGCGTCGACACCCGGCTTGCGCGTTTATCTTCCCTGCGACCGTTTTCAAACTGAAAAATTGATTCGCGCTCTCTTGAAAGACAACGAGCCCGCTTACGTTCGAGTCGGGCGCAACGCTGTCGCCGACGTTTACGCGGAAGGCAACGTGCCTTTTGAATTGAACAAAGCGAACTTGATTCAAGACGGCTCCGACGTGACGATTATTGCTTGCGGCGAAATGGTTCAGAGCGCGAAGGCTGCGGGCAAACTCCTCAAAGAAAAAAATATTTCCACGCGCGTCCTCGATATGTACTGCGTTAAACCGATTGACCGCGAAGCCGTCATCAAAGCGGCCAAGGAAACCAAATTGATTTTGACGGTCGAAGAACACGTTAAAATTGGCGGGCTCGGCTCCATTGTCGCACAAGTCGCGGCGGAAAATGCGCCCGTCAAAGTTGTCAGTCTCGGCTTGCCCGACGAAGCTCCCATCTCCGGCACGCCCGAACAAATTTTTAAATTCTACGGCATGGACGCAGAAGGCCTCGTCAAAAAAATTTCCGAACTCCTTTAAAATTTTTGGCGTCACCGGCGGCCTTGGCTTTGGCTGTTCCCGTTGACGTTTTCGCCGCAAGCGATTGCGCCGCCAAAACTCGTTACGGAACCTTTAACGGCTTTGTCGACGAACGCGGCGTAAAAACTTGGCTCGGCATTCCCTACGCTCAACCGCCCGTCGGCAAACTTCGTTGGCAGGCTCCAAAAGCTTTGAAACCGTCAAACAAATCTTTCGACGAAAAAAATTTCGGCAACGATCCAATGCAGGCGTCAATGAAAAAATTTGCCCGTCATGATTTTTCATTCACGGCGGCGGCACATGATGTCGTTATGATGAGTATTGAATATCGGCTGAAGGTTTTCGGTTTCGTGAACTTCGCGGAAATTGATTCTGCCTTCGAGGTGCCGGCTCCATTTCAACCATGTTGTTGACCGTCATCCCTGCCGCCAAAGGTCTTTTCCAAAAAGTTATTCCGCATTCGGGACACGTTGATTTTTATAACGAGCCGGAAATTTCCGCGCAAGTCGCAGAAAAATTTATTGCATTCAGCGGCACGAAAAACATGTGCGACATGATGAAAAAATCTGCCATCGAGCTCCAACAATTTTACGCAAAATATTTAACCGTCAGCGACGGCAGCAACCTTGCTGATTTTTATCCGACCGCCGACGAGTGGCGCGCTTTCCTGTTGGGCGACGAAAACTTCTTTAAAAATATTCCGCGCCGCGCCCAAAAAAAATTCGCCTGTCATCAGAAGATACAAAGCGCAAACTCCTGAAGAAGTTCATAAAGCGTGGCTCAACGGGCGTCCCGACACCTCAGACACTTTCGGCGACTTTGCCACACAGTTGGATTGGCGAGTCGGGCAAGAGTTGGCGGCGGAATATCAATCGGCGTTCGACAACGTTTATTTTTATCTCTTCAGTGAGCCGTCGACGATTGAAGCTTTGGGCTCGTGCCACGCCATCGACTTGCCGTATACCTTCAACGTGTCGTTCGACGAATTTACTCCGAATCAAAATCTTGTGCGGGCTGTTCAAGCGTCGTGGGCGACCTTCGCGGCGACGGGCAATCCTGACAACGAATTCATTCCGCACCGGGAAAAATATTCCGTCGCCAATCGTCAAACCATGGAGCTGAACTCGAAAGGCTGCGTCTGCCACAAAGATTTGAACACTCAAAACTTGAACGCTCTGCGCTACGTCTACGAAAACTAATCTTCGCTTTTAAAAGAAAGCATCAATTCCCGCGTCGATAAAAATTTTGGGAAGGCAAGCGTCGGGCAACTCGCGGGCAACCTTTGAAAAAAAACACCGTCCGAATGCCGGAGCCGTCGTTTATGAAGAACAATTGAGCGGCGCGGAAAAATTTTTACACCGCAAGAAGGTCGCGCCAAATTGATTTAAGCGGTCGCAAGAATATTCGAGGCGGTCGGCTACGCCCAAGGCATTGCCGTTTCCATGCCCGGCATAATCGATTCGGAACGCGGCTATTGCGCTATGGGCGGCGCACTACGCTACAACGACGATTTTTTTTCGTGACGCTCTTTATTAACGGTACAAGACGAAAATTTTTCAGCACAATGATTGGCGGCACTTGCATTCGCGACCACAAACTTTACAAGGGCAAACACTTCGCGGCAGGCAAGGTCTCCTACATAATTTTAAACAGCGGCAAAAAACTCGACGACGAAAATCTTTTGGGCAGGAGTTTCGGCGTCCCGAAATTTTTGCAGCGTTACTCGCAAGTCAAAAAAATGGATATCGAGACCGTCGACTTGCTGACGATTTTCGCCGCCGTGCAGAAGGAAGAGCCGGAGGCCGTCGCGTGTTTGCGGTGGTACACGGAAGAAATCGCCGCGCGGATTTTTAATATTCAAACCGTGCTCGACGTGAAAAAATTTTCTATCGGCGGCGAGCCCGCGAAATATCCAGCGTTCATTGAAAATCTTCGCGATAATCTCGAAAAATTTTACGCCGAATGCTCCTTCAATCTCCCTCAAGCTCAAGTCGTCACGAGTAAATTTTACAGCGACGCGAACTTAATCGGCACTTTGCAGTGTTGGCTTACAAAAAATTTTTAGGAGTGAAGTTTATGGAGAACCGCGAACACTCCGGAGCGTTGACCGACAGAATGCAGGCGTTCCGCGAAGAGACGCTCGACCAAAAACCCTACGTCGACGCCGAACGCGCCGTGCTCGTGACCGAGGATTACAAGGCGAATTTGAATCAGCCGCCCGTCATGAAACGCGCTCTCGGTTTGAAAAATATCCTCGAAAAAATGACGATTTACATCGAAAATAAAACGCTCGTCGTCGGCAACCAGTCTACAAAAAAACGCGACGGCGACGTTTTTTACATCACCGAAGAGACCAAGCAACAACTTCGCGACATTGAGCCGTTTTGGAAAATTATCAAAAAGTCATCACGGAAGGTTTGCTCGGTTATGAAAATCGCGTCCGTGACCTCAAAGCCAAACTCGACCTCATTCAGCCCGATTCTATCGACAAAAATATTTTTTACAAGGCAGTTTTAATCGTCCTCGATTCCGTTCGTAATTTTGCATTGCGCTATTCAAAACTTGCGATTCTTTCCGCAAGGCCGTTCAAGCCGTCTGGTTCATTCATGTCATTTTGCAAATCGAAAGCAACGGCCATTCGCTCAGCTACGGCCGCTTCGATCAATACATTTATCCGCTTTTCAAAAAGGACATCGATTCGGGCAAGCTCACCAAAGCCGACGCTTTCGAACTTTTGACTTGCCTTTGGATTAAAACTTTGACCGTGCAAAAAATTCGTTCGCAAGCTCACACGTTGAGCAGTGCCGGTTCGCCCATGTATCAAAATGTAACCGTCGGCGGACAGACCGTCGACAAGAAAGATGCCGTCAACAAATTGTCGTTTGTGGTGCTCCAATCGATTGCTCAAACTCGACTGACTCAGCCCAATTTCACCGTCCGCTATCATGCTAACATTGACAAAAAATTTATGGAAGAGTGTATCGAAGTCATGAAACTCGGCTTCGGTATGCCCGCCCTTAACAATGACGAAATTATTATACCTTCGTTTATAAATTGGGGCGTCAAGGAAGAGGACGCCTACAACCACAGCGCGATTGACAAAGCCTCCGAACGCGACGTGCCCGACATCCTCTGCTCCGCGCTAACCGACGCCTGCATTGCTCGCGGCAAGACGATTAAAGAGGGCGGCGCGGTTTACGATTTCATCAGCGACTTGCAGGTCGGTATCGCCGATATGGCCGATTCGCTCGCCGCTATTAAAAAGCTCGTATTCGAGGAGAAAAAAATTTCGCCCGCTCAACTTTGGGACGCGATACTCGACAATTTCACTTCGCCCGAAAATCAACGCATTCAAGAAATGTTCATCAGCGCGGCCCGATTGGCGGCATTCGTTACGGCGGAACCTCTTCAATCAGCGCGAACGTCGGTCAAGGCATGGGCACCATGGCCACGCCCAACGGCCGCAAAGCTCGTGAGCCGCTCGCCGAAGGTTGCTCGCCCGCGCACAACGCCGACAAGAACGGCTCCACTGCCGTTTTCAAATCCGTTGCCAAACTTCCGACGGAAAAAATCACCGGCGGCGTTTTACTCAATAAAAAAATGACGCCGCAAATTTTGGCAAAGGATGAAAACAAACAGAAAATCATCATGCTGATTCGGACGTTTTTTAATCGCTTGCACGGCTACCACGTCCAATACAACATCGTCTCGCGCGAAACTTTAATCGACGCGCAACTTCATCCCGAAAACCACAAAGATTTAATCGTTCGCGTGACGGGATACAGTGCATTTTTCAACGCGCTGAGCAAAGCGACGCAGGACAACATCATCGACCGCACCGAGCAAACTTTGTAAGGAGGATTTTTTAAAATGAAACTCATCATCGACGACGCACACATTGAGCAAATCAAACGCATTTACAAATTTTATCCCGTCGACGGCGTGACGACCAACCTGACCATTTTGGCGGCGAGCAGCCGCAAGCCCTACGACGTGCTCAAAGAATTCCGTCAATCGAAGAGGACTTTCGCGCTATGAAAATCCTCAAGGCCGAAGGCGCGAATATCACTGCCACTGCGATTTATACTCCCATGCAAGCTTTCCTCGCCGCCAAGGCCGGCGCAAGTTACGCCGCGCCTTACATCAATCGTATCGACAACATGGGCTACGACGGCGTGTCTATTGCCCAACACATTCACGACATCTTACGCAACAACAATCTCGACGCAAATGTTTTGGCCGCCAGCTTCAAAAATTCTCAACAGCTGCTCGAACTTGCCGAATACGGAATCGGCGCGGCTACCGCTTCCCCCAACGTTATTTTCTCACTCGTCAAAAACGACACCATCACTTCCGCCATCAACGTTTTCATTCGCGACTTTGAAAAACTCGTCGGCGAAGGCAAAACCATGAAGGACTGCTGATTTTCTCTTTAAAAAAAATTTAAGCTCCTCTCGAAGAGGAGCTTTTTTTCAAGTCAAAACAATTTGAACGTCGACAACTTCCAATACCTTTTTCGTCTCGTCAGAAATTTTTTCGGCTCGCTCAGAATCATTGTCCGCCGCGCCGATTGAGCCATGTTGCGCACGGCTTCGGAATCGCTCGCCATTGCTCCCGTTTCGTTGAAATTCGTCGCCAAGCAAAATCATTCGTACGCCGACCTTCTCGCGCAAAAAAGTCGATATCCCCGTTGATGTTCTCGTTTCGACGGCAAGTTCCGTATCATCCGATTGATTATCTTGCTTGTAAGTTTGAGAAAATTTTTTGAGCACAGCATTTGAAGTTGCGACGGAATTTTCTTTAATGGAAGAGCCGTCGACTGTCCGGCTTGCCTCTTTTTCGACAACATTTTGACTTGTCGCGGGCGAATAGGTTTCATAAGCATTTTTGAAGACGTAATTAAATTTTGGCGGCAAGCGTCAAATTCTTTCCAATAATTTTTGCGTCCTCGTAAGAATTTTCTTTTCCAAAAGTTATTCTGATTGTCCCGCGAATATAATCTTGCGGAACTTTTAAAGCTTGCAACACGTGAGAAATTTTTGTCTGCTGTGAATTACAAGCCGAGCCGGTCGACACGCAAATATTTTTCAAGTCGAGACGATGCATTAAAGCTTCGCCGTCGCAATCTTTGAACGACAAACTTAAATGTCCCGGCAGACGATTTTCGCCGCCGTTCAAAATAAAATCGATGTCATTTTCTTTCAAGCAGTCGAGCAAAATTTTTGCACAGGCGGAAAGTTTTTCGGCGTTCTTTTTCATATCCCGACAATTTTTTTCGAGCGCGAGAGCCATCGCCGCAATCGCAGGAAGATTTTCCGTTCCCGCCCGACGTGAAAATTCTTGTGCGCCGCCGTCAATGTAAGCGGGCAGTTTCAGCCCGTCGCGGACGTAAAGGAAGCCGACGCCCTTCGAGCCGTTGAACTTGTGAGCAGAGGCGGAGAGCATGTCCGCGCCCAAAAGTTTTACGTCAACTGGAATGTGTCCGACGGCTTGAACTGCGTCCGTGTGAAAAATTTTCTCCGCCGCGTGTGCAATTTCCGCAAGCGATTTAATCGGTTGAATCGTGCCGACTTCGTTGTTGGCGAGCATGACGGAAATAATTTTTGTCTGCGGACGAATTTTTTTTTGCAAGTCGGCGGGATTGACTGCGCCGAACTTGTCGACGGGCAATGTCGTCACGCTGCAACCCAAATTTTTCATCGCGGCGCACGAATTCAAAATTGCTTTGTGTTCGACGGCGGAAGTGATTATGTTCGGGCGTTCGCGCAAATGCTCAAGCACAGAAGATTTTATCGCCCAATTATCGCTTTCGGTGCCGCCCGACGTGAAAATAATTTCGTGCGGCGCGGCGTTAATGCACTCGGCGATTTTTTCCCGCGACTCCCGCAAAATTTTTTTCAGCGGACGCGAGAGCTTG
>CAMJQS010000052.1 GCA_946408105.1 uncultured Selenomonadales bacterium | reverse complement strand
GTGCGAAAAACCTTCAAGCTCGTCCATGCAAAAAACTTTGCCCGAATTTTTGACGGCGGAAAAAATCGCCTGCCTCTACGACGTGGACACTCGCGCTTTGACTCGCAAGCTGCGCTCGTCGGGCACCATGAAAGGCGTTATCGTCAGCGAATACACTTCGCAAGGCACGATTGACGAGATGATGAATCTGCCGATTAGAAAAAATGTCGTCGAACTTGTCACCGCGCCCGTGAGCTACACCCTCGACGCTGCGGCGGGCGCGCCTTACGTCGTGACGATGGACTTTGGCATTAAGAAAAATATTTTGGACGCGCTGCGCAAGCTGGGCTGCAAAATTACCGTCGTCCCGGCGAAGACCACGGCCGAAGAAATTCTCGCGCTCAATCCCGACGGAATTTTTCTTTCGAACGGCCCCGGCGACCCGAAGAACGTCCCGAACATCGTCCGCGAAGTAAAAAAACTTATCGGGCAGCGTCCGATTTTCGGAATTTGTCTGGGGCATCAGATTCTTGCGTTGGCTCTCGGCGCGAACACTTACAAATTAAAATTCGGGCACCGCGGCTGCAATCAGCCCGTGAAAAATTTGGAGACGGGCAAAGTTGCAATCACCGCGCAAAATCACGGCTACGCTATCGACGCAAAATCACTGCAGGGCTTGCCGATAAAAATTACTCACGTCTCGTTGAACGACGGAACGATTGAAGGCGTCCGCCACACGTCGTTGCCGATAACCGGCGTGCAATATCATCCCGAAGCCGCGCCCGGCCCCAACGACAGCGTGCACCTGTTCGACGAATTTATTTACAACATGAAGAGGTTCAAGTCATGAAAAAAATTTTTTCTCTGCTCGCGATTTTTTTTCTGATTAACGTTGCCTCCGCTCAAGCCGCAGACAATTATAAAATGACGGGCGTTGTCGTCTTGAGCCGTCACAATATCCGCGCGCCGCTCGTCGACAAAGATTCTGCCCTCGCGAAAGTCACGCCGCACAAATGGATTAAATGGACTTCCGCGCCCGCCGAACTTTCTTTGCGCGGCGGCGAAGAGGAAACGATTATGGGGCAATATTTTCGTCGTTGGCTCGTGAGCGAAAATCTTATCACGGAAAATTATTTGCCCGCCGAAGGTGAAGTTCGTTTCTATGCAAACTCCAGGCAGCGCACAATCGCGACCGCGCAATTTTTTTCAAGCGGAATGCTCCCCGTCGCCAATGTCCGCGTCGAAAGAAAATTTTCCACGTTCGACAAAATGGACCCGACCTTCAAGCCGCAACTGACTTTTGTCAATGATAAATTCGTTGCGCTGGCGAACGCACAGATTAAAGCATTGTTCGCCGACAAAGTTCCGACTGAAAGCTATCGTCTGCTAGAAAAAGTTTTGGACTTCAAAGACTCAAAGATTGCCAAGACTGAAGGCCTCACACATTTTCGCGACGAACCTTTTGAAGTGCTTTTTAAACTCGGCGACGAACCGGTAACCAAAGGAACGTTGAAGCTCGCCAACCAAGCCGCCGACGCTCTGACGCTGCAATATTACGAGGAAGCCGACCCCGTGAAGGCCGCCTTCGGGCACAAGCTGACTTTCGGCGACCGACAAAAAATTTCGGCGATTAAAACTTTCTATGACGGCGTACTTTTCACCGCGCCGCTCGTCGCCGTCAACATTGCTCATCCTCTTTTGCAACTCATCAACGACGAACTTTCCCTCGACAGAAAATTTACGTTCCTCTGCGGCCACGACTCGAATATCGCAAGCGTGTTGGCTGCCCTCGAAGTCGAAGATTATTCTTTGCCGAAAACGATTGAAAGGAAAACTCCCATCGGCGTGAAGTTCGTAATAGAAAAATGGCGCGGCGCGGACGGCCTCGACTACGCCAAAACCGAATTGATTTACGCGAGCACGGAGCAGTTGAGAAACAAAACCACGCTGACTTTGGAAAACCCGCCGATGATTTATCCGATTAAATTCAAAGGCCTCACTCAAAACGCCGACGGTTTTTATCGCCTGGAAGATTTGCAACAACGTTTTCAAAAGGCAATCGACGCTTACTACGCTTTTTCGACTGAAGAAAACAAAGCCGCGTGATTAGGTGTCAGGTGTCAGGTTACAGGTGTCAGGAGGTTTTAGCTGAAACCTGAAACCCGAAACCTGTAACCTGAAAGGAGATTTTTTATGCCTAAGAAAAAAAATTTAAATAAGATACTCGTCATCGGTTCGGGGCCGATAATCATCGGGCAGGCGGCGGAGTTCGATTACGCGGGCTCGCAGGCATGTCGTTCGCTCAAAGAGGAAGGCTTGGAAGTCGTCCTCGTCAATTCAAATCCCGCGACGATTATGACCGACGCAAACATTGCCGACCGCGTTTATATCGAGCCGCTCACCGTGGATTTTTTGACGGCGATAATCGAGAAGGAACGCCCCGACGGTTTGCTTGCGACACTGGGCGGACAAGCAGGTTTGAATCTTGCCGTTCAGCTTGCCGAGAGCGGTGCACTGGAAAAATACAACGTCGAACTTTTGGGCACGTCGATTGAAGCGATTAAAAAAGCCGAAGACCGCGAACTTTTCAAAGAGACAATGGAGCGAATCGGCGAACCGATACCCGAATCCGTCATCGTCGAGGACATTCACGCGGCCGTTGACTTCGCAAACAAAATCGGCTACCCGCTTATCGTTCGACCCGCTTACACGCTCGGCGGCACGGGCGGCGGCATCGCCAACAACGAGGAAGAACTTTTTGAAATAACTTTGCGCGGGCTCAAGTATTCAATGATTGGTCAAGTTTTAATCGAACGCAGTATCGCGGGCTGGAAAGAAATTGAGTACGAAGTTATGCGCGACGGCAACGACACCTGCATAACGATTTGCTCCATGGAAAACTTCGACCCCGTCGGCGTTCACACCGGCGATTCAATCGTCGTGGCTCCCACGCAAACGCTCACCGACCAAGAATATCAAATTTTGCGCTCGGCAAGTTTGAAAATTATTCGCGCGCTGGAAATTGAAGGCGGCTGCAATATTCAGTTCGCGCTCGACCCGAAGAGCCAAAATTATTACGTCATCGAAGTTAATCCGCGCGTCAGTCGTTCGTCCGCGCTCGCCTCGAAGGCCACGGGTTATCCAATCGCAAAAGTCAGCGTGAAAATTGCAATCGGTTACACGCTCGACGAAATTGTAAACGCCGTCACGAAAAAAACCAAAGCTTGCTTCGAACCGTCCGTTGATTATATCGTCGTGAAGTTTCCGCGCTGGCCGTTCGATAAATTTGTTTACGCCGACAAAACTTTGGGCACGCAGATGAAAGCCACGGGCGAAGTCATGAGCCTCGACCGAACTTTTGAAGGCGCGATTTTAAAAGCCGTCCGCAGTTTGGAAATCGGCGTGAATCGTCTGCACATGGACAAGATGGACGATTGGGACGACGACAAAATTAAAAAGCGTTTGAGCCGCGTCGACGACGAAAGACTTTTCCTTATCGCCGAAGCTTTGCGCAGAAACGTCGCCACGCCCGAAGAAATTGCCGACATCACAAAGATTGACCGCTGGTTTATCGACAAGATAAAAAACATTACCGATATGGAAGTGCGCTTGAAGAAGGGCGACCTCAACGCAAAAACTCTTCGCGAGGCAAAACTTATCGGGCTGGCCGACAAATCAATTTCCGAACTCACGGGCGTTCACGTCGACGAAATCCGCAACATGCGCAAGCAATTTAAAATTCTTCCCGTGTATAAAATGGTCGACACGTGCGCGGCCGAATTCGAGGCGGCGACGCCCTACTACTACTCAACTTATCGCGGCGAAGTCGACGAAGTTGAAGTCAGCAACAAAAGAAAAATTCTCGTGCTCGGCTCCGGCCCGATAAGAATCGGTCAGGGCGTCGAGTTCGATTATTGCTCCGTGCATTCCGTTTGGGCTCTGCGCGAGGCCGGCATTGAAGCGATTATCATCAACAACAACCCCGAAACCGTTTCGACGGACTTTGACATCTCCGACAAACTTTATTTCGAGCCGCTCACGACCGAAGACGTTTTGAACGTCATCGACAAGGAAAAGCCCGAAGGCGTCATCGTTCAGTTCGGCGGACAGACTGCGATTAATCTTGCGGCGAGTTTGGCTCAAGCGGGCGTGAAAATTTTCGGCACGAGCGTAGACGACATCGACCGCGCCGAAGACCGCGAACGCTTCGACGAAATGTTGACCGAATTAAATATCCCGCGGCCGAAAGGAATCAGCGTGACGAACTTGGACGACGCGATAACCGGCGCAGAAAATATCGGCTACCCCGTCATGGTTCGTCCGAGCTACGTCCTCGGCGGCCGCGCAATGGAAATCGTTTACAACGAGGAAGAGCTCCGCGACTACATGAGCCGCGCCGTCAAAGTCACGCCCGACCATCCTGTTTTAGTCGACAGGTACATGCAGGGCACCGAAGTTGAAGTCGACGCGATAAGCGACGGCGTGGACGTGGTTATCCCCGGCATCATGGAGCACGTCGAACGCGCGGGCGTCCACAGCGGCGACAGCTTTGCCGTCTATCCTCCGCAAACTCTTCCGTCAAAAGTTATTTACACGATAACTGACTACACCAAACGACTTGCGCTTGCTTTGAACGTCAAAGGCCTGCTCAACATTCAATACGTCGTGGCGAACGGAAAAGTTTATGTCATCGAAGTCAATCCGCGCTCAAGCCGAACCGTTCCTTTCTTGAGCAAAGTCACCGATATTAAAATGGTCAACGTGGCAACGCGTGTGGCTCTCGGCGCGTCGCTGAAAAGTTTGGGCTACTATTCGGGGCTCGTCGAGCCGAAACCTTACGTCGCCGTCAAAGCTCCCGTGTTCTCTTTCGCAAAAATGCAGGACGTCGATATTTCCCTCGGCCCCGAAATGAAATCCACGGGCGAAGTCATGGGCATTGATTATCACTACGCCCGCGCTCTTTACAAGGCGATAACCGGCGCGGGAATCGTCGTGCCGAAAAACGGCTGCATTCTCTTCACCGTCGCCGACAAGGACAAAGAGGAAATGAAACAACTTGCGCGCGCCTTCTCCGAACTCGGCTTTAAAATCGTCGCGACCGAAGGAACCGCCAAAGCTTTGCAGTCAATCGGAATCGACGCGGAAATTGTCGGCAAAGTTCATCAGCGCAGCACGGATATTATTCAAATGATTAAGCTCGGAAAAATTCACATGGTCATAAACACGCAAGCCCCCGGCAAACACGTCGCCAAAGACGGATTCAGAATTCGCCGCGCGACCGTCGAATTGGGCGTGCCGTGTTTCACGAGCCTCGACACTGCTTGGGAAGTCATGCGCGTTTTGACTTTCATGCGCGACAGAAGATTGGTTTACTCGCTTGCCATTCAAGATTACGTCGGCGGCGGTGACGCCCTGGCATGAATACTGTTGAAAAAATTATCGAAGGGCAGCTCGTCGCTTGGAACAGAAAAAAAGCCGCCATTAACAAACAAAAACACGGCGTCAGCTTTGAGACTGCTGCATTGATTTTTACGGACGAAAATCGAATCGAACGCCGCGACGAAAGACACTCGCAAGATGAAGACCGCTGGCAAGTTATCGGAATGGTTGAAGATGTTTTGTTTGTCGTTTATACCGAACGCGGAGAAGCTGTAAGATTAATTACTGCACGCGCGGCAACACCAAATGAAAGGAGAGAATATTTTGGAAGACAATGATATGGTTTACAAAATTATTTATCCGGGGCAAAAGCCGACGCCCGAACAAATTGAGGAGATTCGCGCTTTGAAAGACCGTCCGATTGTTTACGACGAAGACTGCCCCGAACTCACCGATGAACAGTTGAAAAAATTCAAGCGCGTAAATCCTCGGCGTAAAGAAAAGGCTATCGGCTGATGGCGACGGTGACTTATATTTTGCGTAGAGGACAGCCTCTTACAGAAGAACAAAAAGCCGAGCTCGAAGCATTAAAAAAAATGAGCGACGACGACATTGTTTACGACGAAGACTGCCCCGAACTCACCGATGAACAGCTGAAAAAATTCAAGCGCGTAAATCCTCGGCGGAAAGAAAAATCCGTCGGCTGAAAAAAATTTTTCCCGCCAATGCGGCGGGATTTTTTTTACTAATTTTTGTTGAAGGTTTCGACGCGCAAATTTTTTCCGTCGGTTTTAAATTTAATCAGGCCGTCGCGGTCTGTGCGAAAAATTTTCGTCGGAAGATTTTCCAGCCGCTCCAAAACTTCGGTGCGCGGGTGTCCGAAATTATTTCCGTAGCCGACGCAAATGACGGAGCATTTCGGGCGGACGGCTCGCAAAAATTCTTCGCTCGAACTGGTCGCGCTGCCGTGGTGCCCGACTTTTAAAACGGTGGAGGAAACGTCGACGCCCTCGCGCAAAATTTCCGCCTCAATCTCTTTAACCAAATCGCCCGTGATTAAAAAAGTCACGTCGCCGCAACGGACGCGGTAGACGTTGGAAATTTCGTTGCCCGTGCCGACCTTCGGCGCGAAAAGAATTTCAACTTGCACGCCGTCGACAGAAAAAATTTCGCCCGCTTGCCCGGCTCTCATCGGCGGCAAAAATTTTTCCGCAATGCCGAAGACCGCAGCATATTCCGAGCGCGGTTCGCCCGCCGTGATGATTTCGCCGACGGGAAATTTTTTTATCACGGAGCCTACGCCGCCCGCGTGGTCTTCGTGGACGTGCGTCAAAAAAATTTTTTCGACCGCGCGAATGTTTTCGTGCTTGAGGTAGGGGACAACGACGCGCCCGCCCATGTCGAACATTTTTTCGCGGACGCCGCCCGTGTCGAAGAGCAAACATTTTCCGTGCGGCGTGACGACAACCGCGCAATCGCCTTGCCCCACGTCGACGAAACTTATTTCAACGTCGCCCGTTTTGAAAATGTTGAACGCGAACAAAAAAATTATCGGCAACAAAATTATCGGGCGACGCAAAATCAGCGCGGCGTAATAAAAAAATCCCGCAGCCAATCCGAGCGTCGGCACTTGCACCGCGCTCAACGGCAGGTTCGCGAAAATTCTGTTGAGCTCTGCGCCCGCCCCGAAGATTAACGCTTCGCCCGCGAAAAAAATTTTCCCGACGAGAGGAACGACCGCCGCGATTAATCCGCCCAAAAGCCCGCCGACGATGACGACCTCCAACAGCGGCATGACGAAAACATTTGCCAAAACCGAACTCAACGAAATTTGATTGAAGTACCACACGACGACCGGCAAGCTTGCAAGTTGCGCGGCGATTGTCATTGACGCGGGCGCGGAAAAAAATTTCGGCAAGCGTTCAAAAATTTTTTGCAAGTCTTCGGACAAATACATCAGCCCCGCCGTCGCCGTGAAGCTTAATTGGAAACTCACGTCGAAGAGCAGCAGCGGTTGATTAATCAGCATGGCCAACGCCGTCAACGTCAAGAGCCGTGCGCCTTCCGCCTCCGCGTCCAAAGTCTTCGCGAAGAAAACCAAAATGCCCATCGTCGCCGAGCGCAAAACTTGCGGCAAAAGCCCGCTCAATATCGCGTACGTTCCGATGACGAAAAAGCCGAGCGCGAACGTTAAACTTTTCGGCAAACGCAAAAGCACGCAAAGCCACGCCGTTGCCATTGCCAACATACTCATGTGCGAGCCGCTGACCGACAAGATGTGGACGATGCCCGTCGTCTGAAAATCTTCGACAAGTTCGGGATTCAGTCCCGCGTACCCGCCGAAGAGCATTGCGAAAATCGCCGCGGCGTCTTCTCTCGACATGACCTGCGCCATCGATTCGCGATAGTGTTCACGAATTGCCGCGACGAGCCGCAAAAATTTTATCCACGCGCCGCCGTCGACCGCCTCGATTGAAACGCCCTGCTTGCCCGCCGACATTCGCGCGGTAATTCCGTCGGCCTTCATGCGTGTCACGCCGTCGATTTGTCCGGGGTTGTTGTAGTTCGTCAAAAGTTTCAGGTTGCCGCCCGCAGAAATTTTGTCGCCGATTCGTGCGGCCGGGAGCGTTTCATTTTCTTTCGGGTAGTAAGTCAGAATCAATCCGCCGCGAATTTTTTTCTGTGCGCCGTTGAGTTTGACAGATTCGGCGTCGACGACGAAACGAATTTGAATCACTCCGTTCGGCAAAATTTTTTTCTGCGGCTCTTCACGAACGACGCCCGACAAAAAAATTTGTTGCCCCGCGAACTTTGAAACGTCGTCGGGCGGCAGGTTGTCGACGGAAAAAAATCTCAAGCCGCCGAGCACGAAAAAAATTATCGGGCAAATTATCCACGCCGTTAAGTCAGGGGTCAGGGGTCGGGGGGCAGGGTTTTTTCCCTTTTCCCGAACACCTGAATCCTTTTCCCTTCCCGACCGCCACGTGAAAATTATTCCGCCGAAAATTAAAGCCGCGCCCGCCCCGATTAAAAATTTCGGCGAACGATGAAAATATTCCGTGAACAAAACGCCCGCCGCCAACGCCGCCAGCCACACGTTGAGCATTGCGTCTGAAATTTTGATTTTCATTCGGCACCTCGAAGGCTGAAAAAATATTTTGACAATGTATAAAAATTTTTTCCCGCGTGATATAATCGGCGCGTGGGATTTTTTTGAGTGACAAGGGGGAATTTTAATGGCATTCAACGAGGAACAATTCAAAGAGATTATGGCGGAGTTCACAATCGGCGGCGAACGTCTTCACGAAATCGCGGCGAGCTTCCGTCAAGATTTGCAGCTGGGACTTCGCGACGTGGAGCTGTCGTCCATGCGCATGCTCAAATCTTACGTCGGGCTGCCGAGCGGCAAAGAGACGGGCGAATATCTTGCGCTGGACTTCGGCGGCACGAACGTTCGCGTGTTCAGAATTC
>CAMJQS010000051.1 GCA_946408105.1 uncultured Selenomonadales bacterium | reverse complement strand
GTCGTAGGATTTTTCCTTGTGAAAATTTTCGACGCGCCGCTCCAAATTTTCCATTTGCGTGACGAGTTCGCCGATAACCAAATTGTCCAAATGAATTTCGTTTCCCGACATAAAAATCGCCCTCCTTTAAAATTTTATCGGAGGGCAAAAATTTTTTTTAAATCGTTGACGACGGACAGATTCTCGACAGCGGGCAAGCGTCGCATTTCGGATTGCGTGCCTTACAAATTTCTCGTCCGTGCCAAATCAGCCAGTGATGAGCGTCCGACCATTTTTCGCGCGGAATAATTTTTTGCAAGCCGAGTTCGACTTCCAAAGGCGTTGCGCCCGGTGCAAGTTCCATTCGATTGGCCAAGCGGAAAACGTGAGTGTCGACGGCGATTGCGGGTGTCTTGAACGCGACGCTTGTCACGACGTTTGCGGTTTTGCGTCCGACGCCCGGCAACTTTATCAGCTCGTCGAAATCGGAAGGAACTTCGCCGCCGTAACTCTCCTGCAAAATTTTTGAAGTCTCGACGATGTGTTTTGCCTTTGAGCGGGACAGGCCGCACGGCTTGATAATTTCTTCCAGCTTCGACTGACCGAGCGACAAAATTTTTTCGGGCGTGTTCGCGAGCGGAAATAAAATTTTCGTGACTTCGTTGACGCGCTTGTCGGTGCATTGCGCGGACAAAATCACGGCGATTAAAAGTTCAAAGACCGAATCGAATTTTAATTCGGGAACCGCCCCGCGATAAGTCTCCTCCAAAATTTTTAATTCTTCGCGCCGAAGATTTTCAAGCTCGCTCATAAATTATTCTCCGACCGCTTGAGAAATTTTTTCGGGCACAAGGTCTACGGAAATTTTTTCTTGCGCGGCCGTCTCCAAATTTTTTATCGTGACGGTCGAGCTTGCCACTTCGTCTTCGCCGACAATCAGCGCGAACTTTGCGCCCGACTTGGCCGCCGCTTTCATCTGAGCTTTCATGCTCTTTTTGCCGAAGTCCATCGCCGCCGAAATATTTTTCCGCCGCAAGTCCGTCAAAAGTTTGAACGCGTAGACTTCGGCCGACGAGCCGCCGCTGACCACGAACGCAGAAATTTTTTTGTCTTGAGGAGGAACGAGGCCTTGCAACTCAAGCGCAAGCAAAATTCTTTCGAGCCCCGCCGCGAATCCGACAGCAGGCGTATCCTCGCCGCCGATTTCTTTTATCAGCCCGTCGTAGCGACCGCCGCCGGCAACCGCCGATTGCGCACCCAGCGGCGCGTACTGAATTTCAAAGGCGGTCTTCGTGTAATAGTCCAGGCCGCGCACCAGCCGATTGTCGACGACGAATTCGACGCCCGCTTCCGTCAAAAATTTTTTCACGCCGTTAAAATGTTCGCGGCACTCGTCGCACAGGCAAGTTTCAATCTTTGGCGCGTCGTCCATGAAATCTTTCAGCGCGTCGACTTTGCAATCGAGAATTCGCAACGGATTTTTTTCCAGCCGCCGCCGACAATCGCCGCACAATTCGTCCGCCTCTTCCGTGAAATATTCCGTGAGCTTCTGTCGATAAATTGGGCGGCACGCGGGACAGCCGACCGTGTTAATTTTTAATTTCAAATCGTCGAGTCCGAGGCTCTTTAAAAATTCCCACGCGAGCAAAATTATTTCGGCATCGACGGCGGGATTTTTTTCGCCCAAAGCCTCAACGCCGAACTGATGAAACTCTCTCAAGCGTCCGGCCTGCGGTCTGTCGTAGCGGAACATCGAGCCGATATAAAAAAGTTTCACGAGCGATGCGTTGGCGTAAAGTTTGTTTTGAAGATAGGCGCGAACAATCGAGGCGGTGTTTTCCGGCCGCAAAGTTATCGAGCGGTCGCCGCGGTCGGTGAAGGTGTACATTTCCTTTTCCACGACGTCGGTGCCTTCGCCGATTCCGCGCGTGAAAAGTTCCGTGTGCTCAAAAGTCGGCGTGCGAATTTCCTCGTAGCCGTAAAGTTTGCACAGCTCGCGAATTTTATTTTCCAGCCGCTGCCAAGTGTTTGCTTGGTTCGGCAAAATGTCTTTGGTGCCTCTCGGCGCATTTGTCAGCAAAATTTTTTCCTCCTATTTTATTATTTTAGAATCTACTTTTTCTTTGCTTGTCCAAAGAAAAAGTAGCAAAAAGAAAGGACGCCTCGCGGGGGCGTTGCTCCTAATCGTTCAAACGTTTCAGCCACCCGTAGCCGCTCGTTGCCCGCTGAATTCGCGTCACGCTCATTGCGCGGGCAGGCCGCCGTCCGTGGCGGCCTCTAGTTTCCTTAACTCATCGAAAGTTTTTTCCACGGTTTGCCCGCGTTTAAATTGTTCGGCAGATTTTTTCAGGCGCGCGATATTTTCTTCGCTGTAAAACGGGTCGTCGGATTTTTCGGGACGAATGACCTTGCGTTTCGGAACAGGCTCGTTCGTCGTGTAAAGTTCATTTGCCGGCATCGTTCAACCTCCTCAAATTTTTAAATCGGCGACGGCGAACAAAACCGCGCTCCCCGAAATTTTTACGCGCGCTCCAAAAATTTCACAGTGCAAAATTCCGCCGCGTGCCGAAGCTTGTCGCGCGACAATTTTTTTCTTGCCGAGCCGCTCCGACCAATACGGCGCGATTAGACAATGCGTCGAGCCCGTCACGGGGTCTTCGGCGATTTTTAATTTCGGGGCGAACACCCGCGACACGCAATCGAAATTTTTATCGGCGGCCGTCACCGCTTGAGTGAGTCCGTCCAAATTTTTCAGCGCGTCGAAGTCGGGCGACAAATTTTCCACGGTCTCTGCCGAATCCAAAACCATCAGCAAATCGCGCGCAAGGTACGCCTCCGAAATTTTTGCGCGAACGGCCGCTTGCATTGCTTCCGTCACGGGAATTTTTTTCGGGACGTACGCGGGCAAATTCATTTCAAAAAATTTTCCTTTGCGTTCGACGAAAAATTTTCCGCTCAAAGTTTCAAACTCGACGGCGGACAAATTTTTTTCGACCTGCGTCAAAATCACGAAAGCCGCTGCCAGCGTCGCGTGCCCGCAAAAATCTATTTCGGCGGCGGGCGTGAACCACTTCAGCCGATAAAAATTTTTTTCCTTCGTGACGAACGCCGTCTCCGACAAATTATTTTCGCGGGCAATGTTTTGCATTAACTCTTCGGGCGGGAAATTTTCTACGACACAAACCGCCGCAGGGTTTCCGCCGAAAATTTTTTCCGTGAAGGCGTCGACGATGAATTGTTTCATGTCAAAATCCTCTTGAACGTGTCAAAGTTTTGCGTCTCTTGCGGGCGACAATAAATCGCGAAGACGACTTCCTTAAAGCAGCCGTCGAACTCCGCCAAAATTTTTTTGTAAGCTTCGGCGACGACTTCGGGATTGTTTTGGAACGCGCCGCAACCGAAAGCTCCCGTCACAAAAATTTCCGCGCCGTGATGAGCGACGACCGTGAACATGTGCCGCAATCTTTTTTCCTGCAAAGCAAAAAGTTCTTCGTCAGAAATTTTCGCGGGCTTGGCGTTGCCGGGATTGTAAATATTATTCGGACGCTCACGCAAATTCGGCGCGGCAACCGTCACCACGTCAACCAAATCCCATCTGTCGCGGGGCAAGCGCGCGGGTCGGTCGGTGTCGCTCTTGCAGACGATAATTTCCGGCGTGTAAAGGCAAGCGTCGTCGTAAATCGAATCGCCGCGTTCGCGATTGACGGAATAAAAGCGTTTCCAATTTTCGTCGGTGTTGAGTACGGGATAAAGCGTCGAGCAACGGCAAAGGGCTTCCTCTTGTGCGCGTGAACCGTGTTTGACGCCGCCGCCGGGATTGTTCGCCGAGGCGAAGTTGTGCACAGCGATTTTCAATTCCAAATATTTTCTCTGCATGGAGACCGCCGCTTCCAACGAACGCCGCCTGACCACAGAAATTATCGTCTTATTGAATCGACGGGCAGGCAATGACGGATAATCTTCCGCCGCGTAAAATTTCGTCGCCTTTATCGAATCTTGAATCGCCTGCCGCAAATTTTCGTCCGCTTTATAAAATTCTTCCGTGTCGCGGAAAACGTCAATCATCTCGTCCCTCGTCACGTACGCCATTTGCTTTCCCTCCTCCGAAGACTTGCTCAAAAATTTTTTCTCGTCGGGCGATATATTTTTCAACGTCGCGCAGATAAGTTTTCAAATCTTTTGCGTTGAAGGCCGTGTGAATTTTCCAGGCCGCGTGGTCGGGAATTTTCGTTGAGGCCGCCGCACCCGCGCCCAAAATAATTTGACGCTCGCCCATTATCTGCACGTTATAAATTCCTTCCGCGCCGCGCCGACACCAGCCGACGTTTTCAATTTGCCCGCTCATGTAGCCTTGCCGATAAAGATAGTACGGATAAAAATTTTTCCCGCGCAAAATTTTTGTCGCGTGCTCGGACATCTTGCGAACCTCCGAATCGTCGGGCAAATTAAAATCTTCCAACGTGTTCAGTTCGTCGGAAAGTCTCGTTTGAAGTTTCGAGCCGCGCTTTATCGCCAAGGCGTGTATCGTCACGTCGTCGGGCTCAAGCTCCAAAACTTTTTCCAAAGAAAATTTGAAGTCGTCGAGCCTCTCGCCCGGCAAGCCGATTATCAAGTCCGTGTTGATTTTCCAATCGCCGGCCGCCCGCAACTCTTTGAACGCCCGCACAAAATCTTCGACCGTGTGAAGCCGCCCGATAAAATCCAGCGTCCGTTGGTGCATCGTCTGCGGATTGACACTCACGCGCGTCACGCCGAAATTTTTCATGACGGAAATTTTTTCTGGCGAAATCGTGTCGGGGCGTCCGCACTCCACCGTAAATTCTTCGACGCCCGCGCCATGAAAATTTTCGTGAACCGTTTCAATCATCTCGGCGAAAAATTTTTCGGGCAAAGCAGTCGGAGTGCCGCCGCCGATGTAAATCGTTTGCACTTCCAAACCGCGACGATTAATCGCGTCGGCCGCCGCCTCGATGTCGCGCGTCAAAGCCGGCATGAAATCGACGATAATTTTTTCGGCGGGCAAAACGTTCGACGGAAACGAACAATAAAGGCAGCGCGTCTTGCAGAAGGGAATGCCGACGTAGACGCTGATTTTTTTTTCGCCGCAATTTATAATCGGCAGCTGTCGAAGAGCAACTTCCGTCAAAAGTTCTGCCTTGGCTCGTTTGGTCAGAAAGTCGCTGATGATTCGTCGACAAATTTTGTCGCGGTCGATGACGCCCTGGCTCGTCACGCCGAAGCCTTCGCGAATCCACCGCTGAATAATTTTCGTCGGGCGCACGCCGTGCAAAATTCCGTAAGGCACCGCCGCAAGCCCGAAGTCTTCGACGAGCAGACGATACAAATTTTTTTTGACGAGACGATTAACTTCCGCGCCGAATCTTTCATCGGGTCGCACGAACGAAAATTTTTTCAAGCAACCTTCCGCGCCGCCCGCAGAAATTTTCAGCCGCGTGATAATTTTCTTGCCGACAATCTCGTTAAAAATTTCCAGGCCGTCGAAGTCCGCACCTTCCTTGACGGTCTCGACTTTCAACGAACGCAAAACTTCGCCGACGGCTTTTGAGAAATCGTTTTCGCCGCGAAAAGTTATTTCTTTTATCTTCAAGCTCAAGGGTTCAATCTCCCTTCGTTCGACAGTCGCTGCAGTAGCCGAAAAATTTCACTTCGTGATTGACGATTTGGAAGCCGGATTTTTTTGCGATGTTCGCCTCCAGCTCGTCCAACAAGTCCTCTTCAAACTCGATGACCTTTTTGCACTTGAGGCAAATCAAATGATGATGATGATGAAGTTTCGGGTCGGCGGTGTTCAGTTCGTAACGGGCGCAGCCGTCGCCGAAGTCCAGGCGCACGAGTATTCCGAGTTCGCTGAGCAAATCCAACGCGCGATAAACCGTCGCCAAACCGATTTCCGAATCGTTCTCGCGCAAGACGGAATAGACATCCTCCGCGCTCATGTGGCCGCCCTTCTCCACAAAAATTTTCAATATCTCTTTGCGCTGCGGAGTCATCTTGTAGCCGCGCTCCGACAATTTTTCACGCAGGTCTCCGAGCCCGAACAATTTTTCGCTCATACATTATCCCTCATTTTTTTTTGAAAAGATTATATCAGCTTTGCTTTGCGCTGAAAAGTTTTTTGAGCGGGCGACAAAAATCATCGGCCGCAAAAATTTTCGGCAAGATTTTTTTTTTCGTCTGTGATAAAATGCGCGGCATGGAAAAGAAACTTAAACTTTTAACTTACGGCTGCCAAATGAACGTGGCGGACTCCGAACGCATGGCAGGCCTCTTGAAAAAAATCGGCTACACTTTGACCGACGACTTCGACGCGGCGGATTTAATTTTAATCAACACGTGTTGCGTGCGTGCCACGGCCGAAGATAAAGTCTTCGGGCAAATCGGCAGATTCAAAACTCTCAAGCGCGAGAAACCGAATTTGATTTTGGGCGTGGCCGGCTGCATGGCGCAAAAGGAAGGAGCGAATTTAATCAAGCGCGCGCCGCATGTCGATTTTGTTTTGGGCACGGGGCAAAGCTCGGAGGTCGCCCGCGTCGTTCAAAGTTTGGAGCGCGAACGAAAACATTTCGTCGACACCTCGAACGTCAGCGGAGAAATTCCCGCAGAAGTTTTTCCGTTGCGCGGCGGGCAAGTCTCGACCTTCGTGCCGATAATGTACGGCTGCAATAATTTTTGCACGTACTGCATCGTTCCCTACGTGCGTGGCCGCGAACGAAGTCGCAAGCCCGAAGAAATTTTTTCCGAAGTCAAACAGGCCGTCGCCGAAGGCTTCAAAGAAATTACTTTGCTCGGACAAAACGTAAACTCTTATTCGGGCGGAATGACTTTCGCCGAACTGTTGAAGGCCGTCGATAAAATTTCGGGTGTCGAACGTTTGCGTTTCATGACGAGCCACCCGAAAGATTTATCGGACGAACTCATCGCGGCGATTGCGGACGGAAAAAATATTTGCGAGCACATCCATTTGCCCGTTCAATACGGCTCCGACAAAATTTTAAAGCGCATGAATCGAGTTTACACCGTCGAAAAATATTTGCGGCTCGTGGAAAAAATTCGCGCGGCCGTTCCGAACGTGAGCTTGACGACAGATTTAATCGTCGGCTTCCCCGGCGAGACCGACGAAGATTTTTCAAAGACGCTGAACTTTTTGCGCGCGGTGAAATTCGACGCGGCCTTCACGTTCATTTACTCCAAACGGAGCGGGACGCCCGCCGCGACTTTTGAAAACCAAATCGACGACGAGCTCAAGCACCGACGACTTGAAGAGCTGATGAAAGTTCAAAACGCAATCAGCTTGGAAAAAAATTTGTCGCTGGTCGATTCGGTCGTTGAAGTTTTGGTCGAAGGCGCGAGCAAGACCGACGAAAAAATTTTCACGGGACGGACGCGCTCAAATAAACTCGTTCTGTTCGAGCACGGCTCCGAACGCGCGGGCGACCTCCTCAACGTCAAAATCACTCAAGCGCAAACGTGGCTGCTCAAAGCTCACGCGATAAAATAATTGACAGCAAAAATTTTTTCTGTTATTTTATTCGCGCCGCTCGACGAGGCTTTTAAAACGTTCAACGTGCCGCAGTCGGCGAGTTCATCCGTGTGGAGGTGTTAAGTTTGTACGCAATTATCAAAACCGGCGGCAAGCAATACAAAGTCGTCGAAGGCAGCGAGATTATCATTGAGAAGCTCGACGCCGAGGAAGGTTCGTCCGTCACGTTCGAGGAAGTTTTGGCGGTCGGCGAAGGCGACGAAATTAAATTCGGTCGTCCGCTCGTCGAAGGCGCGAAGGTCACCGGCTCCGTCGTCAAAAACGGCAAAGGCCCCAAGATTCGCATCTTCAAATACAAGCACAAGACCAACTATCGTCGCCGCCAAGGTCATCGTCAGCCGTTCACGAAAGTTAAGATTGAAAAAATCGAATCATGATCGTCGCGCAGATTTTTAAGCGGGACGACGGAAAAATTATCGGCTTCTCTGTCGACGGCCACTCCAACCAAGCCAAGCACGGCCAAGACATTTACTGCTCGGCCGCGTCGATGATTTCAAGTTCGGTTTTCGTTTGCTTGAGAGATTATCTTAAGCGCGACATGAGCGGCGAGGCCAAACACGGGCGGCTGATGATAAAACTTGCGGGCGAGCCCGACGACTTGACCGAAGTCGCCTTCCAAACTCTTTTAATCGGCATGCGGGAAGTCGAAAAGCAAGTTCCGCAAATCGTCAGGGTCGAAGAAAAAATCCTCGGAGGTGAAACTTAAATGATTGACTTCAAATTTGATTTACAACGTTTCGCGCACAAAAAAGGTGTCAGCTCCACGCGCAACGGCCGCGACAGCGAGTCGAAACGTTTGGGCGTCAAAGAGCAGGCGGGCACAATCGTCACGGCGGGCAGCATTCTCGTCCGTCAACGCGGCACGCACTTCCACCCCGGCTTGAACGTCGGGCGCGGCAAGGACGACACGCTCTTTGCGAAAATCGCGGGCAAGGTTGCTTTCGAGCGCAAAGGTCGCTATCAAAGAAAAATCAGCGTCTACGCCGTCGAAGCCTAAAATTTTTGTTGACAATCTAAGGCCGGCGTGTTAATATTCGACACGCGCCGAAGTGGCGGAATTGGCAGACGCAGCAGACTCAAAATCTGCCGTAGGCAACTACGTGCCGGTTCGAGTCCGGCCTTCGGCACCAATGCGAAAAATATTTTTGGAAATAAAGAAATCCCGTTCATCGTCGAACGGGATTTCGCTTTGTCTGTGTTTAAAAATCGTAACGGACGCCCGCGAACAGTCCGCCCAAAGAAAATTTGCCGCGCCGAACTTTAAAATCAATCCGCCGCCAGCCCGCGCTTATCGAAAAATTTTTTCGCTTCGTCTTGAGTTTAAAAATCGTAACGGACGCCCGCGAACAGTCCGCCCAAAGAAAATTTGCCGC
>CAMJQS010000050.1 GCA_946408105.1 uncultured Selenomonadales bacterium | reverse complement strand
GCGGAAAAGTTTCGGGCATTGAAAGTTTGGAGAGCGGCGGCCTGATTGTTCCGCAGAACGAAAGCGACTTGAGCGTCAACGGTCGAAGCATCACCCTTGCCAAAAATCGTTCGCCCGTATCGCTCGGCATCGTCGACAGCGAAATTGTTTCCGTCAGCGGCGTGAACGGCACGATTAACGGCTTGAGGAACGCCACCGTTTACGACGTGACCAACGCGACAATCAACAACAAATCGATTAACGTCAGAGGCAGCGACCCGCTCGACGCAATCGTTGCCAACGGCGTTGCAAGCAGTCTCGTCGGCTTGACGGACGGAGCGACCGTGAGGAGCGCGCCGAAGATGACCGTCACGGCTGTCGAAAACGGCTCGTTTGTTTTCGTCGACAAAAACTTCGCGCTCGAAGATACCGTCGATGCCTCGTTTGACTTCTTAACCAACGAAGAAAGCCGCGTCGCGGGAATAGACAGGTTCGCGGGCTCGTTGAGCGGCGGCTTGGCTGAAGGCTTGACGATTAACGGCGACGCTGTTCAAATGATTGGCGACAATCTCGTCATCGAAACGGACGGCGCGAAGATTACAAACATCAGCGGCCTGGAAGACGGCGGCGAAATTAGCGGCGACTTCGGCGACGCGATTTTGAAAATCCCTGAAGGCGAAAGCACCGTCAACGGCGTGGGCTACAGCTTGGAAGGCGACGAGGGCGGCGCGAGTTTGAGCGGCAACGGTTCAATCATCAGCGGCCTGGACAAAGACTCGACGTTGACTTTCGGCGCGGGCGGCACGTTCGTCGTCGACGGCGAAACTTTGACGTTAAGCGCGGGCGATGCAGTTACGAGCAACCTCGACGGCGCGTATAAAATTAATCCGCTCAGCCCGCCGATAAGCGAGAAGACTCAAGCCGAAGACGTTCTCAACCGCAGCGAAAATTCCGTTTACGTGGAGCCGACCGCGAGCGGAAATGTTGACGTTGACTTGACGGGCGACAACGACCTTGCATTAATCGACAGCCCCGACGCTCAAGTTAAAGTCACGGCGGGCGCGGGCAATGACAGCGTCGTCGTGCGCCACGGAGCTTCCGTTGAAGTTGCTTTGGACGAGGAAGGCTCAACGCGAATCATTCCGACGGCCGGGCAAGTCACGCTGGAAAATTACAACGGCAGCAACGCTCAAGTTCAGACGTTCGACTACAGCGACCTCGGCAACGCGATTAAGTCAAACGATATTCAGTTCGGCGACGGCGTGATGACTGTCGGCGACGCGATAGTTACCTACGACCCGACGGCCACCGACACGGGCGCGACGACCGCCGACCTCTACAACGCGCAAGGACAGCGGCAACCCGTGGGCTTCACGCACATGAACGGCGGCTCACTCGACGCGAGCACTTCGGACGACAGCTGGCTGATGAAGGGCAACTACGCGGAAGGTATCGACGACACGCAAAAGAGCGGCGGCTCGATGATTTTGACGGGCGGCGGCAACGACACAATCTTGACGGGCGCGGGCGATTACGTCGACGCGGGCGACGGCTACAATCAAATTTATTTAACGGACAAAGCCTTGAGAAATTCCGTACCCGAAGGCGCGACGATTGTCCTGGGCGATAACGGCTTCGACACGGTAGAAAATTTCGCGACGGGCTTCAGAAGCGACGACGATAAGATTTTGATAAAAGATTTGACGCAGCTCGGCTTCGGCTACAACGCGTCCGATTTAATCATGAGTTCGGGCGGCGCGCAGATAACCTTCGCGAACCCTGCGGGCGATTCGTCTTACGAAATTAAATTGACGGACGGCACCAACGACTACAACGCGGCTGTCGCCAAAGCCGATTCGGTCTTGCCCGTCGACAACACGAGCGCGGCTGATGTCTTCTTCGGCAACGAGAACGGCATAAGCTTCAGCGAATACACGGGCGCGGTCGAAGTCAACTTGAACGAAGGCAACGGCACACTCGACGGACGCGAAGTAAAACTTTTCAACATCGACAAAGCGGCAGCCGGCGCGGGCAACACGTCACTCATCGGCGCGGCAGGCACGCCCAACACTTTAATCGGCGGCACGGGCAACACGAGTATCTGGAGCAATTCGGGCAGAGACTTGATGGTCGGCAACACGGACGAAGACAAGAGTGGGCGCACGACTTTCTACTACATGCCGGGCGACGGACGCGACACGATTACGAATTTCGACTTCATGACGAGCGCGCAGGACATCACGGGCGACCAAGTTCAGCTCGACGACTTCAGCGGCGTGACGGACGTTTTCTTGCGCGGCGACGACGTTGTTATCGGTATAAACAATTCCGCGGACGATTACTTGACGCTCGAAGACGCCAAAGGAAAATCTTTCCGCCTCAACAACGACTTGATTGCCAAAGTCGACACGAACGTTGAGTTCGACGGCTTTACAAATTGCTACGTGGGCAGCGGCAACAACGCGGTGCTCACGGTCGGCGAAGGTTTGGGCGACGTAGAAGTTTGGTTGAGCGACGACTCGCTCGAATATCACGGCAAGATGTACGACGGCAACTTCCGCACGGTCGACGCCTCGACGGCCACGGGCAACAATATTTTGGCGGGCAACGAGCTCAACAACTTGATAATCGGCGGCGCGGGCGCAAACAGCATGTGGGGCGGCTACGGTTCCGAGGACGACACGCTGGTCGGCGGCACGGGGCAAAATACTTTCTTCTTCGCGGCGGGCAACGGCCACGACGTGATACAGAACGCGCACGACGGAGACGTTGTAAGCTTGGAAGATATTTATCAAGAGAACATCACGCGGGCGGACATCACCGACGGCGGCGCGGTCATCGAATTGACGGACGGCTCCACGTTGGAGATTCAGTCTGCGGCGAACATCGATTACAAACTGCAAGACGGCTCGACTTTCACCGTCGACCGCACGAATCGCGAATGGGTTCAAAAATAATTTGACGATTAAAAATTAATTTCGGGGACGTGGGATAAAATTTGTCCCGCGTCCTTTTTCTTTGCGAAGGAGGAAAAAATTTTGTACGAGATTGAAGTTCGCGCGGCGTTCGAGGCGGCGCATTTCATTGAAGGTTACGCGGGCAAGTGCGCCCGACTGCACGGCCACAACTGGGAAGTCGTCGCCGTCGTCCGCGGAGAAAAATTGGACGCGCTCGGCATGCTGATTGATTTTAAAATTCTCAAGGCGGAGCTGAAAAAAGTTTTGGACGAATTCGACCACAGATTTTTAAATGAGCTGGAGCCTTTCGTGGAAGAAAATCCCACGGCAGAAAATCTTGCCCGAAAAGTTTTTGAGCGGCTGGCCTCGTCCGAAATTTTCAGCGGCACGGTAAAACTTCACGCCGTCAGAGTTTGCGAGTCGCCGAATTCAAGCGTAACTTATTATGAGTAGCGCACACGTTGTAGAAATTTTTTCGTCGGTGCAGGGCGAGGGAAAATATTTGGGCTGTCGACAAATTTTCGTTCGCCTTGCCGATTGCAATTTGCGTTGCGCGTACTGCGACACGAACTTTGAGCGCGCGGACTTTTGCAAGATTGAAACGGCGGCGGGCTCCATGCTTTTCCGCGACGAAAAAAATCCTCTCGACGCCGCGCAAGTCGTTGAGGTTATAAAAAATTTTGCGGGCGCAGTTCCGACACAAGCGGTGAGCTTCACGGGCGGCGAACCGCTTTTGCATTGGCAGTTCGTTCGCGACGTGGCGGGCGCGGTGAAAAATTTCGGCGTGAAAATTTTTTTGGAGACGAACGGCACTTTGCCCGAAGAGTTTAAAAAAATTTCGGCGGCGGTCGACATCGTGAGCATGGATATAAAACTCGGCGTCGGGAAAAATCTTTTTGCCTTGCACGAAAAATTTTTGCGGGCGGCGCACGGAAAAGATTTGTATATTAAAATGGTCGTGGCGGACGCGACGACGCCCGAAGAATTTTTTTCGGCAGTGGAGTTGGTCGCCGGCGTTGACCCGAAAATTTTGTTAATCTTGCAGCCCGTGACGCCGATAAAAAATGTGAGCGCGCCTTCCGCCGAAAAACTTTTGAACTTCCAATCAACCGCGCTGAAAAAAATTCACGACGTCCGAATAATTCCGCAGACGCATAAAATCATCAGCCTGCTTTAAGGAGGAATCGTTTTGAGGTTGCATTTCTTCACGGTGAACGACATCGAAGACTACCGCAAAAATTATCACGACACGCGGCTGATAAAAAAAATTTTGGAAGAGATACGCCCGAAGACGCCCGAAGACCTCGACCAAGAATTTTTTTTACGCCTGGCAAAAAGTCTTCAGGAGCGCGGAGGATTTTTTGATTCGGAAATTTACGGCGACACGGGCATTGACGGCTTGCGTTTGGATTTTAATTTCGGCTTGAGGCTCGACGTACCCGAAGGAAATTTTCTCGTGAAGATAAGCGACTTCGACACGGGGAAAATTTTTTTCGACAAATATATTTCGGGCGGCCGATTAGTTTCTGTGGAGCGTTACTTCATTCGTTGGCACGTCGAAATTTTTTTGGACGACAGAGAAATTTTTTCGCACACGCTCGACCTTGAAGGTCAACCCGTGGCTGTCGTCTGCAAGTTCGAAGCGTTGGGCGACATGCTGGCTTTTCTGCCTTACTTTGCCGAATTCAAAAGAGTTCATCGCTGCGACTTGTCGGTTTGTCTTCCGAAAATTTATCGCGAACTTTACGCGCGGCTTTATCCCGAAATTAATTTGGTCGACGAAATAAATTTTGAAACTTACGCGACGTATTATCCCGGCATGATGATGTCACCTTACCCGATTGTGCCCGTCGATGTTCGCCGTATGTCACTGACGCAAGCGGGCGGAATGATTTTCGGAACGGATTATCTGCCGCCGAAAAATTCTTTCAAGCCGACGGAGCCGCCTGTCACGAATGAGCCTTACGTTTGCATTGCCGTCCAGTCGAACGTCGCGCGCAAATGTTGGCTGTGGCCGAACGGCTGGGATATCGTCGTCGACTACTTGAAAAGTCTGGGCTGGCGCGTCTTTTGCATTGACAAGGAAGAGGAGCTGACGACCGACGGCTTCACGATTCGCAGACCCGACGCCGCAGAAAATTTCACGGGCAATCGTCCTCTGCTTGAGCGGGCGAACATGCTTTATCACGCGGAATTTTTTATCGGCTTGGGCAGCGGCTTATCTTGGCTGGCGTGGACGACCGATTGTCCCGTCGTGATGATTTGCGGTTTCTCTCAAGACTGGTGCGAATTTTACACGCCGTACCGCGTCGCCAACCGCAAAGTCTGCAACGGTTGCTTCAATGACAGCCGCGTAATTTATCTGCGGGATAATTGTCCGTATCATAAAAATACGCCGCGCGCGCTGGAGTGTCAGAAAAAAATTTCGCCGCGCATGGTCATCGACGCGATTGAACGATTGATTGTCGACAGAAAATTGACGCCGCCCGCCTTAAGGAGGAATTCGTTTTGAGATTGCATTTCTTCACGGTGAACGACATTGAAGCTTATCGGAAAACTTATCGCAACAACCCGTCCGTGGAAAAAATTTTCAATGAAGCCCACCCGCAGACGATAGAGGAGCTCGACCAGGCATTTTTTTTCCGCCTTGCAAAAAATTCGCTTGATGTTTCGGACGGAATTTTTGAATCGAAAATTTACGGCGACACGGGCATTGACGGTTTGCGCTTGGATTTTAATTTCGGCTTGAGGCTCGACGTGCCCGAAGGAAATTTTCGCGTGAAGGTCAGCGACTTCGACACGGGAGAAATTTTTTTCGACAAATACATTTCCGGCGGCCGATTAATTTCTGTTGAACAATATTTCATTCGCTGGCACGTCGAAATTTTTTTGGACGACAGAAAAATTTTTTCCCACACGTTTAATCCCGAAGGCCAAGCCGTCGCCGTGATGATTAGAACGGACGCCTTGGGCGATATGCTCGCGCTGTTGCCTTACGTTGAAGAGTTCAGGAAAGTTTATCGTTGCGAAGTGCGCCTTCTCCTCGAAGAAAATTTGCGCGAACTCGTCTCGAAGCTTTATCCCGAAATTAAACTGCTCGACCAAATAGATTTTCAAACTTACGCGACGTATTACCCGACAATGATGACGGGCAATGCAATCAACTGGCCTGTCGACACCCGCCGCATGTCAATGACTCGCATAGGCGGAATCCTTCTGGGGATAAATCATCTGCCGCAAAAAAATTCTTTCAAACCGACTGCGCCGCCCGTAACCGACGAACCCTACGTTTGCATTGGAATTCACGCAAGGAACGCAAGAAAGAGTTGGCATTGGCCGAACGGCTGGGATATCGTCGTTGACTATTTGAAAAGTCTGGGCTATCGTGTCTTTTGCATTGACAAGAACGCAGAGGAAAATAATGACGGCTTTAATGTTCGCAAACCCGAAGGCGCGGAAGACTTCACGGGCAACCGTCCTCTGCTTGAACGGGCGAACATGCTCTCTCACGCGGAATTTTTTATCGGCTTGAGCAGCGGTTTATCTTGGCTGGCTTATACCGTGGATTGTCCCGTCGTGATGATTTGCGGCTTCTCTCAAGATTGGTGCGAATTTTACACGCCGTACCGCGTCGCCAATCGCAAAGTCTGCAACGGCTGCTTGAATGATGTCCGAACTGTTTTTTTCAGCCAATGCGTTTGTCCTTTCCACGAGAAGACGCCGCGCGAGCTGGAGTGCCAGAAAAAAATTTCGCCGCGCATGGTCATCAACGCGATTGAACGATTGATTGTCGACAGAAAATTGACGCCGCCCGCCTTAAGGAGGAATTCGTTTTGAAGTTTCATTTCTTCACGGCGAATAACATCGAAGATTATCGCAAGCATTATCCCGGCAATCCTCTGATAAAAAATTTTCTTCAAGAGTCGAAGGATTTGTCTTTGGAAGAGCTCGACCAAAAATTTTTTTTCCATTACATAAAGAACACCTTCAGAGTTAATCCGGGAATTTTTGAATCGAAAATTTATGGGGACACGGGCATTGACGGCTTGCGTTTGGATTTTAATTTTGGCCTTAGGCTCGACGTGCCCGAGGGAAATTTTCGCGTGAGGATAAGCGACTTCGACAGCGGGCAAATTTTTTTTGACAAAAATTTTTCGGGCGGCAGACTTCTTTCCGTAGAAAATTATTTTATCCGTTGGCACGTCGAAATTTTTTTGGACGACAGAAAAATTTTTTCCCACACGTTCAATCCCGAAGGCCAAGCCGTCGCCGTCATGTTTATAACTGACGCCTTGGGCGATATGCTCTCGCTGTTGCCTTACGTTGAAGAGTTCAGGAAAATTCATCGCTGCGAAGTGCGCCTTCTCCTCGAAGAAAATTTGCGTGAACTCGTCTCGAAACTTTATCCCGAAATTAAACTAATCGACAAGATAAATTTTCAAACTTACGTGACGTATTATCTGGTCATGATGATTTCGGAATTCCCGCTCACTCCCGCCGATTCTCGCAAAATATCACTGACTCGCACGGGCGGAATGCTTCTGGGAATGGATTATCTGCCGCCGAAAAATTCTTTCAAGCCGACGGAGCCACCTGTCACGAACAAGCCTTACGTTTGCATTGCCGTGCAGTCGAACATCGCGCGAAAATGTTGGCTGTGGCCGAACGGCTGGGATATCGTCGTCGATTACTTAAAAAGTCTCGGCTATCACGTCTTTTGCATTGACAGGGAAGAGGAGCTGACGACCGACGGCTTTACGATTCGCAAACCCGACGCCGCAGAAGACTTCACGGGCAACCGTCCTCTGCTGGAGCGGGCGAACATGCTTTATCACGCGGAATTTTTTATCGGACTCTCAAGCGGTTTATCTTGGTTGGCGTGGACGACCGGTTGCCCCGTCGTGATGATTTGCGGCTTTTCTCAAAACTGGCACGAATTTTACACGCCGTACCGCGTCGCCAACCGCAAAGTCTGCAACGGTTGCTTCAATGACAGCCGCGTAATTTATCTGCGGGATAATTGTCCGTATCATAAAAATACGCCGCGCGCGCTGGAGTGTCAGAAAAAAATTTCGCCGCGCATGGTCATCAACGCGATTGAACGCTTGATTGTCGACAAAAATTTGACGCCGCCCGCCTTAAGGAGGAATTCACTTTGAGATTGCATTTCTTCACGGTGAACGACATCGAAGATTATCGGAATAATTATCGTTTTGCCAACGAGGCACATGCCATTAAAAAAAAATCCGCGGCACGCACCAAAGAGGAATTCGACCAAGAATTTTTCTATCACTTTTTGAAAAAAATTTATGACTTGTCGGACGGATTTTTTGAGTCGGAAATTTATGGCGACACGGGCATTGACGGTTTGCGTTTGGATTTTAATTTCGGTGTGCGGCTCGACATCCCCGAAGGAAATTTTCGCGTTAGGGTAAGCGACTTCGACACGGGACAAATTTTTTTCGACAAAAACATTTCGGGCGGGCGATTAATTTCTGTGGAAAATTATTTTATTCGTTGGCATGTCGAAGTTTTTTTGGACGAGGAAAAAATTTTTTCACACACGCTCGACCTCGAAGGCCAACCCGTCGCAATAATTTGCAATCTCCAAACATTGGGCGACGTAATCGCGCTCCTGCCCTACGTTGAAGAGTTCAAAAAAATTCATCGCTGCGAGTTGTCGGTTTGTCTTCCGCAAAGTTTGTGCGAACTCGTCTCGAAACTTTATCCCGAAATTAATTTGGTCGACGAAATAAATTTTGAAACTTACGCCACGTATTATTTGTTTATGTTGCTGTCGCCTTTGCCGCTCAATCCTGCCGATTATCGAAAAGTTTCAATGCTCCGCACAGGCGGTTTGCTTTTGGGGATTGATTATCTTCCGCCGAAAAATTTTTTCAAGCCGACGGAACCGCCCGTCACCGACGAGCCTTACGTTTGCATTTCCGTTCAAGCGAGTGTTGCTCGAAAAGGTTGGCTGTGGCCGAACGGCTGGGCTGTCGTCGTCGACTATTTAAAAGCTCTCGGCTATCGTGTCTTTTGCATTGACAAGAATGCGGAGGAAAATAATGACGGCTTGACTGTTCGCAAGCCCGAAGGCGCGGAAGACTTCACGGGCAATCGACCGTTGCTGGAGCGGGCGAACATGCTTTATCACGCGGAATTTTTTATCGGCTTGGGCAGCGGTTTATCTTGGTTGGCAGACGCCGTTGCTTGTCCCGTCGTGATGATTTGCGGCTTCTCTCAAGATTGGTTTGAATTTTACACGCCGT
>CAMJQS010000049.1 GCA_946408105.1 uncultured Selenomonadales bacterium | reverse complement strand
GCCGTAAAGTTTGTCGTTGCCCTTGTTGCCTTTGAGCGTGTCCTTACCCGCGCCGCCGTAAAGTAAATCGTTTTTGGTTCCGCCGCTGATTGAATTGTTCAGCGCGTTGCCGACGATTTTTATCGCCTTCGTGCGTTTGGAGGCATCGACTTTCTCGATTGCCGCGCCGACTGTAACAGCCGCGTCGTTTGAATTTGTCAGCTTCAAGTTCGTGTCCATAACGAGCGAAGATGTTTTATTTTTTGAATCAACTAAAGTCAGCGTCTTGCCCTTGGCTTTTTTAAGAGTGAGCGTGCCTTTGCCGATTGTGAAGACGACGTCGGAGCCGTTGAGCGTGACGTTTGAATACGCCGTGTTGAGAGAAATTTTATCGCCCGCCGCGTAGTCGGTGATAACGTCTTTGCCCGCCGTGTAGACGAAAACGTCATTGCCATCGCCGCCCGTGAGCGTGTCGTTGCCTTTCGCACCGTAAAGGGTGTCGGCTCCTTCGCCGCCGATGATTTTGTTTGCCGAGCCGTTGCCCGTGATGTAAATTCCCTGCGAAGTTTCGCTCGCGTCAATCGTTTTAATTTTTGTGCCGTAGTCCGCGACGTTGAAATTTTTTTCGCTGTAGTCCGAAGTGATTGTTGCCGCCGTGCCCGCCGCGTTCACGATAACTTTTCCGTCGTCAGGATCAATGCCCAAAATTTCTCCCAGCGTCGCGGTTTTTTTCGTGGAAACATATTTAGCCGCTACAATTTCGGAAACGTTTTCTTGAGTGATGCCTTCCAAAGTCACGGTGAAGAAATTCCAATTCGCGTCGTACAAAACAAGATTTCCGTCGGAGTCGTAACGATAATCCAGTTCGCTGCCGTCGGATCTTTCTTTAGCGTTTCCGTAGCCGTATTCGGCAAAATATTCTATCGTGTCGTCGCTCGTAAAATCGGTGATGATGACGTCGTTGTGATATGGTCCGCCGTAAGCATAAGGGTCGAAGCGATAGGTGTTTGAGCCGTTGCCGCCCTCCAAAGAAATTTCACTGCTCGACCTGATAAACCAAAATAAATCGTCGCCGTCTCCGCCGTCGCAGGTCACCTCGGAAGCAGAATTTATAATGTAAAAAGTATCGTCATCCGCGCCACCGTCGGCATAAACACCTTCGGTATTGGCATAAAGTGTGTCATTGCCCTTGCCGCCGTAAAATGTGGAGTAAGAGCCGCCGTGATAATTTGCAATCATGTCGTCGCCGCCGTCGCCGTAAACAACAAGATTATTTCCGCTCACGTCGATGCGATCGTTTCCGCCATTGGCATGAAGAGTGGAACGACTGCCGAAAAATCTTATATATTCGCCTGATGTGTTGCCCGTATGATTTTGACCTGTGCCGCGAACATAAGTCGGGTCGCTGAATCCTCCCGCCCACAAATTCGGTTCGTCTATTTTCCAATTGTCATACATAAAGCATCATCCTTCCTTAAACAAACAGAAAATTTTTATCGTCTTGTGCATTATAATAACTGTTTTTTTTTTTTGGGTCAATTAGCGAACAGAAAAATTTTAACGGATTTTAATAAAAAATCCCGCCTCGTTGACGGGAAAAATTTTTTCGCTCATTTTCTTTTGATTGACGGGGCAATTTAAGTAAGATATAATCGCCGAAAATGATTCATAGAAAATTCAGCAACGGAGGAAAAAGAAATGTGCGGGATTGTCGGATACATCGGCGAAAAAAAAGCGGCGCCAATCCTTTTGGACGGACTGACTAAATTGGAATATCGCGGCTACGATTCGGCGGGCATCGCGGTCGATTGCGGCGAAAATATTTTTATGGAAAAATCTGTCGGACGGCTCGACGCGCTCAAAGAAAAGCTCAAAAATAATTTTCCCGAAGGAACGGTCGGAATCGGACACACGCGCTGGGCGACGCACGGACGCCCCTCCGATTTGAACGCGCACCCGCACACCGACTGCCGCGCTGATTTCGTCGTGGTGCACAACGGAATCATCGAAAATTATTTGCCGCTCAAAGAAAATTTAATCGCGCGCGGACACAAATTCACTTCGGAGACCGACACGGAAGTTATCGCGCATTTGCTCGAAGAATGTTATCGCGGCGATTTCGTCGCGGCCGTCCGTGAAGTCTTGAGCAAAATAGAAGGTTCCTACTCTTTGGCGTTCATGGCAAAGGCTCACCCCGATATTTTAATCTGCGCCAAACAGGACAACCCGCTAATCGTTGGGCTGGGCAAAGGAGAAAATTTTATCGCGTCGGACATTCCCGCGATTATCAATCACACGCGACAAACTTATATTTTAAACGACGGGGAAATTGCGCTTGTCAAAAAAAATTCCGTGGAAATTTTGAATCGTCAAGGCGCGCGTGTCGACAAAAAAATTTTTCACGTGACGTGGAACGCGGAGGCTGCCGAGAAGGGCGGCTACGAACACTTCATGCTCAAAGAGATTAACGAGCAGCCAAAGGCCGTGCGCGACACGATGAGCAAACGCATTGCCAAAGACGGCGGCTCAATTATCCTCGACGAACTGAACTGGGATAAAAATTTTTTGGACGGCGTAGACAAAATTTATATCGTGGCATGCGGCACGGCTTATCACGCGGGATTGGTCGGAAAATTTTATATCGAAAAGCTCGCGCGCAAATTGGTTGAAGTCGACCTGGCAAGCGAATACCGCTACCGCGACCCGATTGTCGACGAAAAAACTTTGGTCATAGTCGTCAGCCAATCCGGCGAAACTTCAGACACGCTGGCCGCGCTGAAAGAATCCAAACGCCTCGGCGCGAAAACTTTGGCGATAACAAACGTCGTCGGTTCGTCGATAGCCCGCGAAGCTCATCAAGTTATTCACACTTGGGCAGGCCCCGAAATCGCTGTCGCCTCCACCAAAGCTTACACCACGCAATTAATTTTGATGTTCATGCTCGCGCTTTACATGGCTCAAATTTGCGGCACGCTCCCCGAAAAAAGAATCCGCGAATTCATTTGCAAGCTGAAAAAAATTCCCGCGCAAATTTCCGAAACTCTTTCCGACGTGGAGCCGATTAAAACTTTCGCGCGGCAATACGGCTTCAACGAGGACGTGTTTTATATCGGGCGCAGTTTGGATTATGACGTTGCGTTGGAGGGCGCGCTCAAGCTCAAAGAAATTTCTTACATTCACGCGGAGGCTTACGCGTCGGGCGAACTCAAGCACGGAACGCTCGCGCTGATTGTCGAAGGCGTTCCGGTTATCGCGCTGGCCACGCAAAAATCTGTTTACGAAAAAACTTTGTCGAACATAAAAGAAGTCAAAGCGCGCGACGCTATTGTCATCGGAATTGCGGCGGCGGGCGACGTTGAGTTGGAAAAATATCTCGACCATGTTATCTTCGTGCCCGAAACCGACGAACTTTTAATCCCGTTGCTTACCGTCGTGCCTTTGCAACTCCTAGCGTACTACGCGGCGATAACTCGTGGCTGCGACGTGGACAAGCCGCGCAACCTCGCAAAGTCCGTGACTGTGGAATAATGGACGAAATTTTTTTCAAGGACGAAACTTCCAAACTTTATCTGGCCGATTCGTTGGAGCTGATGAGAATTTTTCCCGCAGAATTCGTCGACGTGATTTTTGCCGACCCGCCCTATTTCCTCTCCAACGACGGCATGACCTGCAACGGCGGCAAAAGAACTTCCGTCAACAAAGGCAAATGGGATAAAGCTGCCTCGCTCGACGATAAACACAAATTCAATCGCGCGTGGATAAGTCTTTGCAAAAAAATTCTCAAGGCGGACGGAACGATTTGGATTAGCGGAACGCTCCACAACATTTATTCCGTCGGCATGGCTCTGGAGCAGGAAGACTTCAAAATCATGAACAACATCACTTGGCAGAAGACGAACCCGCCGCCGAATCTGTCTTGCAAATATTTCACGCACAGCACCGAGACGATTCTTTGGGCAAAAAAAAATTCTTCCGCCAAACATTTTTTCAATTACGAGCTGATGAAAGAACTGAACGGCGGCAAGCAAATGAAAGACGTTTGGAGCGGAGCACTGACGCCGCGCCGCGAAAAAATTTTCGGCAAACACCCGACGCAAAAGCCGCTGTACTTGCTGGAAAAAATTTTGCTGGCCTCCACCCGCGAAGGCGATTTAGTCTTAGACCCTTTCTGCGGTTCGGGCACGACGGGCGTCGCTTGCAAACTTTTGCGCAGAAAATTTATCGGGATTGAAAACGACCGCGATTTTATTTCGTTGGCCAAAGAAAGGTTGATTCGCGCCGATGAACAGAAATTTTGAAGACTGGCTTAAAACTTTTCGCAACTCGATTAACGACTACGACTACTACACCGACTTTGCAAAAATTCACGAGAACGCCGCGCGCCTCAAGCCGGAAATTTTTCTTTTAAATTCGCTCGTCGGCTCAAAAAATATCGAACGCGACTTTGAAAATCTTTTGGCGAAATATCCCGCGTGCCTGAAAGCGATTCCGATTCTCTTGGCCGTCCGCGCCGAAGAAATTTTTTGCCGCGACGTGAATTATCGTTTCGACAAACAAAATCTTTCCGTTGAGCAGTATAAATTTTTCATGCGGGCGACGGGGCTTTTCGACTTGCTGGAAAATCACATCGTCGCAAATCTTTACGATTATGTGACGGGCGTTGAGGTCGGCCTTGATTCAAACGGCAGAAAAAATCGCGGCGGGCACCAAATGGAAAAGCTCGTCGAAAAATTTTTGATTGAGGCGGGCGTAAAATATTTTAAGGAAATGTATCTTGCCGACGTGGAAAAAATTTTCGGCGTCGACTTGTCCGCGATTTCCGCCGAAGGAACTTCGACGAAACGTTTTGATTTTGTCGTAAAAAATTTTGAAACGGTCTTCGGCCTCGAAACAAATTTTTATGCAAGCGGCGGCTCCAAACTCAACGAAACCGCCCGCAGCTACAAAATGATTGCCGAAGAGTCGAAAAATATTCGCGGCTTCAAGTTCGTTTGGATAACCGACGGCAACGGCTGGAAGTCCGCGCGAAAAAATTTAAAGGAAACTTTTCTTGTCCTCGACACGCTGTATAATATAAAAAATTTGGAGGACGGAATTTTTCGGGAGCTTTTTAAATGATTGAGCGAGTAGAAATTCTTGGAGTTTCTGTCGACGCGGTGACGATGGCTCAAGCGGTCGAACGCGTGGAAAAATTAATCGCGGAAAAAAATTCTTCAATCGTTGCGACGGCCAACGCCGAAATGCTTTTGAACGCGACGCACGACGCCGACTTGAAAAAAATTTTGAACGCGGCGGCATTGGTCGTGCCCGACGGCGCGGGAACGGTTTGGGCGGCTCGTCACCTGGGCAAGCACATGCCCGAACGCGTTGCCGGCTTCGATTTGGTTCAAGAGCTGATGAAAATTTCGCCTGCGCGCGGAATAAAATTTTTCCTGTTCGGAGCCGCGCCCGGCATCGCCGACAAAGCAAAACTTAAAGCCGAGCAACTTTACCCCGGCATAAAAATCGTCGGCACGCGCAACGGCTACTTTAAACCTGCCGACGAGCCCGAAATTATTTCGCAGATAAAAAATTCCCGCCCCGATATTTTGCTGGCGGCTCTGGGCGTTCCCAAGCAGGAAAAGTGGCTGTTCAAATACAAAGACGAACTGAAAGTTCCCGTGTCAATCGGCGTGGGCGGCACCTTCGACGTGATGGCGGGCGTGGTCAAGCGTGCGCCGCTGTGGATGCAAAAGGCTCGCCTCGAATGGCTCTTCCGCGCAATGCTGCAACCTTCGCGCGCGGGAAGACTGCTTGCCCTGCCGAAATTCGTTTGGAAAGTTCATAAACAAAAAGTCAACGGCTAAAAAATTTTTTGGAGCGTGAAAGTTTTGAGCATAATCAAAGAAGGATTTTATTTTGCGGGCGTCGCGCTCCTTATCGCGCTTTTCCTCGGCGTGCTCGTTCACCCTTACGCCGCGATTCTGCCCGCCGTCCTCGCCTGCTACTGCATTTATTTTTTCCGTAATCCGAACAGAAAAATTCCCGCCGACGAAAATTTAATCGTCTCGCCCGCCGACGGCACCGTCCAAGATGTCGTCGACGTTGAAGCTGACGATTTTATCAAGTCGCCCTGCCGCAAAGTCATAATCTTTCTTTCCGTCTTCGATGTCCACGTCAACCGCAGCCCCATCGCCGGCGAAATTAAAATTCAAAAATATATTTGCGGCAGATTTCGTCCCGCGTATAAAGATTCGGTCGGCTTTGAAAACGAACGGCACCTTATAGGAATTGAAAACGAACGGCTCCGCGTGACGGTCACTCAAGTTGCGGGAATTTTGGCGCGGCGAATCGTCAGCTGGGTCACGCTCGACGACAAACTGGAGAAGGGCGAACTCTACGGCCTGATTCGTTTCGGCTCGTGCACGGAACTCGTCATGCCTTCAAACGTGGAAGTCTTGGTTAAGAAGGGCGACAAAGTCCGCGGCGGCGAATCAATCATCGGGCGGATAAAGTGAGGTGTGTGCAATGAAATGGATTTTGCCGAACGCGTGCACGGCGGCCAATTTGTTTTTCGGAATGCTCTCGATACTCTCCACTTACGAGGGAAATTTTTTTTATGCGTCGATTTTTATTTTGTTGGCGTTGATAGCCGACGGCTTGGACGGAAGAATTGCGCGCGCACTGAACGCGGCCTCGGAACTCGGCAAGGAAATGGATTCGCTCTGTGACCTCGGCTCGTTCGGAATCGCGCCCGCGTTTTTGGCGTACGCTTTCTGTATGCACAACTACGGAACGCTCGGAAAGGCGGCCGCAATAATTTTCGCGCTGTGCGGCATGTGGCGTCTGGCAAGATTCAACGTCAACACGAACGTCGTCCACGGATTTTTTATGGGCTTGGCAATTCCTGCGGGCGGCTGCATTATCGCCACGACCACGCTTTTATTTTTGGCAATGAACATTCGCCCCGAAGAGTTCGGAATGATTTATCCAATCACGGTTATCATCGTCGCCTACCTCATGGTCAGCCACGTCCACTATCCGAATTTCAAAGGCGACGGCGCAGAAAAAATTTTCCTCGTCGCAAAAATTTTCGCGCTCGTCATGTTCGCCGGAATAATTTTCTTGACGCGCACCGCTCCCGTCCAAGGAATTTTAACGGCCGTCTTCGCAACCTACGCGGTCTTTGGTATAATTAATTCGCTGATAACCTTGATGACCCGCGACAAGCTCTGAAAGGCGGCGATTGAAATGACCGAACAAGAAAAAATCAATTCGGAAACAAATTTAAAGTTGGCTTTGCAGGACGCGAAGTTTGCAATCTTTATGGAGGAGCTCAAACAACAACGCGAAGACATGCGGCGAATGAACGAAAAGATTGATTCAAAATTCGACAGTCTCAGCACCCAAATTCATAATCTTACGGTTGCGGCGTTCGTCGGCTTCGGAGCCCTTGCACTTGCCGTAGGCGGTTTGGTCGTTGCGGCATTGAAATAAAAAAAAATTCGGCTTCGTCAAAGGGCGGAGCCGATTTCTTTTATCCGACAATCTCAATCTATATGAATGGAAGGCAAATCGTTCAGAGTTTTCCGTCCGGTTTGGTTACGGGAATGTTTATGAGTAATAAAAGTTGCTTGATACATGTTATACATGTTATTAGCTTGTGTGTGTGCTTTGTTTGCCATTTCTTTAAGGACTTTGCTAAGTAAATCGTACAGCTCATAAAGTTTATCGTAAGCCTCAGGCATTTTTTGGCGATATTTATCAATGTAATATTCGGCGGAATATACATTCTTTTTCACGCCGCGCCCTTCCAAATACATCTTCGCGACTTCGTAACAAGCCGTCGGATCGTTCGCGTCGGCCTTGGGTTTGTTTTCTTTGAAATCGGCGAGCTTATTTAATTCTTTTGCCTTGTAGTTATCTTGTCCGGCAAACCGACAATCCTTGTAGAATTCAGCCAACTTGCGGAGTTCTTTTACGGTAAGCTCCGATTCCGGTTTAAGCTTTAAATTGTCGAACTCCATTTTCTGCTTTAGAGTTGAAATTCTTGACGCTACTTGTTGTCTTTGAGATTCGAGCGCGTTGTCTTTACTAAGTGAAGACAGAAATTCCTCGTATTTTTTTAGCCGCCCTGATTCGTTCGGGATTTTATCAATTAATTCTAACTTTGCCGGAAAATATCCCAGCTCTGCTGCCTTTTCAACGTCGCCGCGCTTAAAATGTTCTTCGGCCTTGGTTGCGATAACTTTAGCCAGCTCTGTCTTTGCTTGCGAGTGCCCTGCTTTATCGGCTTTTTCAAAACAGGCTTGCGCTTTGTCGAGATTTCTTTTTGTTCCCTCGTCGTGAAAATACATTCTGCCAAGCTGAAAAATACTTTCGACATCGCCCGCCCCCGCCGAGGCTGAAGTCTCCCGAAATTTGGCGCGGTCTCGCAGTTCCTTTGCTTCTTGCAGATTTTTTTCGGTGCCCGTGCCCGATTCATAATGATTTGCCAAGACACGCATTTCCTCCGTCGAAATTGTGCCCTTGTCTAATTTATCCTTCAGCATTTCAAAATCCCTTTTGTCGGCGCGGTCTCGCAGTTTCTTTGCTTCTTGCGGATTTTTTTCGGTGCCTGTGCCCAATTCATAATGATTTGCCAAGACACGCATTTCCTCCGTCGAAATTGTGTCTTTGTCTGATTTATCCTTCAGCGTTTCAAAAGTTATTTTATATTGCAGCTCAATCTTGAGGTCGGGAGATAAATGTTCTTTGTAACTCTCAAACTTCGTCCGAGCTTCTTCGTAATTTTTTTTCGCAATCAAATCCTTCAGCGTTTCAAAAGTTATTTTATCTTGCAGCTCAATCTTGAGGTCGGGAGATAAATGTTCTTTGTAACTCTCAAACTTCGTCCGAGCTTCTTCGTAATTTTTTTTCGTAAGAAAATCTTCTATAATCCAATGAATAGCGTCGCTTTCGCCATAATCCGCCGCAAGTTCGTAATAAAAATTTTTCTCGCCTTCGTCCTGAGTTATCTCCGCTACCTTGAGCATACACTTAGAATGATCAAAGTCATTTGCACCCTGCTTGAAATATTTTTCTGCTTCGGCAAGGGAAGCAAGGGAAATATCTTTTATCCTCATGCCAATTTCAAAACACTCTTCGCCGGTCAAAGTATCCACCTCCTAAAAAAAATATTCGAGCAGGTTGACGATTTTTCCTGCCGCCAACGGTGCGGAAATTTTTTTTGCGCAAAGTTTCATCTCGTCGAGGCGCGCGGGATT
>CAMJQS010000048.1 GCA_946408105.1 uncultured Selenomonadales bacterium | reverse complement strand
TGAACGCCGTCGCGTTGCTTGTGTCGAACTTGATGTTGCTGTCGTCCGCGTTGAAGCCGAACGTGTCCGCCGCGCCGTAGTACGTTATCTTGTTGTAGTCGTTTACTTCATAGCCCGACTTCGCTTCGTTCGACGCGTTGACTGCGCCGTTCGTCGCCGTGTAAAGATAAACCGCCTGGCTTGCGTCGCCCGTGCCCAGCGTCGTTTGCGTGAGATCCGCCTCGCTGTTCATCGACACCAGATAATCGCTCGCGACCTGCAGGCTGTAGCCCGTCGACGACGCGCCGTAGAGCCAAAGTGCCGAGCCCGTCGTTTGTTTTTCTGCCGCCGCGAATATGCTGTCCGGTTTTTCAATCGTGATAACGTTGTCGTCGACGTTGAATATCGAGCCCAACGAATTTTGGTTGTCAGTTATCTTTGTGCTGTCGAAGACAATATTGCTTTGCAGCGTGAACATGTCCGCCAGAGCGTGATACGTCAAAACGCTGTCCGCCGCTTGATAGCCCGCGACACTCGCGCCGATACCCTGGTACGCCCAAAGGCTCGTCGTGCCTTCAACCGCCGCGAACGTCGGAGCCGTGATGTAGCCGCCCGCCGTGTCCGTTCCGCTGAAGGTTATCGTGTAGCCCGCCGCTCCTATGCTCGCGCCGTCTTCCTTGGAGAAGCCGTCGCTGCTGAGAATCGTAAGATTCTTGTCGCTGCCGACCGTGATGTTCGCCGCGATTGCATCCAGGCTCGCCGAATTGAACAGGTCGCCCTCGAACGTCGCCGTATTCAATGACGAAAGTGTACTTTCGGTCCCATTGCCGTATTGATACGTCCACGTCGTGCCGGAGCCTGCCAAATTCGCGGCAGAGAAATCATACTTGTTTATTGCCGTGTTGTCCGACTGCTTCGTCGTGTAGAAAGCATTTGTCGCGGCCTCCAGCTCGCCGTATGTCACGCCCGCATGCAAATTCATCTCGCCGCCGGTTGCGGATTTGTTTTGCGCCACGTTGCCTGCCGCGCCGATAACCGTCGTTTCCTTGCCCGACGCTTCCAATATGTGGAACGTCGCGCTGCCCGCGTTGAGTACGCCGAAGTCTTCGCCGCTGATGTAGCCGCCCGTTATCGAAACCTTCGCATTGTTGCTCGCGTAAATGCCCGCGTCGTTTGCAGAGGAGTCGCCGTCGGTGTTGATTTTGCCGCCGGAGAAATTCAGCTCGCCCGCGCCCATGTTTATGCCGTGAGCGGTCTGGTTTGTGTTCGTGGAGCTTATCTCGCCGCCGTAAACATTTACCGTGGCATTAGCACTGCTTGCGACTTCAATCGCCGAGAGGGTGCCGACGATGGTGTTGTTTGCCGTGATTTTCGGGCCGACGGAGCTGTCTTCCTTGCCGATTGTAAGCTTGCCCGCCGAAACGTAAATTGCGCTCGTGGAAGTTTGGCCGCCCGACATGCTCAGTTCGGTTTTATCGCCCGTGATTGTAACTTCGCCCGCCGAACTTATCAGCTGATACGCACTGCTCAGCTTGCCGCCCGTCATCACGAACTTGCTGCCGTTGTTCTTGACGTCAATCAACGTTGCCGTGCCGCTTGTCGAAATCGTGCCGCCGACTATTGAGCCGTCTTTAGCGACGTAGGCCGTGCTGTCTTTTATCGTGAAGCCGTCGCTTGAACTGTTCGTGACAGTGAACGCCGTGCCCGTCGCCGTGATGTTGTGGCCCGCCAAATCCAGCGTGATTGCGCTGCTGCCGCTGACGGTTATCGCTTCGGTGAGGTCAATGTTCGCAAGCAGTTTAATTGTCGCGCCGCTAGCCGCCGAATTGAACGCTTCTTGCAGCGTCGCGTAGTAGGTCGTCGTGCCGTTGGTTATGGAAGCAACCGCTGCGGTTTGGCTGTCCGAAGTTGTCCGCGTGATTTTAAGAGTTTTTGCGGTGGTGTCGACGGTGCCGCTGAGGTCGTTGGTCGTAATGGATTCACTTGTCGTGGTCGCGTAGCTTGCGTCGCTGAAAGTGATTGTCGCGGTCTGGTCGACGGTGTAGCTGCCGCCGTTGTCGTTGGTTTTGTCAGTGATTGCCTCTGTTTTGCTTGCCTGCGTCGAGACGCTCATGTTGCTCAATGCGCCCGTGTAGGTGCCGCCGTTTATGCGGACGTTTGCGCGACTGTCGGAGACGTTCACCGCAGAAATTCCGGTTACGGCTTCCGTGGCCGGGACATAACCTTCTTGTCCTTCTGTTCCTTGAGCCGCAGTGGCCGCAACCAAAGTTTGGCTCAAGTTGCCGACCAAAGTACCGCCGTTAATCGTGATGTCGGGTTTCGGGTCGGTGGCGAGGTTGGCCATGGGGTTGGTCACGGACAGAGCAACCGCGCCCGTGATTGAAGTTGTTTTGCCGTCGGCCTGGTTGATGACAACTTGGATATCTTGTTTGGTGCTGTGTTGAGCAACAGAAATGCCCGCGCCCATGGTCGTCGAGCCGTTGCCGTTGTAAGCGACGAGGTATCTGTTTGCTCCGCCGGTGGTGGTGCTTGCGTCGCCCGTGATTGTGCCGCCGTTGACTTCCAAAATGCCCGCGCGAATTTCGATACCGCTGTTGCCCGAAATGTTGCCGCCGTTGATGACCGTCTTGCTGTTGACTGCAGGCAAGTACATGCCGACGCTGCCCTCGTTGCCTGCGGTCGCTTCTGTGTATGCATTCGTTCCTTGAATCGTGCCGCCGTTGATTTCGATGTATGCGCCGCCCTGGCTGGAGTTTCCTGCCGTGCCGTTGGAACCGATGCCGTAGTCGCCGGCACTGATAGAAGTTGTGTCGCCATTGACGATCAACGAGGCAGAAGGATAGTATCCGTCGTCTCTGATGAAAACACCGGTAATTGAGCCGACGATTTGCGCGCCGCCTTCAATTGTGACAGCACTGCTCAAAACATCGACACCGTTATGACCGCCGGTGATTTGGGAGCCGCTGATAGTGGCGGTAGAACTGCCTTGGACGACGACAGCGTCAGAGCTTGTTTTTCCTGAAGTAGTAACTATACCGCCGTTGAGAGTGAGCGTGGAAGAATTGTATGCCCAGATTCCATATGCATCATTAGTTGTGGCAGTAACGGTGATGTTCTTGTCTTTGTCGTCCAGTTTGAATGTGCCGCCGTCGACTCTGATAGTGCAATCATACGAGCTAATTGTTGTAGCTGAGCTACTCGTTAAGGTAAGGTCGCCCGTGACTTTAATGGCACCTGCAGTATCACTGGCTGTTCTGGTAATTTTTTTGCCTGCCAATTCGAGTGTCAATTGTTTGTCGACAGTAACAGCATCCGTCAGCGTGACATCGTTAAGCAAAGTGATTTCGTCGCCGTCGCTTGCCGCAGTGATTGCCTTTTGCAGCGTGGTGAAGTATTTGATGTTACTGCCGCTGCCGATTTGAGCGACTGCGCCGGCTGTTGGGGGATCACTTGTAAAATACAAGCTGTTCCCGCCGTCGATGTTCAAGTTAGACAAGCCGGTTTGGTCAGCTAATTTGCTCTTATCGATGATGTTGCTCGTCTCGTTCTTAATGGCAAGTTTATTGGATTCGGTGGCTGTTGTTACTCTGCCGCCCGTCGCCGTGAACGTGCTGTTCTCGTCTTTGATATGAACTGCGGGGACTTTTTGGCCGTCCAGGACGCCGCTATCCAATATGAGGCTGCCGCCGTTCAGACCGATGAGCGCGCCGCTTTCGGCTGAAGTAGAAATTTTGCTGGTGGCACCGCTGGTGCTTTCGTTGCCTTTCACGGTGAGCGTTCTGCCCGTCACGTTTATGGCGTAATCCGTTGCAGAGCTCGTCCAGCCGTAAGACTGCAAGTCGATTGTCAAATCTTTTGAAATTTCTGTGGTGGTCGACGTGGTTATTGCGCTTTCCAGCTTGATTGTATCGCCTGCAGCCACGCGCGGGTCGGCAAACAAATCAGTCAGGCTGGTTGTGGTAGAGCTTTCGACAGTTCTGGTTGAGTCGTTCTCATCTGTAAGAACAAATTTGGAGCTGTCCAATTTCAGCAACCAAGTTGTTGCGCCGTCTGCGAAGCGTTGCAAGTCAAAAATAAAATTCGTCAAAAAAATCACCTCCTCGAATTGCCCCGAACTTGCGGGGGGTTTGGTTTTTTTCGGATAAGTCTTTCCGTCCATAGAATATTCTCTTCCTTTCTGTGAAAAAATTTTATTGACGGAGCTGTCGAACCGCAAATCCGTTCGGCGGGCACAGCTGTAGGAAAAGGGGCGGGAGCTTGCTTCATCTTAGGCCATACGCATCACCTCTCCTTGAATGTTATCGGATATGCCGGAAAAAAAATTAATTTCGGGCACTAAACCGAAGTAATTTTAATCCTTTTTTTAGGAATGTGCAATAGATACCGGCATTAGTGAAAATTAATTTTTTGTTAGGAAATATTAGAGCGGACTCAGCGGCGGCGGAAATCATTCATGAAGTCGGCCAGAGCCTCGACGCCTTCGACGGGCATTGCGTTATAAATTGAAGCGCGCATGCCGCCGACGGAGCGATGACCTTTGACGCCGCTGATATTTTTTTCGAGAGCTTCGGCGACAAATTTTTTCTCCAGGTCTTCGTTGGGCAGGCGGAAGGTAACGTTCATGAAGGAGCGAGAATTTTTTTCGGCGTGTCCGCGATAGAAGCCGTCGGAGCTGTCGATAGCGTCGTAAAGAATTTTTGCTTTGACAGAGTTGCGCCTTTGCATTTCTTCCAGGCCGCCGCAATTTTTAATCCACGCGGCGACTTTGCCGACGATGTAAATGCTGAAGGCGGGCGGCGTATTGTAGAGAGAATTTTTTTTGTAGAAAGTATCGTAGCGGAGCATGGTCGGGAGCGAGTCCGAACTTTTCTCGATAAAATTTTTTTTGGCAACGACGATGACGACGCCGGCAGGGCCGAGATTTTTTTGGACGCCCGCATAAATCAGCGAAAACTTTTTGAAGTCAACGGGGCGACTGAGCATATCGCTGGACATGTCGGCGAAGAGCGGGACGTTGCCCGCGTCGGGGACGTAATGAAATTCCGTGCCGTAAATCGTGTTGTTGTAGCAGACGTGCAGATAGGCGGCGTTCGGATTAATTTTGAGTTCGTCTTGGCGCGGGACACGACAAAAATTTTCTTCCTTGGTCGAGGCGGCCACTTCACCGACGCCCAAAATTTTTGCTTCCTTGTAAGCGTTGCTCGAAAAAGTTCCGCTCAAGACGTAGGAGCCGGGCTTGTCCTTGCTTGCGAAGTTCAAAGGAATCATCGCGAACTGAAGAGACGCGCCGCCTTGGATAAACAAAACGTCGTAGTCGTCGCCGAGGTTCATCAGCTGCAAAATATCTGCCTTGGCTTGGTTGTGAACTTTTTCGTAGGCGGCGGAGCGGTGGCTGATTTCGATAATGGACATGCCCGTTTCGTCGAAGTTCAAAAACTCTGCTTGAGCCTCTTTGAGCACGTCGAGCGGCAGCGTCGCGGGTCCGGGATTGAAATTGTAAACTCGTTTCATTTGATAACCTCCAAAAATTTTTTTACAGCTTAGCACGCGAAAAATTTTTTAGCAACGTGCAGGCCGTCGGTGCATGCCGAACGAAAAATTTTTGTCACGTCAAGCATTATAGTAATTGTTTTTTTTTTTTGTCAAATTGCCGGCCGAAAAATTTTTTTTAGCAAAGTGCAGGCCTTCGGTGTATAATGAGAAAAAAATTTCGGAGGAAAAAATTTTGATACAGCTGATTGAACTTGCCGCGCGAGAAAATTCTCCGTTCGAGAGCGAGCCGCAACTTTTGGGCGTGTATCATCGCGCCGAAGGTTTGCGCTCCATGCACAAGCACGACGACCGCTTGGAATTGAATTTTATTTTTTCGGGCAACGGCACGCAGGTCATCGACGGCGAACTTTGCAACGTGCAGGCGGGCGACGTTTTGATTTACAATGCGGGCGTCCTCCACGACGAAAGCTTGATGATTTGTTCGAACCTTGAGGCCTGGTGCATTGCCGTAAAAAATTTGAAACTTCCCAATCGCCCCGTCAACGAACTTATCCCGAAAAATTTTCGGCCGCGCGTTCCGTGTCAGTCCGTCGCCGAGGAGCTGGCGCAACTTTATCCGCTCGTTCACCGTTACGCGCAACAAAAAAATGATTATCAAATTGCAAATTCTTTGGCGCGCGCCGTCGTGCTCATCGTTTACAAAATGATTCAGTCGACAGCCCTCGACGCGAACAAAGAAAAAAATTCCGTCGTCGAACAAATGCGCGAACACATCGAAAAAAATTACGCCGAAGATTTTTGCCTCGACAACTTCAAAGCTTTTGCTTACTACGACCAACATTATCTTGCGCGGCTTTTCAAAAAGGCAACAGGCTATTCGCCGAGAGAATATATTTTTCGTCGACGAATCGGCAAAGCTCAATGCCTGCTGATTTACACTTCGTTGCCGCTCACGGAAATTTCTGCGCGCGTGGGCTACGACGACCCGAATTATTTCGGCAAGCAGTTCAAAAAAATTATCGGGATGTCGCCGCTGTCCTATCGCAAAAAGTGGCGCGAACTTTCGAGCGGCTCCGTTCCCTCCGACGTATAAAAAAATCCCCGCAGAATTTTTTGCGGGGAAAAATTTTTTCGGTTCGGCGTTCAGAAGAGTTTTTCGAGCGCGACGGCAAGGACAACGCCCACAGAGCACACGCCCGCGAATAATGTCATTGCCATCGCGTAGATTTTGTCGCCGTCAAAAAATTTATTTTCGTTCTTCATGATTGTTCGCTCCTTTGAAAGTTTCTTTGTCCCTTCGGACGTTGCGAATTATATCAGAGGCGCGAAAAATTTCTTTGACGATTCGGATTTAATCGCCCGCGAAAAATCTTGCCGCGACGCCCGCGAAAATTTTTGTACGCAAAAAACAGGACGATTCGGTTATCGCTGAAAAATTTTTCGTAACGTGCAACAAAATTTGACGGCCGACGTATAATGAGCAGAAAGAAATTTGGAGGCGAATGAAAATGGCAAAGAAAATTTTTAAGAACGAAATATTGAATGACGAACAGCTCGACAGCGTGGCGGGCGGCACGGTCGACGAGACTGACTGGGATATTGCATATTTCTTCAACCAAAAATGGCCCATCGATTTTCCGGAAGATTGGGACGAAGCTGTTGCATTGCTTAAAGACATGTTTAGAAAAGCCGGCGTGGACTACGAGCCGAACGAACGAAAGCCCAACGTCTACAGCGCAATCGTTAACGGCGATGTCGGACGTACTATTAAGCGGGAAGAAGCACTCCGCACCCTCGCAGACTACATTCAACGCAACCCAAGCAAACCAAGCACCCCTAGTGGACCACCTTCAATGCGACCCAGGTAAATAAAATAATTTCGGCTCCGACGATTGTCGGGGCTTTTTTATTGACGCGGCGTCTTTTGAATGGTAAATTATCGACACTAAGCAACGGGAGGTTTTACTTTGAGCAACACGAAAAATCTTGCGGAGGCGGACGAAAAACTTTCGCCCGAAGAAATTGTCGAACGCACGACGATAGCCGACGTTTACCGCGCGGACAAACAGCTGGCGGGCATCGTCAAGAAGACGAAACTTATAGCGAGCGATTTTTTTTCGGAGCTTAGCGGCAACGAAATTTTTCTCAAGCCGGAAAACATGCAGCACACGGGCGCGTTCAAGTTGCGCGGCGCGTACAACAAAATCAGCCACTTGACCGACGAGGAACGCAAGCGCGGAGTTATCACGGCGTCGGCCGGCAACCACGCGCAAGGCGTTGCGTTCGCCGCACAAAAACTCGGCGTCAAAGCTGTTATCTGTATGCCCGCGACCACTCCGATTTTAAAAGTCGAGGCGACCAAAGCTTACGGCGCGGAAGTCGTCTTGCACGGCGACGGTTTCGACGACGCCTATCAACACAGCTTGGAACTTTGCAAGGCGCACGGTTATGTTTACGTTCACCCGTTCAACGACTTGGAAGTTTTGCTCGGCCAGGGCACGACCGCTCTTGAAATCATAAACGAGCTTAAAGACGTTGACGCAATTTTGGTTCCGATTGGCGGCGGCGGTTTTGCTTCGGGCGTCGCGCTTGCTACAAAAGTTGTCAGCCCGCAAGTAAAAGTTATCGGCGTGGAACCGGAGAACGCGGCTTGCATGAAGGCGGCACTCGACGCGGGAAAAATCGTTTCGCTCAAAAGTTCGGACACGGTTGCCGACGGTTGCGCGGTCAAGACGGCGGGCGATTTGACTTTTGCTTTCTGCAAAAAATATCTCGACGAAATTATCACCGTCAACGAAATGGAAATTATGTCCGCGCTTTTATTTTTGATTGAAAAGCACAAACTCATCGCCGAGGGCGCGGGCGTTTTGAGCTTGGCGGCCTTGAACAAGTTGCCGTTCAAAAATAAAAAAGTCGTCGCAATCGTCAGCGGCGGCAACATTGATATTTCCACGCTCTGCGCGCTGATTGACAAAGCTTTAATCGTTCGCGGAAGAATTTTCTGCTTCGGCGTCCTGCTGGCCGACAAGCCCGGCGAACTTTTGAACGTCTCGCGAATTTTGACGGAGGAAAATGCAAACGTCATCAAGCTCGAACACGACCAGGCGCGCGTGACGGACAGCTTTAAAAAAGTCGTCTTGGAAGTCACCGTCGAAACGCACAATCAAGAACACATCGACAGAATCGTCGCCGCGCTGAATCGGAACGGCTACGAGATTGAAAAAATCGACCTGCTAAGATAAAATTTATGCGAATCATCACGGGAAGAGCAAAAGGCTTGCGATTGAAGACGCCCAAAAATTTTTTGACGAGACCGACCGCCGACCGCGTAAAAGAATCTTTGTTCAGCGTTTTGAACGGGCTGATAAATTTTTCGGAAACAAAATCTGTGCTGGATATTTTCGCGGGCACGGGCGCGCTCGGCCTCGAATCGATTTCACGCGGCGCGCAGGCTGCAACGTTCATCGACACGACGACGACGGAAATTATTTCGGCGAACGTGGCGCGGGCGAAGTTCGACGAGTGTAAAATTTTTCGCGGCGACTTCGAAAAAATTTTGCGGCGGCTCGGCAAAGAAAATCTTTCGTTCGATTTAATCTTCTGCGACCCGCCGTATGCAAAAGGTTTGGCGCAAAAATCTTTGGAGCTCGTGGCGGAATTAAATTTGCTCAACGGCTTAATGGTCGTCGAACACGGCGCGGAAGAAATTTTGACAAGCAGCTTTGAACTCGTCCGAAAAATAAATTACGGGCGCACGACGACGATAGAAATTTTTGAAAGGAAAGTATCATGAAGAAGGCGATTTGCACGGGGAGCTTCGACCCCGTAACCAACGGACATGTA
>CAMJQS010000047.1 GCA_946408105.1 uncultured Selenomonadales bacterium | reverse complement strand
CGTCCGACGTTGCCGCCGTGTTCGTCCGTGCCGCTCTCGTAAAAAAAATTCCACAGATAATCTATCGTTAGAAGGTCGCCTTCTTCTGGGCTTTTCGTCGCGATAAATTCTTGGAATGCTTTTATATTCGGGTCGCTGTTCTTTATGAAATTAAAAATGCTCCGCTGATTGGAGGCGAAGTATGACGCAAGATTTTTCAGCAAAATCACTGTTATCGGGTGAATCGGCAAAATGTCGGTTAGAACTTTTTCGTTGCGAATTTTAACAAAGTCCATAACAGCTTTGCGCGGCTCGGCGGTACGTTCTCTCAACGCGGCGGAAATATATTCCCATTCGGTTTTAGCAACGTCTTTGACTTTCAGCGCGTGCCCGACAAGTTCAAGTGCGATATTATCGGGCATTGTGATATTCATATGCGTAAATCTGTCGCTAACAATGCGAAAAGCTTGGTCGCCTTCACCGGCTAAACTTTGTGATTCGTGCGTGGCTATGACCAAATAAAAAGGCGCGATATTCGACAATTCCGCAAGCCGCTGGAATTCGTCCAAGTTATTACGGTTGTTGCCGAAGAACTTGGAGAACTCGTCCCAAAATAAAATAATCGCCTTCAAATCGTTTTCGGCGATAACTTCGGCAATCCATTCTGTCAATTCCTTCATGTTGATATTGAAGGCAAGGATACCTTCGCGCTCGCCGAGCTTCAAAATATCTTCGACGAGTTGAGAGACGGGGGCTTGAGGATTTTTAAGGCGTTCGATAATTTCTTCCGCGCTCCGACTAGCCAAAGTTGCGGACATGCGATATTCGGGCTTTTGAATTTTGGCGCGGAACATTTCAAGATTTGCTCTGTCGGATTCAAGCCAATTCGCGATTTTGCCGCGCAAAGTTTTTGCGCCGTCGAATTTGCAACCGTTCTTTTTGAGCACGGCAGTTAAGCTCTCGAAAACGGCAAAAATCAATTTCCGCGTGGAAGTTATATCGCCGGTAGCGTAGCGGGCAGCCGTAATGACTTTGCCTTTGCGAATTGTGCGGAGACGTTCGCGCAAATCAATTTCATCGCGCAAATTGTCGTATTCGTCAAAATAGGCGTCGAAGTCACTTTCAGTGCACGACAAAAGATTTTGAATCATCCAGAGGATACGCGACTTGCCTGTTCCGTAAGAGCCTTCAAGCCAAAGACTTTTCTTTTCCGAACGCGACAACGCACGCTCAATCATTTTCAACAGCGCAACAATATCCTTGTGCGGAAAGGTGTATTGCCATTTGTTTTTCGGGTCTTTGATAGAGCTTTCGTTGATTTCGGGGTAATAGCCCTCGTCAATCTCGAAATATTCAAGATACTTATTTGGTTCGTATGCCAACGCCGTCCCTCCTCAACGGTCAAACAATTTTAAAACGTCCTGCGAAGTCTTTTCTGGCACGAGCGAAATTTTTTCAAGATCATGGGTGAAAGTCGCGCTGATGAAGTCGGGATAATTTGCCGACAACCCGTTCAGAAATTGTTGCATTTCGTCACGGTCGATGCCGAAAATTTTTACCGGACTCACGCCCGCTGAATCAGAATCGCTCATTAGCCGCGACAGGTTGAATTGATACCAGCCGTCAGACGCTTCCGCGAATTTATACAGCGCGTACAGGATAACTCGCCCGTCGTCTAACTTCGCTTTTGTGCGCTTCAACGTCGATAGATTTTTCCCGTCGCTTGTCGTCGTCCCGAAGTTCAATTCTGTACCCAACGGAATTTCGCACAGCCGCTTAAAAGCCTTCACGATTGACTTTGAATCTTTAGCGGAAACCTCAACCGCTTGCAATTTTTCTTCGACAACTTCGCGGGTAATTCCTTCCCTAACAGGCAAATTTTCTATGTACCAGCGCATTTGCGGATTATTGTAAACGAGATTGACTAAAATCAAGCCCCACGCCGTCGCCGTATTCCAGCCGATTTTCTTTACAAGTTCGGTAAAGTCGGTAGTAGCTTTATTTTTTCTGTCGACAAGTTCCGCGTCAAATAAAAAGCGTTTGAACTTCGCGATTTGCATTACTCCCAGTTGATTATTTTCTAAAAACAATTTGGGGTTTGCAAAAAATTCTTTCAACCATTCGGGCTTTGGTGCATGGTCTAAAAAAGTATTCAGACTTTGCATTTTATCTATTCCTCCTTCGTTCGGCAATTTGCCAGAATCAAAAGCTAAGCAACCAGTCTCAATGTTATGACACTGCAGACAGTGGACGCATTTTTTTTCGTCAATGTGCAAGTCGTCCTTGAAAGAAATCGCGCCGTGTCTACAATTTGATTCGCAGACGCCGCAACCTACACAAGCTGCCGCCTTATGGAAGACAGATTTAAAAATTTTCATAGCGGGCGACTTATCATAGACGGCTTTGACTTTCGCAATAACGGTTTTATCTTCCGCTTCGTTGACTTCGTAAGGGAAGGCAGGCTCGCCGATAGTTTTAATCCACTCGCGCCAATCGGTTTTGGGAGCCGTGACGGTGATATAAAAATAATAGCCGGAAATTTCTTCGCGGTAATTGGTCACGGGATTTTTTAAATCTCTGCCGTTTCGCCTGTTCACCCAGCCACCGTTTGTTATGTAAGAATAAATATTTTCGTCGGTGACATTCGCGCTTATGTAATCTATAAATTTTTTCAACTCGTTAGGGTAGGCGTGATTGCGAAAAAAATCTGCTCTGCCGCTACTCATCGGGCAAAGCAGACAACCTGCGCGGGAATTGCCTTTCTTGTAAGTTTCGTTAATGGGCAAATTATGTATGAAAATATAAAGCCAAATTTCCGCCGCGCCCCATTCCAAAATTGAGTTATGAGAATATTGCCCGCGCTGTTTCATGCCGATATTTTCCACGTCGTAGCCAGAACGCTTGACGCTCTCTTGAGCACGGACGCCGACAAAATCCGCTCCGACGAAATCGGGCTTGCCCAAAATCTCGCGAATTTTCAAAGTTTGTGGCGCGGCTTTATGGACGCTACAACACCAGCGCAAGACAGTAGACGGCGCGCCAAAAAGTTTCCAAGACTCTTCGGGCAACATTTTTGACGCAGCGCGATAAAAACCGATACCTTCAGCTTTACATTGTTTTTCAACAGCGTCAACAATTTTATAAGTGTCAGGGAATTCCATTCGTGTATCGCCGAAGACGACGATAAAAGACGCCTTAGGCAGGGCGTGCTTAACCAAATCCAGCAAAACGACAGAATCTTTTCCGCCGCTGAACGCTACGTGAAAACAATCAAGCCGCGTGTGCATACACCGCCAATAATTGTAAATGCGCTTAATGGTCGCCTGGCGCAAGTTTTCCATTAGCTCAAAATTTTTCTCGGACATTTTATTTAGGTTGACGGGCAAAAGCGTTTCGCCTTCCGGCAAGCCGTCTTCCTCAACGAACTCAAGCGCGGGCTTTTCATAAAGGGAACCGCCCTTGACGACGACAATTTTTTTCCCGCGATAAAAATAGTTGCTCGCCTCCGCCCAAAGGTATGGAACGTCATTTTGATTTTCGTAATGCCAGCGGCGGTCAAAGCCCAAAATATTCATTTCTTCGGCGTAGACTGGGCGCGGCTCTTTAGACATAGGAGCTTCAGTATCTGTCAGCAAAATGCCGCCGGTCTCTTCGTCGAAATTATAAGCGTACATTTTAATGCCTCTCATCAATCATTTCTTGTGCTCGCGCAATTATTCGTTCAGTAACTTTGTCAATACATCTTGCTCGGAAGCCCTTATCAACCAAAAAATCTTCAATGGCAGATTTTTCGAGCGGCACTCTTTCTTGAACGACCGCTAAAGCTTGAACGTCAAGATAATCCGCGAATTCCATAGACTTGGGATAAATTGCGCCTGCGTTCACACTGTTAGCGGCGGGAGCAGCATAAACATATTTTTTGCTGTACTTGCGCAGAAAACTTTCGAGCAGGAACAAGTTCCACGAATAACCTTCGACCGGCGGAAAACCCGTAAAACTCGTGACGCCGCGCAAAGGGATAATTTTTCTCTTAATGAAAGGTCTTAAAGCTTTGTCGACTTCAACAACGTCAAAATTTATCAGCGCGTCTTTGACGAATAAATCTTTATCAACGCGAACCATTTGTTCATAAGCGGAATAAAGCGCGACATATCGAACGACCCCAAAATTTTCCGCAACTTCGGAAAGTTTTTCTAACGTCAATTTTTCTTGCTCGCTGATAAATTCTTGGAAATCTTTAATCGAACCCGTTTTAGTTTTTTTATCTTCGGTTTGCTCGCCGATGAATTCACGAAAACGATTTGACGCCCCCGTTACACTTTTTCTGCCGGCGATACCTCTTTTGAAAAGCCGTTTGCCGCGCTTTGTGAAATTTTCGGAGAAAAATTTTTCGTAGATAATGTTGCGCATATCCTTTTCGGCGACTTCGGGATTGAGCGCGAAGTTAGAAGACAAACTATAATCTTCGGGAATAGCGTAGCCGACTTTGTCAATGTACAGAGAAATTTGCTTTTTAGCGGCGTCAATTTCGTCTGTATCGAATTGGATTTTAGAAAAAGGAATAAACTTGCCCGCGCTCGTCGGCAAATATTTTTTAGCGTCGGAGAGCACTTCCAAAATTTTTTCGGACGGGACATAAGGCAACTTTTCTTGCAATTCGTCAATCGAAAGCGAAGTTTTTGCCGCCGTAAAAATCTGCGCAATTAAATAATCAAGGCGCACTGCTCTTTTCGCCGAGCAGAATTCTGAAAAATAAAAATGTCCGCCAACAGCTGTCTGTAAAATCTTTTTCAAAACGTCGGGCGAAAAAACATGCGTAGCAGCAAAAAAGTCCGAATGCTTTTCGTGAATTTTAGTATAGTAGGCAATTGAATTCGCACTCAAAATTTCGTCGAGAAAATGACGAATACTCTCGGCGTTTTCGTCGGAAATGAAATAAAACCGCCCGCCATCCTCAATACCATTTGCGCGAATAATTTCCACAATGTAATTGCGCGAAATGTGTTCTCCGTCATTGTTTACCGAGTAAATGCGCGAAACTTTGCTCGTATCAATGAAGTCGTCGCGTATCCCGTTTGGAAAATTGCTCTTCATAATATCAACAACATTTTTAACAATATCTTGCATTATATATCATCCTAAAATCTAAACAATACTTAAAAATCTCTCTTTTTTAGAGACTATACCACAAGAAAAATGGTTTGTCACTCAATGCCCAAAAAATAGTGCAAAAATAGTGCACGCGGATTTTGGTGAATGTGGTAAGATATGTCAAAGTAGGTTTAGTCGAGAATGTTCACTTATGCATTTCACTACGTGAAATGCCAAAAATCCCGCGTTCTGACGCAAAAAACAGCTCAAAAAATATGCCAGTCGCTATGCTCCTTGAACCTGCGGTTGGCTCTCGAAAGGGAGGAACATCTTCTTTGGCGATGTATCATTTCCGTATCAAGTCGGACAAGAAACCGAAAGGAACGAAAATTTCTGCCGTCAAACATGTGGAATATATTAACCGTGAAGGCACTTTTGCGCACGACGAACGCTGGAAACAAAACAACAAATTCGTCGGCAATTTCATCACGACGGCTCAGATGCCAAACGCGCTTGACGGACTAAATGCGCTCCTTTACAAGACCGATGATTTTGGCTCTATTAAAAATTCTGAGCGCGGGATTGAAGTCACTGAAAATTTTTCCCACACCACTATTGCCATTGCGCTTCTGTTAGCCGACAGAGCTCTGAATCATCAACCACTGATTATAAATGGCTCTCCCGATTTCCATAAGTCGGTATTGAAAGTCGCCCTTCAAGATAATCTCCCTATTTCTTTTCACGATAAACTTATGCAGGAAACTTTTGAACTGCGAAAACGAGAAAATGAAACCGAAAGAAGAAACTTCCTCGCCAACGGAGGAAAAATTGTCACCAAACGCCCAAAATATCAATCTCGGATTCATCCAGCTCGCGTTAAAACTATAAAGGAAGCAACAAAAACAGGATTTCATTTGCCTTCATTATCTCAACTTCCGTTGCTAAAGGAAACATCGGAAGGAATAAAATTGACCGAAGATGAAGCACTTGACTTAAAAGAATTCATGCGTGAACAATATCAGCGCGTTCGTTATGATTTTTCCAGCGAGCAAAAAAGTTTTGCCCAGCTGACTGTTAAAAAAATTTTGGAAAATGTGGAAGAGGCACGTAAACAACAATCTGCCGTTTCTCACGCTGAGTATATCAATCGAGAAAAAGCGTATGAAAATCGCGGTGGCTGTATCTTTCAATTTTATTGCCTACCGAAATGAGCGAAGAACAACCCAAAAAATTTTTTCCAAGCCGCCGATAAATACGAAGGCGTCGGACATCGCAGATATGTCGAGATTGAATTTGCGTTGCCAAACGAATTAAAAACGGTCGAGCAGTATCGGCAGATTATCGACGCTTTTATCGCTAAACATTTGAGCGACCATTATTATGCCTACGCGATACACAACAAAATAGGAATGATGTCAGACGGACAACATCATCCACACGTTCATATTATGTTTTCCGAACGCCTCATTGACGACGTGGAACAAAAGGAAGAACGAGCCGCTAAAGCTTTCTTTCTCTATCCGGCACGAAAGAAAAAAGACGGCTCTGAACCGCCTTTCGAGGAAAAATGGAAACGCGGTGCCCCTAAAGACCGTAAGTGGTGCAATCGGCAATACGTAAGCGAAATGCGCGCTGACTTTGCTCGAATTCAAAATGCTGTATTGGAGCAAAATGGTTTTTCCATTCGCGTTGACCATAGAACACTACAGGCGCAAAAGGAAGAAGCGGAGAAAAACGGCGATACTTTTCTTGCCAGACTTTTTAGCCGTATTCCGGAAGAATATGTCGGTATCATTTCCTGCAAAGAAGATGATGACCCAAAAGTAGAACGGCTGAAAGAATTTCGCTCTCTTCGCAAACAGCATTTTGGTTTAATCATGAAAATAGACGCTATAGCGAAGGAAACGGAAGAATTGGAAACTAAGGACTCTGTTCAAATTGCCTCTACCGCCACAAAAAGGCTCATGGACTCGAAAGAATATACTGAGCAAAAATTTTCCTCACCATATCTTTTGGAATTGAAAAATAAAATGCTGACAGCGATAGCGGAAGTGAACAAATGGAAGCGCGTCATTATTTCCCAACATGATGCCGAAGAACGAGCAAAACTTGAATACATGACTAAATTCGAGCGGGAGCTTTGGCAAAAATATTTTGAAACACTTGCCCAGAAAAAGCAGATGGAAGAATTTTTGCAGACGCTCAAAAAGCCCGAAGAATCGGATAAAGATGAACTTAAAGCTTATGAGGAGCTTATTCATGGCGTTAATTCTAAAATTTTTTCACTATTGACAGAGGCACGAGCGATGAAAAAAACAGTGGAGGACATCAAACGCCGCCTTGAAAAACCTGAATTCAAAAATAATATCCTGATGGTGACGCACCGGATTTTACAAGCAAACACGCACGCAAGAAAAATGCTAAAACGAGCAAGCGAGGAGCTCGACAAAGCGGTCGATGACCTCAGAAATGCATTGTTCGCAAAGACTTTGGAAGAGTCGCAAACCAGTTTCAAAACCCGTGAAGTTTACGACCTGATTCATCAGCAGTATCGCGCCCTTAAAAAGGAACACGAGGATTTGTTCGTTGAAAAATTTCACATCCAACGCCAGATAATTTCGCCGGAACGCGCTATCTTTATGGCGAAAAATATTTTTGTACGTGGAGAATATAAAAGACTGCGCGAAAAGATTCGGCGATACAAAAAAGAAGAGCAAAAGCTTGCTCCTAAATTGCTTGCTTATGCTAAGGAAGAAAAAGAGTTCCAAAAGCGAGACTGGTCGGTCTTCCCACGCTCTACTTTTTTGCAAGTGCAATATTATCTGACCAAACAGCGTACATTGCTGGAATTGGAAAGAAGCCATCTCGACCAAATTAAATTCTCTCTTCAAAACAAACAAGCCGAGTTGGAAACATTATGCCGCCAGCCCGACGCGGCGAAGAAAATCGAAATCATTGCTATTGGCATTCTTCGCAAAAATTCAAGATTCGTTCGTCAGCTTGAAGAAGTCGAAAATCGCGACAAAGAAATACTTCAGCGCATGAATCACGCTAAAGAGCAAATGAAAGCATTAGAAAACCGTATTGCTCTCGATAAAGTCAATACTCGTTATCGTGTTATGGTTTCAGATACGTTGACGAAAAATCAAGCAGCGTCTCTCATTGCTGATGCTATTCTCTTTGAGCCGGAAGCAGTGCAACTGGTCGCCCGCTCCGACGGTAATAATCTGGAAATGGAAAAGGATTGGGAAATGATGTCCGAGTTCGATAAAGATGAAATCATTCGCCAAAAAATTATCCGCGAACTGTAATGATAAACGTGAGCGACGTATTTGGTTGCCATGCATCATAGCAAAATTTTCCTCTTTACATCAATACGCTTTTGAAGTATACTACGCGCATGGAAAATTTTCTGATACCTCAAGTCGTTGTCGAAACTCCTACTTATCTTCGCGCTGTCGAGGAATTTTGGGATTCCGACACCCAAAACGAATTCAAGAATTTTATCGGAGTAAACTTTTTACTCGGCGACATCATCCCTGATACTGGAGGTTTACGCAAAATCCGTTGGAAGAGCAACAGCAAGGGAAAACGCAGTGGTGCTCGCGTCATCTACTACTTTTATGACGAAAATCACCCCATTTATTTACTCTTTGCCTATTCCAAAAATGTTCAAACCGATTTAACCGAGCATGAAAAAAAGTTACTTCGCCAATTTGTTTCTCAACTGAAAATTTCTTTCCGCTCTAAGGAGAATGGTTCCAATGGATAATGAAAAAATTTCCCCTCTCGCCTCTGGTATTATTCAAGGCTTAAAGGAAGCCATTGCCGACGTAAATGGCGAACCAGTCACTGGTACAAAAAAATCTGCCGTTTTTCGCGTTCAGCCTCAACAGATTCGCCAACAACTCAATATGTCTCAAAGTCAATTTGCTCAAGCTTTTGGTATTCCTATCAGAACTTTGCAAGGTTGGGAACAAGGCAGACGCAAAATTGATATGACTACTGCCTCTTACCTACGCACTATTTCCAAATTTCCCAATGAAGTTCAAGTTGCTCTGGCTAATTGAATCCTTTGCTTAAAGGATTTATCTTACAAGCGTCGAATTTTGTCACAAAAAAATTTTAAACGGAGGATAAATTATAGAACGACCTATATAACGCGGAAAACTCCACAGTGTTTCCTACGCACTGTAGAGTTTTTTCGGTAGTGTAAAATGGATTGTGTAAGTAAGAGAGCACAATCCATTTTTTTGATATAGGAGAGAAAAAGAGATGAAAAGAAAGAATCGAGACACACCCGGCAGGAGAATTGCTCAAGCCATTATCGCCCAGTACAAGCCCCAAAGTGTCGCCGAAATGCAAGCGGCTCTAAAAGAAGTCTTCGGACCGATGTTTGAGGCTATGCTTAATGGCGAAATGGAAAGTTATCTTGGCTACGAACCCAATTCCCGCGAGGAAAAAGAGACGACGAACCGGCGTAACGGCTACTTCGACAAGACTATCAAGACCTCAATGGGCGAGACAGCGATTGAGATGCCCCGTGATCGTCAAGCCTCCTTCGACTCGA
>CAMJQS010000046.1 GCA_946408105.1 uncultured Selenomonadales bacterium | reverse complement strand
TCGCCGCCGTCGACAGCAAAATTTTTGAGCTGGAGAAAAAAATTGGCGCGATACAAATTCCGCCGCCGCCCAATCTTGAGCCGTTCAAAAATGCAATCATCAACATCGGCAACAGAGTTATCGCGCTGGAGAAAAAAGTCGGAGCCTTGCCGCCGCCCGTCGACCTCGAACCGATTAATAATTCAATCGCCGTCCTCGCGAACAGAATCGACGCGCTGGAAAAAAATTTTGCCGCGATAAAAATTCCGCCGTCCGTCGACCTTAACCCGCTCGTCGAAATGATTAACAAGCTCAACGCGGAAATGTCTTCGCTTCGACAAAGCAACGAAAAACTTTCGGCGCGGGTGGAAGAGCTGGAAAAAAATAACGCGGAACTTTCTGCGCGACCGGCAAAGCAGGAAAAAAATATTCCGACGACGCCGCCCGAACCCGAACCGCCCGAAAAAATTTTCTATCTGCCGGAACAAACGGGCGCCTTCATTCCCAACGAACGACAAAAAATTTCTGCGCTGGTCAAGCAGGCCGCCGACGTTAAGGACTTGAAAAAATTTTTGCTCGCCAACCCGACCGCCGCGCCCTCCAACTTCCAACGCCTGCTCGACTCTCATGTTAAGGACGTGCAAAAGTTCGCAAACAAGTTGAACCTCAAAGACTTGGACGACGAAGAGCTCAGCGAAACCGTCACCGCAAAATATTTTAAACTTTTCCAGCGAATAATTTTCGACAACCTCCTAATCGTTATAAAGGACAGGCTCAATCCTTCGGACGAATTTTATCCCGCGTTCTTGAGCAAGCTCAACGATTACCTTTCGCGCTGCGGAATTTACACGGTCAACGCTCGTTCGGGAGAAAAAGTTTCCGACGCTGATTACGAGAACATGTCGCCGCAAATTTTGAAGACCGACGACGAAAATTTAATCGGAACCGTCAAAGAAATTGTGCGCCTGCCCTATCGAATAAATTACATCAGCGAAGCGACGGGCGAAACGGAATTTTTCCAATACAACGGAATCATGACGCTTTACAAGGCGGTGCAATGATGGCGGAAGTTTTATTCGGCATCGACTTCGGCGCGTGCAATTTAAAATGCGTCCGCGTCCGCAACAAAAAACTTTCTCCGACAAGATTAAACGTCCAAGACAACGGCTCGTATCACACGCCCAACGCAATTTTTTATCGCAGAAACAAAGACGGCTCGCTCGAAAAAATTATCGGGCAGGCAGCGTTGAACAGCGGCGTTGTCGACACGGAAAATCTTTTAATCGGCTTGAAGCGCAAGCTCGAACAAAAAGATTGGAAACAATTTATCCCGACGCTCGACCGTGAAGTTTTCGCGCCCGAAGTCGTCGAAGATATTTTTAAAAAAATTTACAACATGGCGACGAAAAATCTTTCGGCAGACGACGAGGCTCACGCCGCAGTGACGGTGCCGATTATCTTCACGAAAAATCAGCAGCAGTTCATTCGCGCCGCCGCAAAGAAAGCCGGCTTCAAAGTCGACAAGGTAATCAACGAGGCGTTCGCGTGTATCTTCGCGGCAAAAAATTTGAGCGATTCGCTTAACGTCGTCTTCGACTTCGGCGGCTCGACTTTGGACGTCAGCATAATAAAAATCGTCGGCGATGAAGTTCAAGAGTTGGCGGCGGCGGGAATTCGTTTGGGCGGCCTGGACATCGACCGAGATATTTTAGAAAAAATTTTGCGCCCGAAGTTCGCCGAAATTCTCGACGCGAAATGGACTTACGAAGACAATTTCGATTTTCAAATGGATTTCGTTCGCCGCCTCAAAGAAAGTCTTTACAACGAGGAAGTTGCCGACGAAGTTTGCGCGGAAGATATTTTTTCGGCGGCGGGCTTCAACAAAATTTTTTTGAGCCGCGCACAGGTCGACGAACTTTTGGAGCGCGAAGGTTACCGCGAAAAAATTTTTGCCTTGCTCGATAATTTGTTCGACGACTTGGCGCAGGGCGACGACTGCTTCGACAAGTCCGACGTGACAAAAGTTTGGGCGGTGGGCGGCTCGTTGCACATTCCGTTTTTCCGCGCGCTGTTGGAAAAATATTTCGGCGCGGAACTTTTCGACGCGGAAGATTATGACTTTGAAGACGTGGACGATTTCATCGACGGCCTGGAAGATAAATATTTGGTCGTGGCGGGCGGCGCGGCCAATTACTTGCAGAAACGCGAGACCGTCACCGCCACGAACGCCATCCCTTATCGCATCTGCTGGAGCGTCGGAAAAAATTTGCGGCGCGGCCTGGAAAAAAATATGCCCGCCGGTTTTGAAACGCTGTCTTTGCCGCTCGACCTTGCCGACTTGGAAGAGGCCGGCTGGAAAATCGATTTGTATCAAACTTTTTCCGACGAGCCGACCTTCGACGAGGCCGCTTACCTGGGCACGATTGAATTGGATTCGACGCGCTACGACAAAAAAGAAAATCCGTCGCTGCGATTGAAAATGCTCCACGACGGACGCTTAAGGTTGCGCGTGAGCGAACGGCGCGTGCTCGACGACGAAATTGACAACGCACTTGTCGAACAATACTTTTTGAATTTGGAGGATTGATTATGGAAGAGTTCAACGAGCAGGCGGCCTTCAACGATTTGCTCGGTTTGGCGCAGGAAATGTTGACGGACATAAAAAACAAATATGAGCAGAGCGAAACGAAACGTCTGGAGCTGGAAGAGGAACTTGGCAACCTTCGCGGGGAAATTAAACAGCTCAACGGGAAGATTGAAGAATTGCAGTCGATGAATCAAAAGCTCACGGACGATTTGGAACGCGAGCAACAGACTTCGGCGGCCGTCCGAAACGAATTGTCCGCCTTGAGGAAAAAAGTTTCTGAAGTGCAAAGATATTTGGCGGGGTGATTTTGTGGAAACGATTGACGACTTGAAAGAAATTTTAACCGCGGCTCAAGAGCTCGGCTCGAAGTGGCAGGAAGAAAATATTTCGTTGCGCGCGGAAAATTCTCGTCTTGAAAAAGATAACGAAACACTCCGCAAAAATTACGAGAGCCTTCACGAGGAAAATAAAACTCTCCGCGCCGAACTCAACAACCTTTCGGAAAAGACCGAACAACTCAATCAAAACTTGCGCGAAGAAATTATCGCCGCCGTTGCCAAAGAACTCGACGCCGCCAAACAGGACGCGTTCCAAAATTTCGTCAAAGATTATTTGGAAAAAATTCGCGAGCGCGTCGACGGCAACAAAGACAAGCAAGACGATTTAAAAAATGTCGAAGGCAAGGAACCGACGGTAAAAGTCGAAGAATATCAAAGCGACGAATGGTTTCGTGACAGACGGTAATGGGGAGGGAAAAATTTTATGCAAGTTGTCGGAATCGATTTGGGCACGACCAACACGCTGGCCTGCTATTTTCAGCGCGGTAAGAAAAAACTTTTGAAGTTCCCCGGCGAAGTGATGACGATGTTGCCGAGCGTGATTTTCACCGACGAGGACGGAAAAGTTATCGTCGGGCAGACGGCCGTGAACAAGGGCGAAGTCGACCCTTCGCGCATGATTCGTTCGGCTAAAACTTACATAGGAAATTTTGAGCTGAACAAAACTTGGAAGCACGGCAAAAAAATTTACACGCCGACCGACGTTGCGATTGAAGTCCTTAAAGCTGTCCGCGAACGTTTTGTAAAAGTCCTTAAGCTCGACGAGAACGAGGAAATCGGAGCAGTCATCACCGTGCCCGCTTACTTCAACGACAACCAACGCGATGAAACCCGCAAGGCCGGCGAGGCCGCAGGTTTTCGCGTCATGTGGATTTTGGAAGAACCGACGGCCGCCGCGATTGAAGCCGTTCACGAAATGGAGCTGGAGAAAAAAGTTTTGGTCGTGGACATCGGTGGCGGAACTTTCGACTTGAGCGTTTTGGAGGCCGACCACGAAAACAACACTTACGAGGCCATTGCCATTGACGGCGACGACCGACTCGGCGGCGACGACTTCGACGAGGCAATCAAGCAGGAATTCATCCGCCACATCGAAGACGACACGGGATTAAAATTCACCGACGCGAAGAGCGCAGGCCTTCCCGAAGACCGTTACCAGTTGTTCATGACTTCCCTTTTAAAAGCGGCGCGGAAGGCGAAAGAAACTTTGAGCGAAACGACGGAGACCGAAGTAAACGTGCCGAACTTGACGACGCTCGGCGGGAAAGATTATTCGTTGGACTTCACCTTCACGCGCAAAGCTTTGGAGATGACGTGCAAGCCGCTGTTCGACAAAATTTTTAAACAGATAAACGACTTCGCGAAGAACAACAAAAAATTTAAACTGCAAGACATCGGCCACGTGATTTTGGCGGGCGGCACATGTTTTATCCCGCGCATTCGTGAACAGATTGAAAAAGATTTGGGAATCAAACCCGACGACGATTTGCCGCTAAGTCAGCTGGTCGTGTCGGGTGCGGCTCGCGTCGCCGAAGGAAGAGCGTCCGGGCTGAGCGGCGACGGCTCGACGGAAAAGCCGATAAAAGTAAAAAGTATTTTGGCTCACTCGCTCGGCATAGAAATTTTGAACAAGCAAGGCGCGCTCGTCTTCGACAAAATCATCGCGAAGGACACGCCCTATCCTTGCAACGTGGAAAAAGAATACGTCACGACTTTTGACAACCAAACGCAAATTGAAGTGAACGTCTACGAGGCGGGCAAAGAGAACGAACGCGATTTAAAATTTCATCGCTTCCGCGGCTCGTTGGTTCTTAAAGACTTGCCGCCCGCCAAGAAAGGCAAAACAAAAATCACCGTCAAGTTTGCTTACACCGAAGACCAGCGGCTCATGGTCAGCGTGATTGATAAACAGAACGTGCACAACGCCAAAGAGGCTTTCCTCGACAAGACTGCCAAGAGCAAACCGCAAGTATCGGGCGCGGAGCCTGTCGACATGGTTTTGATGTTGGATTCTTCCGGCAGCATGATGGGCAGCGACATTGCTCAAGCGAAGGCGGCCTGCGAAAAATTAATCACGGAAATGATTGACTTGAACGTTCACCGCTTGGCGTTGATGAACTTCGACAGCTACTCTTACATGTTGTGCCACTTGACGAACGACCCGAACGCTTTGACGAAAAAGTTATCGAAAATCGAAGCGACGGGCAGCACGGAAATGGTCGGCGCGTTCAGGGCGGCTTACAACGAGCTGGCGAACTCGACGCGCAGAAAAATCGCGCTCATGGTCACCGACGGCTACCCCGATTACGCGGACGAAACAGTTTCTTACGTGAATTCCTTGCGCAAAAAAGATTTGACGATTATCGCTATCGGTGTCGGCAAAGGTTTCAACAAAAGTTTTCTCGACAAAATGGTCGGCGCGAAAAATGCTTTCACCGTGGAAAAAATGTCCGAGCTGTCAAAAATTTTCAAGCACGTGATGAACGCGATAACCACCGGCAATTTGTAAGAGGAGAATTTTTATGACAGCAAATGAAGACGTCGTTGCAGATTTAAGGAGAATAATTTCTATGACGGAAAAAAATTTTAAAGACGCGCTGGAAAATGAAAACGTCGAGGCGGACGCCGGCAAAATCGTTCCGTCGTTGGCGGGCAACAAGCGGCGTTTGGAAGTCGCAAAAATCGCGAAGATTATTTCCGAGGAAGCCGACTTGAATTTTGACATGACGACCGACGAAGATGTTTTCGCCGCGCTGTCGAAAAAGCTTAAGACTTCGGACATGCGGCTCGTCTTCCAAGCTTGCGCGGAAAGTGTCGATGTGGAGTGCGACGAAGAAAAATTGGCGCGCCTCACGAAGCCGAGAATTTTGGCGTTGTTCTTCCACGTGTTCGACGTTTACCCCGCGGCCAATCCGCCCGTCGACAACACGACCAAAGACACGCCGTCGACAGAAAAAAATTTCGACGAGGCGGATGAATATTTCGACCAAGTTTTTCCGAACTTCAAACGCGCGGTCGATTTAAAATTTTCTGCCGTGGAAAAATTTTTGCCTGCAGAGTTTCGCAAGATAAAATCCGGCGACGAATTGAAATTGACTTTGAGCGAAGAAAAAATTCCCGAAGGAAAAATCGTGCGAGATTTCGTCGAGCAGGCGATTAAAGCCGCGAACGTCGAATACGACGAGCAAGCCTTGAGAGCTTTGCGCAGAGATTTTTATTTGCCGCTGTTCTTCCGCGCGATAAATTTTGTCTTCGACGGCAAGCAAGAAAAATTTTCTCCGCCGCCGCCCGCTGACGACGACGAAAAAATTTCCGGCGACGAAGAAATTATTCGCGTGAGCTTTCAGCAGTTCAAAGGAATTTTCGACGCCGCGAAAAAAATTGACGCCGCGGATTTGGACTTCGACATTTCGGACACGCTGAAAATTTTTGAGGGCAACTCCGTCACGGTTAAAGACAAATTTCATTTGAACATTCCCGACGACAAAAAAATTTTGCGCGGGCTGGTCGGCATTGCTTCGACGGACGGAAAAATTGCGGCGGTCGGTCACATTGAAGACGGTTTGATTGAGGAGCACGGCAGCAAAAAATTTTTGCCGCACATGGTCTTCGATTGGAATATGATTCGCAAAGATGAACTCGTCGGGCGGAAAACTTTTCAGGCGGTTCTCTTCCCGCTTGCCGCCAAAGATTTTTTCGCGCGCCCCATGTCTCAAAGCCTGGCGGAAAATTTTTCGGGCGAAGTGTGGACACTTGAATTTAATATCGCTTACAGCGCGTTGGAAGTTACCGACAGGCCGCTTTGCATTGACTTCGGCACGAGCAACACGACGGCCGGCACTTACGACTTGCGCGAAGGCGGCGAGCCAAAGCTTGTGACTTTCCGTGACGTGACGAGCGAAAAAATTATCGACAGAGAAATTTTGCCGACGATTGTTTACGTGGAAAGTTGCCGCGACGGAATTGTAAATTTCAAATACGGCTACGAGGCCAAGCAAGAAATTATTGCGGCGAATTACGACACGCGCGCTTCGGTCTTTTACGAAATCAAACGCTGGATAAATTCTCTCGACGAGGTGGAAGAAGTCGTCGGAGCCGACGGAAGAGAGACCGCCCGAATCACGCGGCGAGAAATTTTGCGCAAGTATTTGCTTTACGTCATTCGCGAGGCCGAACAGCAATATAAAGTTAAATTCAAACGCCTGCACTTGACCGCGCCCGTCAAGCTTCGGAAAAAATTTTTGTACGAGATGAAAAAAATTTTTAAGCCCGAAGGCTACGACGTGGAAGAAAAAAGTTTGGACGAGGGCGTCGCGATTGTCTATCATCACATCGCCAAGCTCCTCAAAGCCGACAAAGAAGTTTCCGGCAAAGTTTTGATTCTGGATTGCGGCGGCGGCACGACCGATTTGGCGAGCTGCGAATTTTCTATCGAGCAGGGAAACGATTGGCCGATTCTTCGTCTGCAAACAGATTTTGAAAGCGGCGATTCCAACTTCGGCGGCAACAACATCACCTACAGGATTTTGCAAATGCTCAAGATGAAAATCGCCGCCAACCTTCAGCGCAACGAAAACTTTCCCATGCAAGACCTCATCCCCGAAGAAGACGACGACATTTTGAGTTTGATTGATTACGCTTACGAAAAGAAAAATGAAATTTACAAACGCTTCGAGGAAGAGTACGACCGCGCGGAAGATTTTATCCCGACGAAATTTGCCGAATACACCATGAAAAACGAACGGCTCAAAGTCAAAAGAAATTTTTATTATCTGTGGCAGCTGGCCGAGGCGATTAAGATTGAGTTTTTCAAGTCCGCGAAAGTGAACGTCGACTTCGAGAAGGACAAAAAAATTTTCGTGGCCGCGCCCGAAGAATATTATTTGAACGTTCGCCGCGACGGAAAACTTCAAAGCGAGGCCGCCCCGATGGAAGGCGTGGAGATAACCATCCGCGAGATAACCCGAATCATTTTGCCCGACCTCTACGCGCTGCTGAAAACTTTGCTCAACCATTACCGCGAAGGCGAACTTTTGAATTATGCTTATCGGCTCAGCGGACAGTCCTGCAAGATAAATAAATTCCGCGACTTGTTTAAAGAGTTCGTGCCGGGAAAAATTTTCCGCAAATTTAAAGACGGCAGCCGAAAAGAAATCGCGCGACAAAAAGACAGCGTCGTCTTGAAAAAATATTGCATCCTCGGCAGCATTGAATACGTTCGCGACGCGCGCGCCCTCGGCCATTATCAAACGCGCATCGAGGAAGGCGACAACCGTCAAATTTATTCGGTCAACATAAACGTCAACGGCAACGAAACTGTTTTGCTCGGACGCGGCGGCGAATTGGAATTAAAAAAATTTCCCTTCGACACGACCGACGCAGAATTTTTGGTGCGCAACGAGAACAACGAAATCGAACGCCGAATCCTTTATCACTTCAACGACAGCAAGCCCGATTATTATCCGCTCGATGAAGTCGTTAAACTTTTGGCAAAAGAGAGCGGCCTGAAGGAAGAGAAAGTAAACAATTCAATCGGCGACGCGCTTCGGGACGTCACGCTTTTGGAATACAACGGCGAACGCCAACCGATTGTCTGCCTGGCCGCGCTCGATTCGACTGCCGGCTACGGTTTCGACGTGTGGCAAATTTTTGTTACGCCCGACAAAAAAACCGGCGGCCTTAAATATTGGATTCCCAAGGCGAACCGATTCCGCAGCTACGAAGACGAAGACTTGAAAACTTTCTTCAACGGCGACAAGTAAACAGTTGGTGAAAATTTTATGTTCAACAAAAAAGAATTGCGCTTTGAGCGTCGCTCCATTTTGTCGGCGGCTCAGCTTCGGGCGATTGAAAAATTTCCGCGAGAATTTTTTCGGCTCATGTTCGCCGAATACGACGACGGAATAATTTGCGGGCTCGACTTCACGGAGCGCGACGGGAAAATTTTTTTGACGGAAGGTCTGCTCAAACTCGGCGACGCTTTTTATTTCGCGGAAGAAAAAAATTTGTCGGAGATGATGCGCGGCCTGCACGACGGCGTTGATTACAAATTTGTTTTGGGCGAACCTCAACGCACGGCCGAAGAAAATATCATCACGGAAAAAATTTCTCTCACGGCCGCAAAACTCAACGAGAAAATCGGCGCGCTTGAGTTCGGGCGTTTTCGTCAAACAAGCATTAAATTGCCCGACCTCGACGCGGAAGATTTATCCAAAGAATTCACTGCGGGCAGCCGATTAAATTTGCTGAACGTTTCCTTTTCGACGCGCGGCGGCAAAACTTTTCCGCCGTATGTTTTCCGTGCCCTGCTGAAAAAACTTGAGCGAAAAAAATTTCCGACGCCCGCCGATGTCGCGTTGATGATTCAGCTTGCGAACTTCGGCACGGCTTCTTTGCACGCGCTGAAAATTTACGTCGAGGCGAACGAAACTTCTTGGCAAGACGATTCGCGCGAAAAAATTTTCAAGTCGGTGCTCGCCGCGACCGAAGCGGTCGTTGAAGTTTCTTTGCCCGAAAAAAAATCTGCGCCGAAAAAAATCAAAGAGACTCCCATTAACCTCGGCGGCTGGTGGGATTAAAAAATTTTTTTGCCGAAAACTTGTTACCTGCCGTTTCTTTTGTTACAATCGACGCGGAAGATTCTGAAAACATTTTAAGGGGGAATGGTTATGGAACCTATCGGATTGGTAGCGAAGGACGGCTGGCTTGCTCCGTATGAAGAGGCGATACGCGGGCGGCACGACCACGCGCTGTGGAAAATTTCTCAGCTGACGCAAAACGGCAAGCGCACGCTGGCAGACTTCGCGGACGGTCATCTTTACTTCGGCTTGCACAAGACCGGCTACGGCTGGGTTTTCCGCGAATGGGCACC
>CAMJQS010000045.1 GCA_946408105.1 uncultured Selenomonadales bacterium | reverse complement strand
AACCTTCCGCCTGCAGATAATCCAGTTGCGCGGCGAATTCGGCGGGCGGCACGTTATAAACTTCAAAGTCCGGGTCGAGCGGCGCGTCCGTCACTTGATGATATTCCAAAATCGGGAAGCCTTCGGGTTCGGGCAAGAAAAAAATTATCGCGGCGATGAGTGCGCTCAAAATAAAAATCGTTGCGCCGAAAATTTTCAACGTCTTCACCTCCGCGAACATTTTATCACGCCGAAAAATTTTTTTGCAAGAAATTAATCGCCCGCCGATTTTCCAAAAAAAATTTCCTCCGCCGAATTTTGACGAAGGATTTTTTTTTACTTTGTGCAGCATCTGACGAACCATGACACCTTAAAAATTTTCGTTCACTTCTTCAAGAAAACTTGTTTCGCCAAAAGAAGAATACCCACGGCAGATTTCGCGTCGAAAATTTTTCCGCTCTCGACCATCTGCACGGCGGCCGTCAAAGGAACTTTCACGACGTTTATAAATTCGTCGGAGTCGGGATGAATTTTTCCCGCCGTCAAATCGCCCGCCGCGTAAATGTGAATGTATTCGTCCGTGAAGCCGACGGTCGTGGCAATCGTCGTGAGCTTCCAAAATTTCCCTGCGGTGTAGCCCGTCTCCTCGGACAGTTCGCGCTTGGCACATTCGATTGGGTCTTCGCCAACGACATCGAGCTTGCCCGCGGGAATTTCCAGCGTGACTTTGCCGACGGGATAACGGAACTGGCGCACGAGAATAATTTGGTTGTCGGGCAAAAGAGGAATGACGGCCGACGCGCCCGGGTGCTTAATCCATTCGCGAACGGCTCTGTGGCCGTTGGGCAATTCAACTTCGTCCTTGTGCACGTGGAGCAGCACGCCGTCGAAAACAGATTCGCCCGAAATTTTTTTCTCGACCAAAGTTTTATCTTCGTTGTCAATCAACATTTCAATCGCCTCTCAAAAATTTTTCGCAAAATAATTTTGCCACAAAGCAAAAGGAAAATCAATGTTGACGGCTTAAGCGGCGGCAAATATAATTTGATAAAGTTCACTTGGCAAGGATGATGAATCATGGACGAACGAACTGTTCCGACAAACATAACGCCGCAAAGAAAAGCCGTCGCGCTTAAGTACGAGGCCGAACGTGACCTCGCGCCGAAAGTCATTGCAAAAGGTCGCGGCCACGTCGCCGAACACATTTTGGAGACCGCGCAGAAAAATGCCGTGCCCGTCTATCAAGACAAAACGCTCGTCAACATGCTCATGGCTTTGGAGATTGACCGCGAAATTCCGCCCGAACTTTACAAGGCAATCGCCGAAGTTATGGCTTACGTCTACAAAATGGACAAGTCTCACGGGCAAGCTGCCGCCGCTCGACGCCTGGCCGCTCAACGCCGCCGAAGCTCCCTTTTCTAATCGCCGCAAAAATTTATTTAAGTCGTCGCCTTGATAAGCCGATATAGTTAGCGAAGTTAAGCAAGGAGCTTAACGAAAACTTGAAAACATCAGGTCAGACGCACAGGAAATGAAAGCAGACAAGGAACAGTCAAAACACGTCCGGCCTCCGGCTTCGCGCCGAATTAGAAAAGGAGAAGTGATTATTATGATGCGTTCCCTGTTCTCCGGAGTTTCCGGTTTAAAAGTTCACCAGACGCGCATGGACGTTATCGGCAACAACATCGCCAACATCAACACAATCGGATTTAAATCAAGCCGCACGACTTTTTCCGATATGTTCTCGCAACTGCAGAGCAGTGCCGCCGCTCCGACCGACGGCCTCGGCGGTGTCAACGCAAAACAAATCGGTCTCGGCGTCAACGTGGAAAGTATCGACTTAATTTTTACCGACTCTTCGCCGCAACAGACGGGCAAGAACACCGACTTGGCTCTTTCGGGCAACGGCCTGTTTGTTTTGAGGAACGGCAGCCAATCTTTCTACACGCGCAACGGTGCTTTCATGTTCGACGAGGCGGGCTATTACGTCATGCCGGGCAGCGGCCTTCGTGTGCAGGGCTGGAACGCAACCGACGGTATCCTAAACACCAACGGCACCTCGACCGATATCGTCGTTCCCGTCGGCAAGACAATGGAAGCGCAGGCCACGACCACAGTTGATTACAGTGGCAACCTCAACAAAGAGTCGCTTACGATAAAATCCATTCAGCCCAACGCAAAGACGGGCGGCGATATGTCTTTGGTAACGACCACAGAAAACGGCGAATACACTTCCGTGAACGTCGACGGCGAAAACGCTTTGTCAGCCGTCATCACCCTCAGCGACGACTCGACAATCAACGTCACGAGCGGCTATTACGAAGTGGGAAAGAGCGTGCCGATAACGACGCTCATCACCGTTTACGACTCACTCGGCGGCAAACACGAATTCACTTTGTTGCTCGATAAAGATTCCAGCACGATAGACACAAACCTTGTGCCCGGCTCCGAAGCAGACGAATCGGGCAAATATACTTACACGCCCACCGTTCCCGACGGCACCACCAGCGGCACTACCTATCCTGTTACGCTAAACGCCGACGGAACTTACACTTACACGGACGATAACGGCACCACCCAGACCGTGAATGCAGCTGACGTGACAACAACAGAAACTTACACTACCAACCCCATCTATGATGTTACGCGAACCGGCTCAGGCACTGATGCCGACCCTTACGTTTATCAATACAGGGACGCTAGCGGTGCTACTCACAACGTGGATGAAGCTGACGTGACTTACTCTTACACCACCGGCGGCACCACCTATCCCGTTACGCGAAACGCCGACGGCACTTATACTTACACGGACGCTAGCGGTGCTACTCAGACCGTGGATGAAGCTGATGTGACAATGACTTACACCGACACCACCGTCACTTATCCTGTTACGCTAAACGCTGACGGCACTTATACTTACACGGACGATAGCGGTGCTACTCACAACGTGGATGAAGCTGACGTGACAACAACTGACACTTACTCTTACACCCCCGGCGGCCCCTACAGTGTCACACGCGATGCCGACGGCAATTACATTTACACGGGCGCCGACGGCAATACTCATACTGTGGACGAATCGGACGTGACGGCAGTTTTCGACAACCGCTGGAGAGCTTATATCGCGCCCGACATCGGCAAGAAAGGCCCCGCCTCCGACGAATTTGAAAACAGTTACACGCGCAGCGCGGCCACGGAAAACCCCGAAGCGGACGGCTCCTCGACTGTCGGCGTGATGAACAATATCAATTACCTTTACTTCAGCAACACGGGGCAATTTATTTCCAACGGCCAAGACGAACTCGGCAGCGTCAGCTTCACTTACTCCGACGGCAACGGCGCGGCTGAACAAAATATTTCCGTGAACTTCTTGGGCATGACGCAATACGCGAACTCCACGACGTGCTTCCCGATGTCCGACGGCAACACGGCAGGTATCCTCCAGAGCCTCGCGGTCGACGGCAACGGCGTTATCAGCGGCACTTACACGAACGGTTTGGTTCGCGCCGAAGCTCAAATCGCCGTCGCGCAATTCAACAACTCCAGCGGCTTGACCAAAGTCGGCACGACGATTTACACAGAGTCGAACAACTCCGGCTCGGCCAACATCAAAACCATTGCGGACTTCGGATTGAACGTCGTCTCCTCCGCTTTGGAAATGTCGAACGTCGACCTGGCAACGGAATTCTCCGACATGATTATCACGCAGCGCGGCTTCCAGGCCAACTCGAAGATGACAACCACTTCCGACGAAATGCTCGAAACTCTCGTCAACATGAAGAGATAATCGACAGCTTAAAATAAAAAAAGACGCGGCTCGAAAACGGGTCGCGTCTTTGATTTTGTCGATTAATTTTTTGCGGAAAAAATTTCGGGATAAATCAGCTCCGCCATTTTTTTCACGGCGTCGGGGTAGCGCAGGCCCGGGCTCAACAAAAATAAATCTTGCGGCAAAAAGTACAGGCGATTGTTTTTCACCGCGCCGATTGCCTGCCACGCGTCGTTCGATTCGATTGCCTTCATCATGTTCGATTTAATTTCGTCGGCGTCGCCCATGCTCGTCACGAAAATTATTTCGGGGTTTTGCTCGGCCAGCGTCTCCATGCTGTAGGGCGCGGCGTCAGGATTTTTTTCAAGCGGCGTCATGCCCGCGGCAACATTTTCCCAACCGAACATCTTCACGATTGAACCCGCAATGCTCCCGTCAAGCTGAACCGTCAGACCTTGCGCCGTCGAATGGAGAATCGCCACGCGCAAATTTTTTTTCGGCACGCGCTCGACGATATCTTTAATCGCCTCGTCCATGTCGCGGATAATTTTTTCGCCCGCTTGAGTGTTGCCGCTCACCGCAGAAAAAATTTTCAGCCCGCGTTTCACGTCGTCAAAAGTTTTCAGCTCGACGACCAGCGCGGGAATTTTATTTTCTTCCAGCACGGGCAAAAGTTTTTCGTTCATGCCTTTGTTGACGACGACCAAATCGGGCGCGCAGGCAAGCAGCCGTTCCGTGTCGATTTGATAGACGGCTCCGACGCTCGCCAAATTTTTTGCCCAATCGGGCATTTGATTTTTTGAATCGGGACGCCCGACGACTTCCGCGCCGACCGCGTGCAACGGCTCCAGGAAACCCGCGCTCGTCACGACGATTCGTTCGGGCTTCTTCTCCAAAACGATATTTCTGCCCGCGTCGTCTTCAATCGTCGCGAAAACTTTTTCTTGAGAGACTTCGACGGGCGCAGAATTTTTTTCCGCGCCGCAACCGCTCAAAAAAAGTCCCGCGATTAAAATTGCCGATAAAAATTTTTTAGTCATGATTTTGCCTCCGACGAATTAATTTTCTCCTTGCAATAAAATGCAATTAAAATGATGAACGCGGGATACAACAGGCTCAAATTCCGCAATTCAAACACATAACCGAAAGACATAATGAGCGGCGTGTTTATTGCCAACGCAAGGAGAGAATAATTTTTCAGCGACTTGTCAAAAAATTTCCAAGCCGATTTTATAATCCAAAAAACCAGTATCAAATGCAACAAGAAAGTTTTTTCACCGCTTATTACGCTGTAAGTATGTCCCAAATCATCGAAAAAAAACCAAGGAAATTCCGAGCCGCGCAATACAAACATCATGACAACAAAAATCAAGAAAAAAGCATATGACATCAGCGGGCTTTTGATATAAATTTTTTTGCAAATCAGATAAACCCCGAAGAAATATGCAATTATTATGACGACAAAAATATTGATAATGAGGCGATTTCCGCTTTCGGCTATGTTGCCCTCGTTGCCGGCAAATTTTAAAATTGTCGGCAAGTAGCTCAAGCCCGCAAGCAGGATTGAAACGCCGAGTGTCATGATTGTAGTTTTGATTGTTTGTGTGCGGCGCAAAAGCGGATACAATGTCAGCAGGAAGAAGAAAAAACTTTCTTTGTTGTGTGCGGCCAACGGTGTGATTAAAATCAATGCGAGGTAACGTCCGTGAAGAGCAAAATATGTTGCCAGCGAAAAGAAAAGCAATTCGCTGAAGTCGTAAAAGAATCCGCCGTTAGTTTCGAGGTATGGAAAAATTATTGTGAACGCCAACGGTGCCACCGTTCCGGCAAGAGAATCTCCGGTTAAGTCAATGCAAATTTTTCGCCAAACAAAAATGCTCGCGAACAAACATAGAAACGCAAGAAAGTAAACAATGTAGTATTCAAGTAAAAATTTTTCTTTTATATCAACCTTCTTAAATTTGTTGACGAGAAAGTTGTCCGCTTTTATTTTTTCGCGCAAGGCTTCTTTCGTTTCGTGCGGCAAAATTTCTGTGACGCCTTTTGAAACGGAAATTAACAGCTGACGATGAACGTATGGTCGATGAGCGGTTCCTTCATACATTGCTTCAAAAGAAAAAAAATCAGCTGCAACATGTGCCTCCTGAAAATGCCACTTGACGAAGAAACCTTCAAAGGCCGCCGCCGAAATTGCAAAGACCATAAAAACAAGAATCAACTTGTCCATAAATTTTGACATGGTTCGGCCTCCTCACAACGGACTCGCGTTTATCGCGTAAGCCAAAACCATGCCCAAAATCAATCCGACAAAAATTTCAAACCAAGTGTGCCCGACTTTTAATTTTTGTCGCAAGCCGTGAGCATCAAACATGATGAGGAGCAGAATCGCCGTGCCCAAAGAAAAAATCGGCGTGTTAAATCCTTCGGAGAAGCCCGCCAAAAAAACGGTCGAGGACAGAATTGCCGTATGAGTGCTCGGCAAGCCGCCGTAACCGATTCGTTTCCTTGCGTCGCCGAATCTTATGGAGTTGATTATGAATTTGAGAGTGCCCGAAGTTATCCAGGCAATGAAAGGCATTAAAATAAATTTCATCGCTTCAAATATTCCTGATAAAAATTACGCAAGTAACATACAAAACGACGGTGACCAATATCGGAGTCTCTTTGTACAAAACTTCGTCGGGCGCGCCGCTGTTCTGTTTCACGCGGATAATGTACAGATAGTAAAAAGTTCCGTAGAGCACCAAGGGCAACGTGAAAATCATTTCGACTGTGTCGGTTTCCAGCGTGAAGAGCGAATAACACATGACGACGCCCGCCGTCACGACCGTTATCAGTTGGTCAATGAATTCGACGTAAAGTTTTTTTTGAGGAGCCGCAGACCTTGAGGCATCATATCGCCTTTTGCCGAGAGCCAACAGCAACGACAGAAACATCACGCACAGGACGAACCAAATCGTCATGTGGATTTGAGTTACCAGCGCGCCGATAACCGTGCGGCTGACGAATCCATAGGAGATAATGAGGACGTCGACGATTATAACGTGCTTCAGCCTGAGGCTGTAAAGTACATTCAGCACAACGTAAGAAAGGAGAATCGCAAAGCCGGGAAGATTTATCCCGTAAGCGACGGTCAAGCCCGCAATCATCAGCAACGCCGCGCAGAGATACCCGCAAGGTTTGCTGATTTTTCCTGCGGCAATGGGGCGAGTACATTTCTTCGGATTTAATTTGTCGCGCTCAATGTCAATTATATCGTTCAGGAAATATATTCCGCTCGCGGTCAAGCTGAACGACAGAAAGGCAAGCGTGGTGACCGACAGAGCCGCGACGTTGAACAGGTCGCCGTGGAAAAGAACGGCAGCGTAGACAAAAAGATTTTTCGTCCATTGCTTGATTCGCATTTCGGACAAAAAGTCGGTATATGGGGGGGGGTAATTTTCAAGACAAAATCCTTTCCGCTAAAAAAAATTTTTTAGTCATGGTTGCGCCTCGTTAAAATCGTCGACAAATAATTTAAGGGCTCGTCTTTGTGCGCGGCCACGTCCGAAATAATTTTTTCGTCGTCCAGGCCGCAGCGGCTGACCAAAATCGCCTCGTCAATAAGTCCGAAATTTTTCAGCGCGTCGACGACTTCGGGAAAATTTTTGTAAACTTTCATGAGGACGGTCGCGTCGGCTTTGTCGAGAAAATTTTTTATCGCGTCCGGTTCGGCGGTCGCGGGGATTATCGTCAAGATGTCGTTGCCGTAAGCGAGCGGGCGTCCGATTTGCGCGGCAATGGCAAGGAACGCCGGCACGCCCGGTATCGTCACGATTTTCACGCCGCACGGCTCCAGCAGACGGAAAATATAAATGTAAGTGCTGTAAAACATCGGGTCGCCCAAAGTCGCGAAGCCCACATTTTTTCCGCCGCGCAAAAGATTTAAAATTTCTTCTTTGTTCGCCGCGAAAATTTTTTTCTCCGCCGCGAAATCTTTAATCATCGGGAAGGTCTGAAAAATAATTTCGACGCTCGGCTTGAGATACGGTTGCGCGATACTCAACGCCACGCTGTCAGATTTTTTTTCGGTCTTGGGCGCAATCAGCACGTCGATTTTTTTCAGCGCGTCAATCGCTTTGACCGTCAAAAGTTCGGGGTCGCCGGGCCCCACTCCTATGCCGTAAAAAGTTCCGTTTGAATTCATTTCTTTTGCTCCTCAGCTGTGATATTATTACGGCGTCGCTCATACATTTTTAGCCGAAGCTTTTTTGAGCGATAATAGCACAAGCAAAAAATTTTTTAAAGCGGAGAGTTTGCCATGAATATTTTTTTGGATATTTTGTTCGTCGCGCTGGTCGTTTACTTCGTCTTCGCGATTCGTCGTTCCATGCGCATGTCCAAGGCGTCCGTCGCGCTCATCGAAAAATACGAGAACGACAAATTTAATCCGCAGCTCATCGACGAAATTTTTGCGGCGATATCAGATGACGTTTTGCTCAAAAGAATCCTCAAACGGCACAACGCCACGCGCCGCGATATTTCCAAACTGCACGCAAAGCTGATGAAGTGGGGCGACTTCCGCAAATACAATCGCTACGTCCCGATAACTTCTTTCTTCAACGTCCACACGCTCGAATATCTCCTTGAACACAAAAACGACGACGCAAAATCTTTGACGGAAAAAATGATGAACCACTTCCATTTTTGAGGCGCGCCATGAACTTCAGAATGATTTTGCGAATCCAAAGCCAGGCGTTGTTGACGTTCGCGGCGGCCAACCTCTTGCCCGTCGTCTACGCAATAATCGAATTCAACGCGCTGGACACGACAATTTTTTTCGCGACGATAGGAATTTTTTCAATCGTCACGGGAATAATTTTTCAACGGCTGGGCACGGGAAGATTTCAGCGGGCGCCCGTCGCCGAATCCGCCGCGGCGATTCTTTTAATGTATCCTCTGCTCGCGCTGTTCGGTTGCTTGCCGTTCATGTTGACGGGCTGGCTCTCTCCGCTCGACGCGCTGTTGGAGACCGTCGGCGATTTGACTTCGGCGGGGCTGTCGCTCTTGCCCGAAAACGCGCCGTACCTTTTAATGCTTTGGCAAAGTGAAATGATGTGGCTCGGCTCGCTTTTATTTTTAATCATGCTCGTTACGGTCTTGCCCGAAGTGAGCGGCTGTTTCGGAATCACGTTGAGCATACAGGGCGGGCACGGCTTCAGCGCGATTATCGGGCAAATGAATTTGATGAGCGTCCGGATTATAAAAGTTTACGTGACGTTGACGGCGGCAAGTGTTATTGCGTTCAAATTGTCGGGGCTAAACTTTTGGGACTCGTTGCTTTTGGCAATGCGTTGCATTTCGACGGGCGGCGGAAATTTTTTTCCGTCGGAAGAAAATATTTTCGTCGAATATGCCGCAATCTTTTCAATGCTCTTGGCCTGTGGAAATTTTTTGCTGTATTATCACGTGATTTATACGCTGTTGCCGCCGCGCGTCGAATTCGGGATGAATTATTTCACGCGCCTCAAACAATATTTTTTGCGGCTCAAGCGTACGATTATCGGCAACGCAAAACTTGTATTCGCCAACGAGGAAGTCAAAGTTCTTTACGCCACAATTTTTCTCACGCTGATAATTATTTTTTTCCGAATCACTTGGCAAGGAATTTATTTCGACGGCAACGATGCTTTGCGCCGCTCGCTTTTTTATATCGTCTCGTTCATGAGCACGACGGGCATAAGTTTTTACGACGCCTCCGAAAACGTTCACGACTTCGACAAATTTTTTATTTTCCTTATGGCGGTGACGGGCGGCTGTGTCGGCTCGGTGACGGGCGGCTTCAAAATTATTCGGCTGATTGTGCTGATAAAAATCACGGCGGCGGAAATTAAAAAGACGATTCATCCGCGCATGATGATTGCGATTCGCGTCGGCAATGTGCCCGTCCCGATAAAAACTGTCGGCAGGATTTTGAGTTTCTTTTTCCTGGCGATAATCACGATGTTCATTTGCGCGACGGTTTTAAGTTACACGGGGCCGACGTTTTCGGAAGCGGTTTCAATGTCGATTGCGTGCCTGTCGACGGTCGGGAATTTGCCGGGGCTGTGCGAGCCGGAAAATTTTAAAGCACTGTCGAACTTCGGAAAAATTTTCTGCATGATAATTTTGGTCGTCGGGCGTCTGGAAATTTTCGCGCTGTTGATAGCGATTGCCGGAATAAAAATTCGTCGCAGGAAAAGCGATTGGTGATTATCCCAAGCGCGCTTCTTGTTTGGTCAAAGCTTCCTGCCAAACGGCTTTGAACGGCACGGAATTTTTTTCGGCAAGGCGGCGGCAGTCTTCGTATTCGGGCGTTATCGAAACGATTTTCCCGTCGTACGCGCTGACTTTGCATT
>CAMJQS010000044.1 GCA_946408105.1 uncultured Selenomonadales bacterium | reverse complement strand
CGTTCGCCAAGGGCGCGAGTTTCGACGACGTGCAGGCAAATCTTTTGGACAAGCTCCAATCGGGCAACGGTTTCTTTATTCGCGGGACGACGGTTTTCGTTCCCAAAGGTTATTTCGCCGAGGAACAGAACGAAGCTTTGCGCAGAATGTTTCATCGTCACGGAATGCTTTTCAGTACCGAGTTGAAACGCCCGAATCTTGCGCCGCCGTCGCGCGACACGTCTTCCAAAGCTCCTGCGCAAAAAATTAAAGCCGGCGTCGAGGAAGCTCAAAAGATGATGGTCATAAATCATACGGTTCGCGGCGGCCAGGAAGTCAAAGCGAATTGCTCCGTGCTGATTTGCGGCAACGTCAACCCCGGCGCGCAAGTCATCGCGGGCGGCTCGATTGACATTCGCGGGACGTGCAGAGGCTTCGTTCATGCGGGAGCCTTCGGAGACAAGACGGCGTGCGTCGTGGCGGACAGGCTCATGCCCGTGCAAATTCGCATTGCCGATTTGATTGCTCGCGCGCCCGACGAAGACATCAAAGCCAACCAAGCCGAACGCGCAATGATTAAAGACAACATGATTATTTTTGAACCCGTCGCGCGCTAAAAATTTTTTTATGGAAGTGAAAGTTATATGAGTCAAATTTTGGTAATCACGTCGGGCAAAGGCGGCGTCGGCAAGACCACGACCACGGCCAACATCGGCGTCGGGCTCGCCATGCGCGGCAACAAAGTCGCGTTGATTGACACCGACACCGGCCTGCGCAACCTCGACCTTTTGCTCGGCTTGGAAAATCGAATTTTGTATGATCTTGTCGACGTGACGAGCGGGCGCGTCGCCTACAAAAAAGCTCTCGTTCGCCACAAGAAATTTGAAAATCTTTACCTCCTGCCCACGTCGCAAATCAAAGACAAGTCCGCCGTCAATCCCGAACAACTCGTGACCCTCTGCGACGAAATGAAAAAGGAATTCGACTTTATCATCATCGATTGTCCCGCGGGAATTGAGCAGGGCTTCAAGACTGCGATAGCCGCCGCCGACACCGCGATTGTCGTGACCATGCCGGAAATTTCTGCCGTGCGCGACGCGGACAAAATCATCGGCGAACTCGGTCGCGCGGACAAAGAAAATGTAAAACTCATCGTCAACAGAATCCGCCCGCAAATGGTTGAGAAAGGCGACATGCTCGACATGGGCGACATCGACGAAATTTTATCTGTCGCGTGCATCGGGCAGGTTCCCGACGACGAGAGCGTTGTCGTTGCCACGAACAGAGGCGAACCCGTCATAACCATGAACAATTCGACGGCGGGGCAGGCTTACAAAAATATCGTCGCGCGTCTGTGCGGCGAAGACGTTCCCTTCCTCAAGCCGCAAAAAGAAGGCTTCTTTGCTCGGCTGAAAAAACTTTTCGGCTTGCTGTAAGGAGGGCTGCCCATGCTTGACGTTTTGAAAAGAGTCTTCGGCATGTCAGAAAAAAAATCGGGGACGGTCGCCAAGGAGCGGTTGCAAGTCGTTTTGATTCACGACCGCGCCAGCATTTCGCCGGAGATTATGGAAAAAATTAAAGAAGAAATTATAACGGTCTTATCCAAATACATGAACATAAACCGAACGGAAATGGAAATTGCTTTGGAAAATGATTCCGACTCGGTCGCGCTCGTCGCCAACATTCCCGTGAACTCCATGCGGCACGCGCGCTAAAAATTTTTCGGGCGGTCAAGCGGCCGCTCTTTTTTTGTGTTGAAACGGAAAATCAAAGGAGCCCCCGATTTCTCGGAGGCTCCCGTTATTTACGTTATGAAATTGTTTCGGCTGAAAGTGTCGGCTTAGAAGAAGAACTCGACGCGGCCGAAGAGGCGTTCTGCATCGCCGGGGCCTTCAATGTATTTGCCCTTGAAGTATTTGCCGATGAGGACGATTCTGTCCATGGGTGCCCAGCTTGCGCCTGCGACGAAGCCTTTGGTGCCGGCATAAACGTCATCCCAGTTAATACCTTTGAAGGAGGTGTTGGAGCCGAAGTATTTGTAACCTGCCCAAACACCCCATTGCCCCTTCTTGGTGTTCTGGTTGCCGCCGCCGTAGAGGTTGCCGTAACGAACGAGTGCTTGCCAGGATTTGTTCTCGTAGTCGGCTTTGGAGTTCTTCGCGTATGCGCCCCAAACTTGAACTTTGCCGAGACGCCAGCCGATGTTGGCAGACCAGATGTTCGCTTTGTCAGTGGCGCCATTTTTGCTGTAGAAGTAGTTGGGGACGTAAGCTTCGTTCTCGTCATAGAATCCGATAGCTTTCAGATCTTTGTCTTTGATGTGGTAGTAACCTAAGCCGCCGAAGAGACCCTTGGGGCCCGGGTCGTATTGAACGTTAACCGCGACGAAGCTGGAAGTATGTTCGCTGTCCGAGCCGAGTCTGCCGGTTGCTTCGTTCCAACGATCATTCGCGCTGACGCCGTCTTGACGTCCGTTCCAGGAACCTGCATTGCGGATGGCACCGTTGACTGTATCAGCCTTGAGGCGGCCGCCGTAGATGGTGGCTCTCAAGCCGTTAGCGAGTTTGCCGAAGGTAATTTCGCCGCCGCTGTATTCAGTATCCCAGATCAAACCGTCTTCATTGGTGTAGAGGGGAACGCGACCGACTTTGATTTGGAAGTTGTCGTAATCGCCCTGTGCCCAACCACGAACCAACTCGAAGCTGCTGGTAGTGTCATGGCTCATGTCGACGTGTGCGTCAATACGAGCGCGGAGTGTCCAGTGGTCGTTGACGTAAGCGATAGGCTCAAAGCGGAAGAGCCAGTCGTCCTGCTTAACGCGGGTGTGCTTGCTGGTGCTGTGGTGATGTTTACGCTGGTCAGCCCAAACGTCGTCAGTTCTGTGGTTTTTGTAGGTGTACTCGATTTTGCCCTGCCAAACAACTTTGTCGGCATATTTTTCGAGTTCGGCAACGCGAACGCCGAGGGCATCGAGTTCATCACGGAATTCAGCTGCGAGGCGGTCGAGGTCGGCTTTAGCCGCGCCGGAAGGATTCTTCGCCATAGCCTTAGCAATCATCTGCGCCATTTCGTAACGGGTGATGTTGCGGTCGCCGCGATAAGTGCCGTCGCCGTAACCTTCGATGACGCCCTGAGCCGCCAATTTGGAAACGGACTGATAAGCCCAGTGACCTGCGGGAACGTCGCTGAACGGATTGGCCGCTGCGAACGTGGTTCCGGTTGCGCCCATAACAAACGCTGCTGCAAGGGCTGCTGCTACTGACTTCTTCATTTTGAACATCCTCCTTAAAGATGCCTGTCAAGAAAGTAAATCTGTTGACTTTCGTGACTTGTCTCGGAAGCTGTTCAAACTTGAGTGGCCGTGTTTCCTCAAATCTTCTTTTGCTTCTTTGACTCGTCCCTGAAGTCGGCGCAATAATAATACAGAAATCTGCGGTTGTCAACACTTTCTAAAAAAATTTTGTTTTTGCTTTCATGTTCTTTTCATGCTACAATATAAGTTTTTCATTCAAGCTCCTTTTCGCCGCGAGCAGATACACATTAAAAATAGCACGGGCGCGCGTTTTTTTCTTGATATAAAGATGAAAACGAAAAAAGCCCCCGACAGTTCGGGAGCTTGTGATTGCTTGAATTGAATCTTAGAAGAATAACTCGACACGTCCGAAGATGTGGCGGGCTTTGCCGCGGCCGCTGTAAAGACCGTCGGTAATGTATTTGCCGTCGAAATATTTTGCGATGAGGCCGATATTTTTGAACGGAGCCCAAGACGCGCCAATAACAAAACCGCGGGTGCCGCGCAAAGCGTCTTCTGCGGTGGGCGCGAAGGAAACGTTGGTGCCTTGGCTGCGGTAGCCGGCGAAGACGTTCCACTGACCTTTTTCGGGGGCGTCGTCGTAGTCGCCGTAGCAAAGTTCAGCCTGCCACGCTTTATTCTCGAAGTCGGCTTTGGTGTTCCGAGCGTACACGCCTTGAAGTGACAAGAGGTCGTTGAACTGATAGCCGAGGTTGACCGTCCAAATGCCGGCCTTTGAATAAGCTTTGCGGCTGTGTTCGTTATCGAAGTCTACTCTGTCGGCAATGCCTCTCCTCAAGTAATTGTTTCTGCTCCAGGCCAGGTCGTCGTCTTTGATGTAATAATAGCCCGCGCCGCCGAAGAATCCTTTGTCGCCCTGGTTATAATCAACTCTCAAGCCGACAACCGTTGCGGGGTCTTCTTCGGTTTCGTTTTCGCCGTAAATGCCGCTGCCAATGCCGTCAGCCTTGACGCGACCGCCCGTGACGTTGAATTTCCATTTGCTGCCGTAAGTAATGGAACCGCCGGAAATTTCCGTATCCCACATGAGGCCTGCTTCGCTTTCAGGATTGAATTCAAAGCGACCGACTTTAAGATTGAGTTTGTCGTAATCGCCTTCAGCCCACGCGCGAACTAATTCAAAGTTAGTCGTCTCGTCTTTTTTCATGTCGGCGTATGCGTCGATACGGGCGTTTACCGTCCAATGATCGTTGACGTAAGCTTTCGGTTCGAGGCGGAAAATAAACCCGTTGGCGGTGTCTTTAGTCTTCTTGCCGGTGTTCAGCGGGTCGGTTTTCGTTTGCTCGTAGGTGTACTCAATTTTGCCGTGCCAAACAACTTTGTCGGCATATTTTTCGAGTTCGGCAACGCGAACGCCCAATGCGTCGAGTTCGTCACGGAATTCAGCCGCGAGGCGGTCGAGGTCGGCTTTGGTCGCGCCCGTAGGATTTTTTGCCATAGCCTTGGCAATCATCTGCGCCATTTCGTAACGGGTGATGTTGCGGTCGCCGCGATAAGTGCCGTCGCCGTAACCTTCGATGACGCCCTGAGCCGCCAATTTGGAAACGGACTGATAAGCCCAGTGACCTGCGGGAACGTCGCTGAACGGATTGGCCGCCGCAAAAGTTGTTCCGCTTGCTCCGACGACGAAGGCCGCCGCCAATGCTGCCGCTAATGTTTTCTTCATGTTGAAGACCTCCAATTTTAGCTGTCAGGTGTCAGGTGTCAGGTGTCAGCTAAAACTCTCTGAAACCTGGAACCCGAAACCTAAAACCTTACCGATGGCTCTTGATTCATCGAGAAGTTTTTCAGCTTGAGTGGCCGTGTTTCCTCAAATGATTTTCTTTCTCAAATTTTCTTAAGCCGCCGCAATGATAAACTTAATTTATCGGCTTGTCAAGATTTTTTGATAATAAATTTCAGCAAGCAAAAAGCCCCCGCCGAAATTCGACAGGAGCTTGAAAATTTTCTTAAGTTAAACGGCTTACATCATGCCGGGCATGCCGCCGCCCATGCCGCCGGGCATAGCGGGTGCGGGAGGTTCGGGCTTGTCGGCCACGAGCGTTTCCGTCGTGAGAATCATTGCCGCGATTGACGCCGCGTTTTGCAGAGCGGAACGAACGACTTTAGCCGGGTCGACGATGCCTGCTTTAATCATGTCGACGTATTCGTTTGTCAGCGCGTTGAAGCCGACGCCTTTATCGGACTTCTTGACGGCCTCGGCAACGACGGAGCCTTCTTGACCTGCGTTGTTTGCGATTTGGCGAACGGGTTCTTCGATTGCGCGTTTGACGATTTCCACACCGACTTTGGCGTCGCCGTCAGCTTTAACGTCGTCGAGCGCGGGCAGAATGTCAATAAACGTGGTGCCGCCGCCGGCAACGATACCTTCTTCGACGGCCGCGCGGGTCGCGTTGAGAGCGTCTTCAATGCGGAGTTTCTTTTCTTTCATTTCAACTTCGGTGGCCGCGCCGATTTCGATAACCGCCACGCCGCCCGCCAACTTGGCAAGACGTTCCTGAAGTTTTTCTTTATCGAAGTCGCTGGTCGTGGTCTCGATGAGCTTTTTGATTTGACCGACGCGAGCAGTGATTTCGTTTTTGTCGCCGCTGCCTTCGACGATTGTCGTTTCCTCTTTGGTTGCACGAATCTGGCGCGCATGTCCGAGGTCTGCGAAAGTCACGCTGTCGAGTTTGCGTCCGAGTTCTTCGCTGATAACGGTGCCGCCCGTCAAAATTGCAATGTCTTCGAGCATGGCTTTGCGTCTGTCGCCGAAGCCCGGAGCTTTAACCGCCAACGCTTTGAACGTGCCGCGCAGTTTGTTGACAACGATAGTAGCCAACGCCTCGCCGTCGACGTCTTCGGCGATGATAACGAGCGATTTGCCCTGCTTAACGACTTGCTCAAGAATCGGCAAAATATCTTGAATGGAAGAAATTTTTCTGTCGGTGATGAGGATATAGGGGTCGTCCATGACGGCTTCCATTTTGTCGGCGTCGGTGACCATGTAGGGCGAAATGTAGCCGCGGTCGAATTGCATACCTTCAACGACTTTAAGATTGGTCGTCATGGTCTTGGATTCTTCAACGGTAATGACGCCGTCGTTGCCGACTTTTTCCATGGCGTCGGCGATAAGCTGACCGATTTCGGCGTCGCCCGAAGAAATGGACGCGACCTGCGCGATAGCCTCTTTGCCTTCGACCTTCTTGGCGTTATTTTTAATTTCGTCGACGAGTTTGGCAACGGCCGCTTCGATACCTTTTTTGATAATCATGGGGTTTGCGCCCGCCACGACGTTTTTCAGACCTTCGCGGACGATAGCCTGTGCAAGGAGCGTGGCGGTTGTGGTGCCGTCGCCGGCCACGTCGTTGGTTTTGGTTGCGACTTCTTTAACGAGTTGCGCGCCCATGTTTTCAAAGTGGTCTTCGAGTTCGATATCGCGAGCAATTGTCACGCCGTCATTGGTTATGGACGGTGCGCCGAATTTTTTTTCGAGCACGACGTTGCGACCTTTGGGGCCGAGCGTAACTTTAACTGCATTTGCCAGAGCATCGACGCCGCGGCTGAGTGCGCGACGAGCTTCTTCGTCGAACAAAATTTCTTTTGCCATAAAATAATTACCTCCGAAAACTTCTCGTAATTAAAGGATTGCCAAAATGTCACTCTCGCGAATCACGAGATAATCTTTGTCGTCCACCTTGACTTCGCTGCCTGCGTACTTGTTGAAGATGACCGAATCGCCGACTTTGACTTCCATGGCGGCGCGCTGTCCGTTGTCGAGGAGCTTGCCCGTGCCGACCGCAACGACGGAACCTTTTTGCGGTTTTTCTTTGGAAGTTTCGGGCATGATGATGCCGCTTTTGGTCTTGAGCTCAACCTCGGCTACTTCAACAACAACTCTGTCTCCCAGTGGCTTTATCATAAATATCTGCCTCCTAAATTGATTCAAACCTTGCTCGACGTGTCCGCCGAACTTTCGGGCGATATAATAATCCCAATTCAACAAAATGTCAAGCCTTCCAAAAGTTAGGAGTTAGGAGTTAGGAGTTAGGAGTTTTTTTCCAATTCCTCATTCCTAATTCCTAATTCCTAATTGAATTCAGCCGGGCGGCCAAGTCATTTTTCTTCCGCCGAGAAGGTGAACGTGCAGATGATGAACGGTTTGTCCGCCGTCGTCACCCGTGTTCAAAACAATTCGGAAGCCGCCTTCGGCAACGCCCAAATCGGCGGCGAGTTTCGGAACGACGTCAACGAAAATGTGCGCGGCAAGTTCTTTGTCTTCCGCTTGAAAGTGCGCGACGCTTTGAACGTGTTTCTTCGGGACAATCAAAACGTGAACGGGAGCTTTGGGCGACAAGTCTTTGAACGCGACAACTTGCTCGTCCTCGTAAACTTTTTGCGCGGGAATTTCGCCCGCCGCGATTTTGCAAAAAATGCAGTCAGTCATTTTAAAACCTCCTCAGTTGTCAACGGCGATGACGTGTCGAACGCCGTAATATTGCGCGACGCAGGAATTTCTGCAGCTGTTTAGTTTCGGCTCAATGCCCGCAAAATAATCAAGTTCGGAGGCCGCGCTCCTGTCGCCGTGAATTTTTTCAAAGCGATGACGAATCGGCATGCGCGGCATGGGTATCGGGTCAAGATAAGCCGTGCGGTGAATGTAACGAACTTGACGGCGCGCCGCGTTGAAAATGGAAATGTCGACGTAAATCAGCGTGGCAAAATAAGCAATGCAACTGAAAGTCAAGACGAGCGAGACGCCCCGCAAAAATTTTTTCGGCAAGTCCAAGCCCGCCTTCAAATGTTGCCGCTCCAATTCCAAAATCGCCGAACTCGACGCGACCAAAATAAACGACAGCGACGTTATCGAAATGCGCGCGTTGTATTCGGGCGAGAAGAGCAGCGCAATCGGAACGAGAAAGCCCGTCGCCGTGAACGCCAGCATTAAAATTTCTGCAACGGTTATCTTCGACGAGGTGCGCCGCGCAAAATAAATGAACAGCGGAATCAGCGCGATAAAATCTGCCGCAACGACCCGCAAAAATCCGTTCGACATGTGCGAAAGGAAAAGTTCTTTCGTGTAGGAAAAATTCGGGTGAGCAAACTCCATGCGGACGAAATTTCCCGGCGCAAGCAACATGAACGCGCAGCCGACGCTTATCGCCAAAAAGCCCGCAAGCATCCACGGACGGAAGACGCCTTGAACTTTGCACATGACCAGCAAGAAAAATGTTAAGCAAACCGTCGCCAACGCGCCCGCCTCGTTCGACCAGCCCGCGAACAATCCCAGCACAATCATCAGCACGACGTTTATCGCGGAGTTCGCCGCGTCGTGTGAGCGCAAAGCTTTAACATACGGCGTCAAGAAAAATAATTGGAAAAAAGTCATCCACATGTAGTTGCAGGAGCCCGTCAACCAAAGCGTGCTCATCATCGACGACGCCATTAAAAAAAACATCGTGAAGAAAATCCAAAGCAGTGCCGTCCGCGAAATTTTCAGCCACGTGTTCGACAAATTTATTATCGTCAGCACGAGGAAAATAAAAATAATCGTGTTGGCAATGTCGAAGACGGGCTTGCCAATCCAAATAAAAAATTGAACGAAGGCGTGCGCGAAAATTCTTCCGCCCCAATCAAAATAATGTGACGTGAGCGATTTAAAAATATCTGCAAAGGAATCGACGCGGTCGCGGTGTTCGATTTCGGGCGAGCCGAATTGCATTGCCTCCAAGTTCCCGCCGTGCGCGCCGTCCCAAATGAAAGCGTAGCCGTAATCGTCGTGGCTCAACGGACAAAGAGCCGTCCGAATGAAAAAGAAGCCCGCGAACGCCGCAAACAAAATCATCGAACGCGAAGAGTCCATCGTCCGAACCAAACGTTTAAAGCTCAAAAGAAATCCTCCTTTAAAGGGGCAAGGTGTCAGGGGTCGGGGGTCAGGGAAACTGCTTTGGAAAGAGTTTCGCCGATTTTTTCGCGGATGACAAGTTCGGCGTCGGCGTCGGCGCGCGTGGCGGTCTTGTTTATCAAAATCAAATGACGCCCGCGGAAATAATCAATCAGCCCCGCCGCAGGATAAACGATTAAACTCGTGCCGCCGACAATCAACGTGTCCGCCTCGGCAATCGCGCGAATCGAATTGGAAACGGTTTCGTCGTCGAGTGATTCGCCGTAAAGAACGACATCGGGTTTGACGACTCCGCCGCATTTTTCGCAGTGAGGCACGGGAATATTTTTCATGACAAAATCAACGTCGTACTTCGCGCCGCACCTTACGCAGTGGCTCCGTCGAATCGAGCCGTGAAGTTCGTAAACAATTTTTGAGCCCGCGACTTGATGAAGCCCGTCGATATTTTGCGTGACGACCGCGCTCAAAATTCCGCGACGCTCCAGCTCGGCAAGCGCAAGATGACCCGCGTTTGGTTCGGCGTCGAGGTAAACGAAACGCGCGCGATAAAACTCAAAAAATTCTTCGGGGTGACTTACAAAAAAATCGTGCGACGCCATTTCTTCGGGCGAAAAAGTTTGATTGAGTTTTTGATTGTAAATGCCGTTCGCGCTGCGGAAATCGGGAATGCCCGATTCGGTGGACATGCCCGCGCCGCCGAAGAAAACCGCGCTTGAACTTTGCGACAAAATTTTTGCAAGCTTTTCAACGTCCGTCATCGCCGTTCGCCTCCCATTTTAGGTGTCAGGGGCCAGGATTCAGGGGTCAGGTTTTTTTTCCTAACTCCTGAACCCCGACCCCTGAATCTTAATTTAGGATTTTAAATCAACGCAAAACTTTTGGCAACGGCCGCAAAATTTTTATGGACAAAATTTTTTCGTTTGATATAATTCGCGCGTAAAAGGTTAAAGGAGGAAATTTTTATGCGAGGAAAATTTTTTGCCGCGCTGACTTTGGCGGCGACGCTCTTG
>CAMJQS010000043.1 GCA_946408105.1 uncultured Selenomonadales bacterium | reverse complement strand
AAAATTTTTCGTTCAAGCCTTCGGGGTCGGTGAACTTGTCCGCCAAAAAATAATCTACCGTGTCGAGCCCCGTGGAATTAAAGTAGCCGACGCCCGAAATTTGAATCGGCGCGGGCTTGTACGCCAGGACGGGCAAAAGATTATTTTGCGTGTGACCCGCCAAGTCAATCAAAATATCAATCTCGTCGTCAAAAATCTGTCGGGCAATTTCTTCGTGCGACTTGTACAAAACATTTCGGAAGCCGTCGACTCTCTCTTTAAAGCGTTGAGTGATTCGGTCTTCGCGGTTGCCGGCGTAAAGAAAAATTTCAAAGCGCGTCTTGTCAAAGCTCGTGAAAAGATGACAGCTGAAAAACGCGACGACGTGAAAGCGAGCGTCGGGCGAAAGATAGCCGACGCGAATTTTTTTGTGCGCGGAATGTTTTTTGCGATTGTGTTTGAAGCGGGCAACGTGCTCAAAAAATTTTTTGTAGCCGAGCGTCTCCTCAAAAATTTTTTCACGGCTGACGTTGAGGCTGTGCATGTTGAAAAGATAATTGCTGTACTCTTCGCGGCGCATTTTTTTCAGCTGCGCAAAGTACGGAGAATTTTTTTCGGAAGACAAATCGATTTTGGAATTTTTCTCGTAGCAATCGAACGCGTCTTTTGCGCGCCCCAACCTTCGATAAACTTGCCCCAAAAAATTGTAAAGGAAGACCGTCGCCAAAAAATTTTTTGGATCGTCGTCTTCAAGGGCAAGAGCTTTCTCGGCGATTTTTATTCCGTTCAAGTATTCGTTTTTCAAAAAATAAAACTTCGCGCGGAGCAACAGGCGATATCGCGTCGGCGGAAAAGTTTCTTCCATGTAAGCCAAAGCCTCCGGCAAATTTCTTTGTACTCCGTTTTCGACGTAAAACGAAATGATTCGCTCCATCGAGTCGGGGTCGTCGGGTTTCATCTCAAAAAGTCTGTCCGCCGTCTGCAAAGCTTTTTCAAGTTCGTGCGTGACTTCCACGAAATTTATCAGCTCTTCTCTCAGACGTGAAACTTCGCGGCGTTTTTCTTCGGGCGTGAGAGGAATTTTTTTCTGCCAATCGTCAATCAAAAGTTGCGCGACTTTTACTTTGCCCTCGTCGAAGTTCGTCGACTCGAATTGTTCGCCGTAGTTTTTAAACTTTTCAATCGCGCGTTTCATCTCGTTGACAGCCGCCCGATAATCTTCTTTCCGCGCAAAACAATCGGCCAACTTCGCGGAAAATTCCGGGACGCTCGGATAACGTTCAACGGCCAGTTTGGAAACTTCAAAGCACTCCTCGGAGCGTGCCGAATCTTTTTCCAAACACTCAATCAAAAGTCGGGCGGGACGATTCGACAAATTTTTTCTCGTGCTCAAGTCCAGCCGCGCAAATTTTTCGACGTTCGCCCAATCCTCCAGCGCGTAGTAAGCGTCGGCCAGGTAAGCGTAAATTCTTTCAGGCTTGTCGGTCGTTTCCAGCTCCTCCAAAAGAAGTTTCAAATTTCTTTCGGCCTTGTCGCGGCTCAAAGATTTTGAATAGCCCGTGTGGTGCAGCGTGAGCAAATCGGCGGGCGCGGCCGTTCGATTCAAAGGTTCGTCGCCCGCGTAAACGTCCTCGTGAATTTTTCCGACGTAATGAACGTTCGGCGCGTTCTCAAAAATTCTCAAGACGTAAGTCGAATTGATGACCGCGAAGTCGTTGTCCTTGTCAACGTTAATCCATTTGACGATGAGCCCTTGCGCCTTCGCCTTCTGCGCGATTTTGATTGCCGCGCGAAGATTTTTTGCGGTGTCGTTTACAAAAAATTCGTCGGCGTCGAGGAAAACAATCCAATCGCCCGAAGCCTCACGAATTGCTTTGTTGCGCGGCGCGGAAAAATCATTTTGCCATGGCTCGTGAAAAATTTTCGCGCCGAAACTTTTTGCAACGTCAACGGTTGCGTCCGTCGAGCCGGTGTCGACCAAAATAATTTCGTCGACAAAATTTTTAATGCTCTCCAACGAGCGGCTCAAATCTTCCGCGGCGTTCTTCACGATGTAGCACGCGGAAATTTTTATTCTCTGAGTCCTGACTCCCGACCCCTTGCCCCTTGCTTTGCGTTTCGCCAAAATTCTCCCTCCAAAAATTTTTCTGCCATTGTAACGCAGGCAAAAAAAAAATTCCACAGCCGCGCAGCCGTGGAAAAAATTTCTTCGCGTCATTTGCCTTGAGCGATAAAATTTTTCTGATAATCGAAGCACTCGTTGGCGATGTCTTTGTTTAAAATCAAAAGGCACAAAAGATTCGGAATGGCCATCAAGCCGTTCATCGTGTCGGAAAAATTCCAAACAACGTCGAGCGTTTGCGTCGCGCCGATAAAAGTTATGCAGCTGAAAATAAATCTGTAAGCGTAAATGACTTTGCGGCTGCTCACGAGATATTCAAGGGATTTTTCGCCGTAATATTCCCAGCCGAGAATGGTCGAGTAAGCGAACAGCGCAAGGGCAATCGAGACGATATACTTTGCGCCTTCGCCGTAAACCGTGCCGAACGCAAGAATGGTCAACGGCGCGCCCGAAACAAGCTTGCCCGTTTCAGGGTCGATGCTACCGAGCACACCCGAACTCGCGATAACCAAACCCGTCAAGAAACAGATAATCATCGTGTCGAAGAAAGTGCCCGTCATGTTGACGTAACCTTGGCGGGAAGCGTGGTCGGTTCTGGCCGCCGCCGCCGCAATCGGAGCGGAACCCAAGCCCGCCTCGTTGGAGAAGACGCCGCGCGCCACGCCCCAACGCATTGCCGTCAACATGCTCGCGACGATTGAGCCGCCGACACCGCCCGCCACGGCATCAACCGAGAACGCCATTTGGAACATAACCGCCAAGCCGCCGGGAACATTTTTAAAGTTGACGATGATGATAATCACGGTGAACAAAATATAAAAGAACGCCATGGACGGAACGATGAAGCTTGAAACTTTTCCGATTGAATGAACGCCGCGCATTAAAACCGCCAGCGAACACACGACCAAAATTGCGCCGGTAATTTCGCTCGACCAACCGAAACTTGAATTGAACGCGGAGCTGATTGAATTTGCTTGCGTCATGTTGCCTATGCCGAACGAGGCGCACACCGCGAACAGCGCGAACAAAGTCGCCATCAATTTTCCGAAGCTGCCGCCGATACCGTTTTTCATGGCGTACATGGGGCCGCCCGCCATTTCGCCGACGGAATTTGTTTCGCGATATTTGACGGCCAAAACAGATTCGGCGTATTTGGTCGACAGCCCGAACGCCGCGCTTATCCACATCCAAACAATCGCGCCGGGCCCGCCGAGCACCATTGCAGTTGCCACGCCGACGATATTGCCCGTGCCGACCGTCGCGCTTAACGCCGTCATCAGCGATTGGAACGGAGACAGGTCGCCTTGCTTGTCCGCCTTGTGAAGCATAATCATTTTGATTGCGTACCAAAGATTTATCCACGGCAGGAACTTCAAACGGACGGTTAAGAAAATGCCCGTGCCGACCAAAAACGCCAGCATTATCGGACCCCAAACAAAATCGTTAATGTCAGTCAAAAGTTGTGACAAGTCCATTAAAAATTATCCCTCCCAAAAAAAATAAACGATAAAACTTTTCATGCAACGAATTATATTTAATTCGTCATAAGCTGTCAAATTTTATGATAATGAATACAGAGCTTGCAAGCTTGACGAACGGCGGGCGTCAATTTAAAATCGTTTGAGCGGGAGGGGATTTTATGAACGAAGACGATTTAAAAAAAACTTCGGAGCCGACGAAGCACAACGAGGGCGACGCCCGCTTTGATGTCAGTTCGCTCGACGAGGTGAAGGACGAGGACGGCAACGGAATTTTTCACATGACGACGCGCTTTAAATGGATTCTCGCGCTGTCGCTTTTGATTTTTATCGTGGGGGGCGTGCTGATTTATTCGGCGTATCATGACGCGCTCATCGTCGAAACGTGGCAGCTGTCGATTTGGTGTGTTTGCGTCATGTTGACGTTTTATTCCGTCGCGAAAAAATCTTTGGCGTCGGTGATTCTGAATTTGATTTTATTTTTCGGCGTGTCGATGATACCCGTTTGGCAGTCGGCGCGTGAAAATTTTCAAGCGGTGTTTAAACTTTTTTTCGGCTGAAAAATTTTCGACAAAAAAATTTCCCCCGCAACTTGCGAGGGATTTTTTTTTATGGTTGATAGAATTCTTCCGCCTCCGTTACAAGTTGACGGATAATTTCCTTGGCGGGCAAAATTTCTTTAATTTGCGGCATGTATTCGCCCGTGAAGACCAAGCCCGTTTCCAAGTCGCCTTGTTGCGCCCGCGTCAGTGCTCGGACGATGCAGAAATTGTGCTTGCAGGCTTTCAGGCACGAGTCGCAAACTTTCGGCGGAACTTTGCCGGTCATCACGCGCTTTGAAAAAGGTGTCCGAACTGCCCGCCCCGGCAAACCGACAGGGCTGTTGATGACTACGACATCTTCGGGCTGTGATTTTAAATAATATTCTTTCAAACTCGGCGCGCCGTTCGCCTCGACACTTGCCGCGAAACGTGAGCCCATTTGCACGCCGTCGGCTCCCATCTTCAAAACTTCGGCGATGTCTTTTCCGTTGAGAATGCCGCCCGCCGCAATGACGGGAATATTTACCGCCGCGCGAATCGGTTCAATCAGTTCGCGGACGGAAATGTCCGTGCCGAGGTGTCCGCCCGCTTCTTTGCCTTCGACGACGACCGCCGCCGCTCCGAGTTTCTGTGAAATTTTTGCCAGCTTGACAGAGGAAACTATCGGGACTATCGGCGTGCCGGACTCTCTGCCCAGCCCGAAAATATCGCGCGAAAAACCCGCGCCCGCAACGATTAAATCAATGCCCGCGTCCATTGCCGTATGAACTATGCCCGCGAAATCGCTTGCCGCGACCATTATGTTTATCCCGATTATTCCGTCGGTCAAAGCGCGCGCCAATTTTATTTCGTAGCGCAATTCTTCATGAGCCATGCCCGACGCCGCAATCAAACCTATGCCGCCTTCGTTGGCGACAGAGGCCGCCAGCCGCGCCGTCGACAAACGAATTGCCATGCCGCCCTGCACTATCGGGATTTTTGCTGTTTTGTTTCCTATTTTAAGTTCCGGTAGTCTCACGGATAATCCTCTCCAAAAAACGATTAGTGATTAGTGATTGGCGATTAGCTTTTTCTAACCGCTAACCACTAATCACTATCCACTAAATCAAGCGTTGGTTTCTCCGTCTATGTACTTAACGACATCTTCCACAGTCTTAATTTTTTCGGCTTTCTCGTCGGGGATTTCAATGTTGAACTCCTCCTCGAACGCCATAATCAATTCGACTATGTCCAGAGAATCGGCACCAAGGTCGTCGACGAAAGTTGAGCTCATTTGGATTTCGTCTTCTTCAACGCCCAGTTGCTCTTTGACGATTTTTTTTACCTGTTCAAACGTTGACATGCGCAGCACCTCCTTTCAAAAGCCGCGTGTCACATGGCCATTCCGCCGTCAACCGACAGAACTTGCCCGGTGATATACGCCGCCTCATCCGATACCAAGAACGCTACTGCATTGGCAACGTCTTCGGGAGTTCCCATCCTTCCCGCAGGTATCTCTTGCATCATAACTTCCTTAACCTTTTCGGAAAGCGCGGCAGTCATATCGGTGTTGATGAAGCCGGGCGCAACTGCGTTGACAGTCACGCCACGCGCGGCCAGTTCCCGCGCCGCCGACTTCGTGAAGCCGATTATGCCCGCCTTAGCCGCCGCGTAGTTGGCTTGGCTGATGTTGCCTTTGAGTCCGACGACGCTCGACATGTTGACGATTCGTCCGCCGCGCTGTTTCATCATCATCTTGGTTACGGCCTTCGTGCAGTTGAAGACGCCTTTCAAATTCGTGGCGATAACTTTGTCGAAGTCGTCTTCGCTCATCTTGAGCAGGAGATTGTCGCGGGTAATGCCGGCGTTGTTTATCAAAATGTCCAGCCGTCCCCATTCGTCGACAACTTTTTTTATCAGCTCCGTCACGACCGCGAAGTTTGAAACGTCGCCTTGAACGAGCATGGCCGTGCCGCCCGCAGACTCAATCGCCGCTTTGACTTCCTCCGCCTTTGGAACATTGCTTGAGAAATTCAGCGCGACTTTTGCGCCGTCGGCCGCCAGCCGCAAAGCAATCGCTCGACCGATGCCGCGCGAAGCTCCCGTCACGAACGCCGTCTTGCCCGATAATTTTGAACTCATGCAACCTTTCGCCTCCCGTTTGCAGAATATAGCACAAAGATTTTCGCTTGTCTACTTTTTTTGAACGTCCTTTAGATTAAGGAGTGATTCGCAAGAAAAATTGAAAGCTGTTATCTGCGTGCAGCTTTTGCTTCGTAAGCAACTTTCATATTTTGAATTGCGGGTTGGAAGTTTTGGTTCACGGACAATGCACGAGTATAACAATCAATCGCCTTATCGTAATCGCCGAGTCTGAAGTAGCATAAACCGAGATTGGTAAACGCTGAAGTTAATGTCGCGCCCATTTCGATAGCTTTTTTAAAATCCGTTATTGCCCGCTGATAATCTTTTTTGTCATAGTAAATCAAGCCGCGATTGTTGTAAATATCGCCGTCATTGGGTGCCAGTGAAAGTGCCTTGTCGAAGTCGGCAAGCGCATAGTCAGATTCATTTGTAATTCGATAACAGGCACCGCGAGTATTATAAACGTCAGCCGTGTTAATGCCAAGCTCAATTGCGTGCGATAAATCTTTAATCGCCTGTTCCGGCTTCGGCATCCATGAATAGACGACGCCGCGATTTTGATAAGCCTCGGCATAATTCGGATTGACTTCAATAGCCCGCGTAAAATCTCTAATCGCTCGGTTGTAAATCTCCTCAGAATTATTGCCGGTTTTATGTTTGTAGTCCGCCATTGACCCGATAAGCAAGCCGCGATTGTTCAAAGCGACCGCGTTATTGGGATTGGTTTGGACGGCGCGATCATAGTCTTTGAAAGCCTCGTCATAGCGGTTAAGTGCTTGAAAGATTGTGCCGCGATTGTTGTACGCGTCGGAGTAATTCGGGTCGAGTTCAATGGCGCGTGTGAAGTCGGCAAGAGCTTTATCATAATTTTTTTTAAGTTTGTAAGCATAGCCGCGATTGTTGTAAATGATTGGGTTATTGGGCTCTTGCTGAAGTCTGTGCGTATATTGAACAATGGCACTGTCAGCGTCGAAACTCATCGGTGCGGCCTGTGCGGGCGTTGCAAATAAACTTATTGCCAAGAAGCCGCCCGCGATTATTCGAGAAAATTTTTTCTTCATGTCAATCACCTTATCAATACAAGAAAACAACAGCAGTTTTATTGAGGAAGCCGCTTGCTCCGTTTTCAATGAGAATGCGACTGCCATCGGCCTCGCTGACAACAGGATTGGCGTTGTGGTCTTCAAGGCGCACTGCTTTCAACACCAAAGGCTTGCTCCCGGCGCGGCTTGCCTCGTTCATGCCGGTTGCATAGCTTGCCATGCCGTCGCGAACAACTAAATCGTAATTTAAATTTTCGTGTCCATAGAGTTTTATGCCCTTAACATTTTTAACAACGGGGCTCATGACGGGATTTAAGCCAAGTCCTTTGCAATCAATGATAAGCCCGGTATAGCCGCCAATAGCCGCCATGGGAGAATTTTCGCCGCCGCCAATGGTCGTAAAGCCGGAAGAACCACCTGTTTGACTGTCAGCCGGCATGGAGGGAATAACATCGGGCGCGGGTTGCGGAAAAGGTTCAACTGTTGGCGAAGGAGTGATGACCGCACCGGAAAGACCGTTCGCGCCGAACAGCGATATTTGCATTTCAACTTCATAGCCGCCGCCGCTCAGTTCGCCTTCGGAAATGATAACCGCACCTTTGATAACCGCGCTGACTCTTGTTTTAACAATGTCGGAAGTCAACATCATTTGCTCAACTGTCGTTTCGGAGTCAACTTGCACGCCGCTGACAATTTCCGCCAGTTGCCGATAAGCATCAGCAATGGCCGCACGACGAGCCAACATCGACGCATGAGCCGGAGTTCGAATCATTTGCGGATTGGCAATGCCCATGCCTTTTACAGTTATGACCGCTTTGCCCCAATCTACAGGAGCTTGAGCACGCGCACTCGTCAGCAAAAACATTGCCGCCAAGAGCACTGTCAAGCACGTAAAAAATTTTTTCATTTAAAATGCCCCCTAAAAATTAACCTTTTTCAATTTGTGCAGCCGCCGCTTCCGATTCTTTCTTGCTCGGATCTTTTATGGCGCGCGCCTTGCGATATTCTTGCGTTGCCGTATTCAAAACTTTGGAAAGTTGGCTACGGATTTTTAATAACGCTTGAGCTTCCTTTGCCGTCTTAATTAGTGGTTCCAGTTTTGCCAGATTAGTAGGGTCTTTAAAATTTGTTAATCCCCGTTTTGACGATTTTTGCGGCTTGAATGCCGGCAACACCCGCCATTGAGTCAGAAATTAACCGCTCAGTATTGGCAACTTCAATTAGCGCGTCGATTTGCTTAAGCTTTCCCTCGTCGCCGGAAGCCAGCGCGTTCGATAAATGTTTCTTCATGTTCTCGGCGTCTTGTTTATTTTGCTCGGCACCGTTTTTCATGTTAAGTCCTGCGTCGGAAGATTTTACCGCAGATTTAGCCGCTTGGTCAGCAGTTATCGCGCTTTTGTTGGCGATACTGTCGTCGGTCGCGATTTTAACGTTTTGATATGCCGCCTGAATCAGAGCCGTCGAATAATAAAGATTATTGAGCATTCGCTTTTGGTCACTTTCCAAACCTTCCATGTCGAGTGCTTGGCTGCTGTTACCCAGTCCGATTGCCGCACCAATGTCTCCCAAATTAAATGCCTCCGCCCTCGAAGCACTTACACCGCCACCGATAACGCCCAAAATGACAGCAGGAGCCGCCACTTTTTTAAAAAATTTCTTCATAACAATTCCTCCTGTCATTTAACACGAAAGATAAATTTATTGATACTCGACCGAAGCCGTAATATCCGCATGAAAAATTATTTTTGCGCCCAATATTTTACCAGGCTGTCGGTGATTGACTTGGACGAAGTGACAGCTGCCTTTTCAAAAAGGAACATGCCGTAACGATTTATATCCATGCTTGGAACGCTCAAAACTTCACTGCCGTCGTAGTCCTCAATAATCGTGAAATTATTCAAGCAGTCCAAAGAGTGAATATCTATTTCGCAAGACATGGTAATACCGTCGGCGTGCTCCAATTCTTTTACCATTCTTATTTCGCCAACAATCGCCGTACAAATTTCGGGATTCTCTTTAGTCTTATGCTTAACAAACTCGACGAATTGATTAAAGTTCATTGAGCGCGTTTGATTGAGTTGCCCGATAACTTCATCAGAGTTGGCGACAACAAATTTATTTTCTTTAAGACGTGTCATGTATCGTTGAAGAATAACATTTTCCGCCGCATGAAGCTGTTCGTCCGTTACGTTGCCGACGAATCGAACGAAAACATAAACTTCGCGGGTAATGTCGTTGGCGTGGAAGATTTTGACGAGCTGACCGAGTGCGAATTGTAAATCAGTATATTTAATTTCAATTCTTCCCGTCACGAACGCGCCCGAAGCATTTTTGCCGCGCTTTTCGATATGAACTTTGCCAATGAATTTATCGTAAAGTTTGATTAACTGCTGATAAGGCGAGGCGGGGTCGTCGCTGCGTTCGGTAATTTGTGCCAAGACGCGTTTAATCGTCGAAATTTTCATGTCTTCAATCGCCGCCGCTTCATTGGCACCCTTGCCGCCCGAAGGAATACCTTTAGGCGGTTCAGCGGCCAAAGCAGCGGGCGAGAGAGCTTGCACGAGGAAAATCGCCGTCAGCACGATTAAAATTTTGCTAAAAAAATTTTTCATGTCGTCACCTTAAAACGAGAGATGAATTTTACTTGCGCCGAGGTCGCCGCCGGAATTGATACCGGGCTGAATGCCGGGAATGGAAGCCATAAGAGCTTCTTGCACTTGCCCGATACTCGAATAAGAATCCGTAGAAATAAAGAACGCCAAACGGGTTGCGCTCGGTCGCGTCATGCGAATTATTTTGCAGTGAGCATTGTCCAGACCCGCTTTAATCAACGGATATTGCGCTTGATAATTCGTCACGTTGTCGATAACGATGGAAGTTTTTATTTTAATATAGCCGCCGCGAGTTTCATTTTGAACAGTTTCAAGAGCTTGTTTGGCTAATGACTCCATGGCCTCGCGAGTGGCATTTTCTTTGGCGTTTTCAATCGCTTCGCGCTCGGTTTTGGCGACGCCCTTAACATATTTGGTGAAAACGTCGACTTCGCTTGAGTCCAACCCGATTAATTCAAAAGATGCATTGACGGTTGCTTCATAAACTTTGTCAACCTTACTGACGGATTCGACATTGAGCACGCCACGCAATAAAGCATTTTCAGCTTCGCGATATTCTTTGGCAATAGCTCTGGCTCTAATTCTGACATCGG
>CAMJQS010000042.1 GCA_946408105.1 uncultured Selenomonadales bacterium | reverse complement strand
AGGAAATGCTGCGCCTCATCAAAAAAAATTTCAACATAACGATTCACTCGTTCACCGCCACGGAAATTCAGCACTTCGCGAACGTTGCGGGCTTGTCGATTTTGGAAACGCTCAAGCGATTGCAAGCGGCGGGCTTGGACAGCTTGCCGGGCGGCGGCGCAGAAATTCTCGTCGACGACATAAGAAAAAAAATCAGCCCGAAAAAAATCATGACGGACGATTGGCTCCACGTGATGAGGCTCGCGCACTCAATCGGCATGAAGTCGACCGCCACGATGGTTATCGGCTTCGGCGAAACTTTATCGCAACGACTGGAGCACATGGAAAAAATTCGCGCGCTGCAAGACGAGACGGGCGGCTTCCGCGCTTTCATCACGTGGACTTATCAGCCGATGAACACTGCGCTCGGTGGCGAAAAAGTTTCCGCGCAAGATTACATGAAGACGCTTTCAATGACGAGAATTTTTTTGGATAACGTCGACCACATTCAAGGCTCGTGGGTCACGCAGGGCGAACGAATCGGGCAACTGACTTTGGCGTTCGGCGCGGACGACCTCGGCTCAATCATGCTGGAAGAAAACGTCGTGCGGGCGGCGGGCACCTCCTTTGAAATGTCGACGCGAAAGATGATTGATTTGATTCGCGCGGCAGGAAAAATTCCCGCGCAACGAAATACCCGCTACGAGCTTTTAAAAAATTTTTAATTACGCATTACGCATTCCTAATTGCTTTTCGGAGGTGAGGCGGTGGACGACAACGAAAAAAAATCTTGCGACCTTCAAGAAAATTTGAGGAAGATTATGCAGACGACAAAAAAATCTGACCTTGAACGCGCGCTGCAAAAAATGATGCAGACGACAAAATCAACCGACCTGCGCAACGCCTTCGAGAAAATGATTCACGTCACGCGCTCTTTCGACCAAGAAGTCGAGCAGCGGCAAAAGGAACAGGAACAAAACATCGCCGACGCCTTCCAAAAAATGATTCGGCTGTCGCGCTCGTTGGAACTTGAAAACGAAGAGCAACTCGCCCGCGAAGACGAACGCGCCAAACCTCCCGAAAAAAAAATCGACAAGGTAAAGAAAAAAGTTCCGCGCCGAATCCGCAGCTTCCCCGCCGCGTTCAAACGAAATCCAAAAGCCGTCATAAAATATTTTCTCGGTATGATTCTCGGACGCGTCTTGGCGATTATGTTGTATGTGGTCATGGCGTTCATTCCCGCGCTGCCGATACCCGACGCCGTAGCCAACATGAGCAAGCCGCCGGCGATTTTGGGCACGGCGTTCAACTCCATGCGCTCGTTTGTCACGGATTTTAATCCGCAAATGATAATCGCGACGATAACGAGCATTCCGACGGACATAAACAAAATCATTCAGAAGGTCGGAGAATTTTTTACATTCTACGCGAAACGAACGGGAAATTTTTTGGTAAAAGCGATTCGTCACCCGAAGTTGGCCTTCGACGACGTGCGAAAAAAAATTCGGGAAAAAACGCCGCTGTTCATTCGATTGGCGCGGGCGGCGTTTTCCGTGGCGTTTTCCTTCCTGCTGATAAAGTTGGCAATGATTTTTCTTTTGCCGTTGTTCGGCGGCATCGCGCTGACGATTTTGGGAATAAAAGTTTCGATAATTTTGTTCGTCATCGCGCGAATGATTGCGGATAAAGTTGGCGAGCTCATCGGCAAATACGTTTTCAAAGGCAGTGTAAATTTTTACAAAGTCGCGCGGACGATTCGCGAATCTCAAGTCGTGAAAGCAATCGGCGATTATCTTAAAGAGTGGCTCAATCAAGCTACAAATAAAAAATAGGATTCAGGTGTCAGGTGTCAGGGTTTTGTCCCTAAATCCTAAATCCTAAATCCTATCACAGCTGAATTTCTCGAAGCAGGCCGCTGACCATCAAAAAGCTCACGCCCAAGAAGACCACGCAACCCAAAACAAAAATTATCCAGTCGGGTTTGTATCGCCAAATAATTTCGCCGCTCAATTTTTCCAGCGACAACTTGGAATTTTTTTCGGCGACGGGCAAATAAATCAGCGCGCCGAGCATGAGCCCGAAAAATAAAATGCCGACCATGCCGATTATCACATCCGAGGGCGGCATCGTAACCAAGCCCGAAAACGCATCGCTCACGGAATTTCCGGCAATGTCTTTGTCCATTCCTCAACCCCCGATTTCCGACCAAAGCACGATTTTATTTTGCTTGCGAGTTTTTTTTACGTCGATGATTCGCTGGTTGCGCGAGCCGCGAAATTGTAAATCCAAATCCCTCAAGCTCAAAACAAATTCTCCGTCGATGAGCACGTCGACATTTTCAAGCAGAGGCGCGGCATCACTCGGCAGCTCCTCGAAAGTGTAGCCCGTGTAACACCAAACGCTCAGCCCGAAATTTTTTGCGGCGCGGGAAATTTCTTCGGCCGCGTCGATTTGCAAAAGCGGTTCGCCGCCCGTCAAAGTTATTCCGTCCAAGAGCGGATTTTTTTTTATCGCGGAAATGATTTCTTCCGTGTCGACGAGCCGTCCGCCGTCGAGCGCGTGCGTTTCGGGATTGTGGCAGCCTTCGCAGTTTCGTCGACAGCCCTGCATAAAAATTGCAAAGCGAATTCCGTCGCCGTCCACAAAACTTTCGGGCACGAGTCCCGCGATACGAATTTGCAATTCAATCAGCCTCCGCCGCCGATTATAATTCTTGCCTCCGCGAGCGTCAACGAAATTTTTATCCGAAGCCCAGCGTCAAAATTTTTAAAATCGTCGGGCGCAGTTCGGGATAAACCGCCGCGAAATTTAAATCGTTCGGGACAAGGAAAAGGTTGACGCATTGGAAAATCGTCACGAGGCTCAAGACGCACACGCCGAAGTTGAAAAAATTTTTTCGGCTCTCCGATAAAAATCCAATCGCGAGGAAACTTGTCAGCGCGAGCAACCAATAAATTTCCAAACGATAACGCTCCAGCAAAAACGGCGTCCAATGAATTTGAAACATCGTGATTAAAATCGGCGTGAACAGCAGCGCGAGCACCACGCCGATTAATTTTTTTTGCTTCAGCGCGGAAAAAATTTGCGGGCTCAAGAAAAAAATCGGCAACCAAAAAATTGCGTAACGGAAAACGCCCGAAGGTTTTTTATCGCCGCGCGGCAAGTCGTTTTCCACGCCGAAAAAATTTTGTAACAGCCCGTCGATTTGCACGGACAAGTTGAATCGCTCGGAAAATTTTCCGTAGGCGTGCTGGTCAGCGACGGTCAACTGATACGCTTGCCCGAATTCAAAGACATTATCGAAGCGCAAAAAGTTGTAAGCCATCAACGCGGCGGCGGTTATCGCATACGGCGCGCCCAGCACGAGAAAAATTTTTCGCGGGTCGTCTTTGGAAAAAAATTTCGGCAAGAGCGGCAAGACCAAAAAATTTGCCAGCGCGACCGTCGGCTTGCAACCGAACGCCAACGCGCCCAACGCCGCGCCGATAAAAATTTCCGCAAAAAATTTTCGCCGCGAATCGTCACTCCACGCCGCGCGCGCAAAAAAATAAACGCTCCAAACTTCCATGCACAAGCCCGACGAACTTGCCGTGCAATAGAGCGCGGGTGCTTCCGTGCAATATGAAATGCTCACGAGCGACAACGCCACCGCCAACGACAAATACACGCCGAACGACATGCGCGGGAAAAATTTTTTCGCCAAGAAAAAAAACAGCGCGAACAACCCGACGATAAACAGCGCGGAAAAAATTTGCGTCGCGTGATAGGCGGCCAAAGATTTGCCGACGATTAACTGATACGGCAAAAAAATTATCAGCGCGGGAACTGCTCCGAAATAAACGTAGTAGTGGCCTTTGTAAAGAGCGTGATCCCAAACCCAAGTGTCGTCCGGGTTAAAATTTATTTTTGCTCGTGCTTTCGGGTCGTAAGGATTTTCCATTGCCGCCAAGCGCGGGTCGACAGGCACGTCGAGATAAAGCTGCCCTTTCAAGAAAGCGTCTGCCAAAAGTTGATATTGATTGTGGTGGCGGTGAAGTTCGCCCGTCCAGTGAGGGTTCCACGCCATGGGCGCGACGCACACCGCAATTAAAATCGTCAAGACGCTCAAGCAAATAATTTTTTCTCGGCGGGCGATTGCTGAAATTTTTACGTGCAAGCTTGACGACGGGCGCAACGTGTACAGCAGAAAAATTATTCCCGACCAAAAAATTATTCCCGCCGCAAAATATTTCACGGACATTTATTCGCCTGCCGAAATTTGTTCGGGCGTGGTTATGGGTTCGTTGCGCATCGTGTCGGAAGGCGTCGTCACTCGCCGCTGTGTTCCCGCGTAAAGCATTTCCGTCAGTTGCGCGGCGGCTTCGGGCTCCATCTTCGCCAAAATCTGTGCGACCGAATCTTCACTCATGCGCCGGAAAATTAAAACCGTCGTGTCCCAGTCCACGTTGACGAGCGCGTTGGCTGCCTGTTCGGGTTTCATGTTCTCGTAAATTCTTGCAAGCCGCGTGACACGTTTTTTCTCTTCAGCCTCGCGCTTGGCCTTCTGTTCGTCGATTGCCTTCTTGTCGACTTTGACTTCTTTGGGCTTCTCGTCTTTTTTCTTTTCCTCTTTAGGTTTGGGCTCTTCTTTGGGCGGCTCGATTTTTTCTTCGGGCTCGCTGACGGGTTCCGGCTCAAGTTCGGGCTCCGGTTCGGGTTCGGGCGGCGGCGGCCACTCCACTCCTTCGGGCACTTCAAAATATCTGCCGTTGCCGACGAAGGGCAAACGATACAAGCCCAGCTCCTCGTTGAGCATGGCGATATCCTCCGTGTCCAAGAGTTCAAACTTCACGGCCGCCGCGAACGCTCCGACGACCAAAACCGTCAGCACGACCAGCCCGATTAAAATATTTCTTATCGTCTTCAAGATTTTTTTAACTTTATCCAAAGTGCTCACCTTGTCCAAAAATTTTTCTGCTGATTGATTCTGCCGTTGACGCAATTTTCCTGCCGCGACTTGCGCCTTGTCGAAAAGTTTTGCCGACAAAAATTTTAAGAAATTTTTTAACTTACCCTATTGCTAACACCCCCCCCCGGCTATTATACAATTCACTTTAAAAGGAGTGAATCAAATAAAAAAGGCACGTCGACGACCGCAGCAAAAAAATTTTTTTGCCGGAGAAATTTTTAGGAAAATTTTATCTTTAAAGCATTGCTTAAAATTTTCAATCATTGTTTTATATATTTAAAAGATTATTCAGTACATTTATGAAATAAACTTGAACTTGAGAGGAAGGAGCGGGCTGCCATGAATGGATTAAAAAATTTTATCTTTGACATTCAACGCTTCGCCGACTCGTTGCTAATCACGGGCACGGCGGGCGATAACAACATCAGCAACGCCCTTGATGGCGCAACGATTAACGCTTACGGCGGGAACGATTCAATCGACAACCGCGGCGAAAACCTTTTAATCGACGCAGGCTCCGGCAACGATACCATTTATAATTGGAGCAATTACACAACGATTGCCCTCGGAACAGGAAACGATTCAATTCAAAATTACGGTGAGAACGTTTCTATTGACGGTGGCGCAGGTTCAGATTACATCAACAATTACATGCAATATGTAACAATCAACGGCGGCGCAGACAACGATTATATTGTCGCAAGTAGTTACAATAGCATATCAGGTGGCAACGGTAACGATACGATTTACTTAAGCACCGGCAGTGCTTCGGGCGGCGCGGGTGACGATTATGTCAAAATAGACGCCATGCCGGACAATCTGATTCAATACACTTCGGGCGACGGTAACGATTTAATCGAAGGCTTCAACGAGACTTCAACACTGCAAATCGGCGGCGGAAGCGGCACTTACTCCACGCAAATCAGCGGCTCGGATATCGTCGTCACGGTCGGCGAAGGCAAGATTACTTTGGCGGGCGCGGCGAGTTTGTCGAAAGTAAACATTCAAGGCACCTATGTCAATCCTCTGCTTATCGTCGGCACGGAAGGCGCGGACACGATTAACAATATTCCCGCAAACGCGACGGTAAATGCCCTCGGCGGCAACGATTACATCAGCTACATGAGTTCGAATGTCTCAATCAACGCAGGCGCGGGCAATGATTCGATTTACGGCTGCTCCAAAGATTCCAAAATTGATGGCGGCGCGGGCAACGATTATATCGAACATGTTTCCGGCTTGGGTCCCGATTTCGGCAACAATACGCTCTTGGGCGGCACCGGCAACGATACTGTCAGCAGCGATTGCGACAACGTGACGATTGACGGCGGCGAGGGCGACGATTATATCGTCAACGGAAATACAGACTCGAACGGTTATAACGTCAGCATAAACGGCGGCGAAGGCAACAATACGATTTCAAATCACGGCTCGTTTGTCACGATAAGGACGGGTTCGGGCGCAGATAACGTGTGGAGCGACCACAGTAACAATTTAATCGACACGGGCGCAGGCAATGACAATATCGACAACGACAGCACGAACTCGACAATTAACGCGGGCGAAGGTGATGATTTTATTCAAGCCGGCGAACGCTCGACAGTCTACGCGGGCGCAGGCAAGGATTCGGTTCTCGTCGGCAAAACTGACAACGTGATTTTCGCTCAAGATGGCGACGACAGAGTAACGATTGAAAACGGAAATAATATCACTGTTGACGGCGGCTCCGGCAATGATATGTTCATCAACAATGGCGGAAATCAGAATATAACGTTCACTTACACCGCAGGCGACGGCAACGATACCATTTACGGCTTCAACGAGACGTCGACACTCAGCATATCGGGCGGCACTTACTCCACACAACAGGGCAGCAAAAAAGATATTATCGTCACGGTCAGCGAAGGCTCAATCACTCTCAAAGACGCGGCGAACTTGTCGGCTGTGAACATCAACGGCGAAGAAATTTCTTTGACGCCCGAATGGACGCTCTCCGGCACGACTGCCACCTACGGCACGGCGAATGAAACTTTAATCACCGTCACGGGCGTTAAATCTCTCGACGGCATTTCGTTGAGCGGAACGACCGTTACCATTGCCAAAGCGTCTGTCGACGCAAAGAACATCACAATCAGCGACGGCTACACTTTAAAGCTTGCCGACGACGTGACCAAATCCAAGACGACAAACGCCTGGGCTTTCAGCGGCACGACTGCCACTTACAATCAGACGACGAGCGCGGGCTACACTCTAACCAACAACGAAATCATTTACTCGAAAAAATCTGTGACATCTTTGGCGACGGTCGAAGGCGTAACGAGTAAAGACGGGTTCACAATTGACGAGGAAAATAAAATCGTCACGGTCTCGACAAATTCTTTGGGCACGAGCAAAGTTACAATCAGCAACGGTTATAATCTTGCGCTGGCTGATGACGTGACCAAAACCAATACGACAAATGCCTGGGCGTTCAGCGGGACGACCGCAACTTACAATCAGACGACGACGGCGGGCTACACTCTAACCAACAACGAAATCATTTATTCGAAAAAATCCACGACACCTTTGGCGACGGTCGAAGGCGTGACGAGCAAAGACGGCCTCAGCTTGAGCGGAAAAGTCGTCACGGTCTCGAAGACTTCACTCGGCACGAACGAAGTCACCATTTCAGACGGCTACACCCTTGCGCTTGCTGATGACGTTGAAACTTCTTCGACGATACCCGCCGATTGGTCACTCGAAGGGACGACCGCAACTTACTTCAGCGAATCGACGAACGAAGGCTACACCTTGGCGGACAATGCTATCACCTACTCCGAAGGAACAACCGCTGCGGCTCTCGTCACGGTTAAAGGCGTCAAAGCTTCGACGGGGCTTTCGTTGAACGGAACTGTCGTAACCGTTGCAAAGGCTTCACTCACAAATAAAAATATCACGGTCAGCGACGGCTACACTTTAAAGCTTGCAAAAAATGTTGCGGCTCCTTCGACGCTTGAGGCAGATTGGACGCTTGACGGCACGACGGCAACTTACTTCAGCGAATCGAAGACCAAGGGCTACACCCCGGCAAGCGACAGCAAGTCTATAAAATATTCCAAAGCGGTTGCGGAAAAATCTCTTGCTCAAATCGACGGCGTGACTTCCACCGACGGGCTCACGATAAGCGGCAACACAATCAAGGCAACGGCAAGCGGCTTGGCAAAAAATATTTCCGTCAGCAGCGACAGCTACGTTTTCGATTTTGCTTCCGATTATAAGAAAGTAACGATAAGCGGCGGCGAAGACGACGAGACGATTAAAGCCGCGGGACAGCGCGTCATACTTTCGGGCGGCGCGGGCGATGATTCAATCTTCGGCAGCGGCAAGTACAACTCGATTAACGCGGGTATCGGTGACAATTACGTCGAACTCGGAGCGAAGGCTTCAAACTCTACCGTTCGTTCCGAAGGCGGCAACGACACCGTCTCCAATAAAGCAAGCAATGCACTCATAGACACGAAAGGGGGCAAAGATTTAATCGTCAATGAGGGCGCAAGTACTACGATTGATTCGGGCGCAGGCAACGACTCAATCGCAAACAGCGGAGCTGACGTTTCAATCAGCGCGGGCAATGTCATCTTCAAAATCGGCTCAGGTCAAATCACCGTTCAAGACGCCGCAGACAAATTAATTGCCTACGAAGACGCCAACGGTGTCAAACGCCTTTATCCCGTCGAATTCAACTCGACGTACACGGGTGCAACGCTTAGGTCGGAGTACGGCAAGGACGAGTTCATTTCTTCCAACTACACCGATTACGGCACCCTCAAGACGGTGGACGCCTCGGCCGTTGAGCACGATATGACAATCGAAGGCAACAAAGAGGCCAACAGAATCACGGGCAGCACCCAAGACGACTTCATCAACGGCTACAGCGGCGCGGACGTTCTCTACGGCGGAGCAGGCGCGGACACTTTGGCGGGCAGCGGCGGCAACGATAAACTCTTCGGCGAAGCCGGCAACGACAGCTTAAGCGGCGGTTCGGGTGAAGACACCCTCGAAGGCGGCAAAGGCAGAGACTCTTTGACGGGCGGCTCCGGCGCGGATGTCTTCTCCTTCAACGTGGGCGACGGTGCCAACGTCATCACCGATTACAACGAAGCACAGGGCGACAAAATCAGCATAAACGCTGCCGCAAGCTCTGTTAAATATGAAGTCGGCAAATCGAACGTCCTGTTCACCTTCGGCACGTCCGACAGAGTTACCCTCAAAAATTCTGCGGAACAAGCAGTCACTTGGATTGACGAAGACGGCGTTGAACATGTCATCAACGACCCCAAGACGGTCATCTACAACAACGCGGGCACGGGCGCGACCCTCACGAGCTTCTACGAGGACGACGCTTTCACGCCGGACAACTACTCCGACTATGCGACGACCCTCAAGACGATTGACGCTTCCGCCGTTGAGCACGACTTGACAATCGGAGGTAACGCTATTGCCAACAACATCACGGGCAGCGACCAAAACGACACAATCGACGGCGCGTCGGGCGCAGATACAATCTACGGCGGCGACGGCAACGACAGCCTCGTCGGCTCTGCGGGCAACGATTACCTCAGCGGCGGCGACGGCCACAACATCCTTTGGGGCGGCGCAGATAACGATACCCTCGTCGGCGGCGAAGGTTACAACACGTTCATCTACAACGACGGCGACGGCAAAGATGTCATCGAAGGCTACAGAGACGGCTACGACACAATCATCCTCAACTCCGGCAAGATTGAAGCTCTCTACGAAGACGGCAACGATGTCGTCTTTGAAATCGGCACGGGCTCTATCACCGTCAAAGATGCAAAAAGCCAGGTCGTGGCTCTCTATGACAGCTCCGGCAACATGTATCGTCCCTATCATCGTGCCAATGCCAACTAAACGTCTCGATTGAAGAGGCGATATCAAGCGACAGATAATTTCGTCTCATAAAAATTTCGGGCGGTCGCAAAGCAAATTGCGGCTGCCCTTTTTTTCTTCTTTAGAAAATATTTTATAGTACAAGGAAGATTTAACGCTTGTTTTTTTTTTTTGAGAGGGGCGGATTTTTATGAACGGCTTTATTTTTAATCTGCAACGCTTCGCAAACATCAGCAACTCTAATAGCAACACTTTGGTCAGCGGCACGAGCGGCGCGGATACGATTTACAGCAGCGCAGAAAACGTCACGATAAGCGGCGGCAACGGAAACGATTCCATTTACAATAATTGGTGGGGTTCGTCCGTTTCAATCAACGGCGGCGCGGGCAACGATACCCTTTACACGAAGAGCGACGGCGGCAAAACTCTCACGGGCGGCGCAGGCTCTGACCGTTTTGTTTTCTACTACGACACAGACACCCTTCGCGGCACAGACGTTATCACCGACTACGCCGAAGAAGACACCATCCAATTTGAAAACGTCGCAGTCTCTTCCGTGGCCGCAAGCGGCAACAATGTCGTCTTCACCGTCGGCAACAACAAACTCAAAGTAAACAACGCCGCTACGAAAACCATAACTTACATTGACAGCAACGGCACGAGGAAAACTTATCGCGGGGAAACAAATTCTTGGACAATCAACGGCACGACAGCCAAATACGGCACGTCCGCC
>CAMJQS010000041.1 GCA_946408105.1 uncultured Selenomonadales bacterium | reverse complement strand
TATTCGCGGGCGTCGCGCTCGAAACGTTCCCTCAAGTACGGGTCGACGTGAATGCCCAGCGCGTCGGCAACAGAAATTCTCATCAACTCCACGTCGGGAATCCAATAGCTGATGTCGTCGATGTAAAGCGGGTAGCCGGGCACCATGTCCGTTTCCAATCCGTTTTGTTGAGCGGCTTTGAGTGCGCCCGCCAACTCCAACAGCTGACGCAAAGACATATCGGTTTCCACGGCGTCGATGACTTCGCGGACGATTTTTGGAATGCGCGGAACGATTTCGGGCGAAGTGACTTTATCCATGCACGCCGCCATGAACGCCTGCTGACGTTTGACGCGCCCGATGTCTCCTTCCGAGTCACGATAGCGCACGTAAGTCACGGCGGTCTTGCCGTCCATGTGCTGTTGGCCGGGGTAAAGGTCGATGACGAGCCCGCCGTTGTCGTCCCACGGGTCTTCGTAAAACATGCGCTTTTCCACGTCGATATCCACGCCGCCAATCGCGTCGACAATTTTTACAAAGCTGTTCGTGTTAATCAAAACGTAGTGGTCGATGTCTATTCCCAAAAAATTTTCCACGGTCGATTCGGTTAAGCCGACGCCGCCGTAAGCATAAGCCGCGTTGATTTTGTCGTAGCCGCGCCCGCGAATTTTTACGCGAGTGTCGCGCGGAATGGAAAGGAGCGTCGCTTGGTCGAGACGCGGGTCAATCGTCGCAATCATCAAAGTATCGGAGCGTCCCACGTCATCTTCGCGCTTGTCCACGCCCATGATTAAAACAATCGCTTTGTCTTTGGCTTTTATAAGTTCTTCCTCTGTGTTGTTGTTGACGATTCTTCTTGGCGGATTTTTTTCGTTGAACAAACTTGACGAGGCGAACATTGCGCCCGCCAGAGCCGACGCCGCGAAGCACAGCACGAGGAGAATTATCGGCAAAAAATTTCGTTTGGGTTTTTTATCCAACACAGCACCTTCTAAAAAATTTTTGAACGCGGCAAATTATATCACAGCGCGAAAAAAAAATCGCCCTTGAGCGCGTCGGGCGAAAAATTTTTTGTCGACAATCAAATTGTCCGGCGCATCTCTTCGAGCAAAATTTTTGCTTGTGGCGTTAAAAATTTATCGTGCGCCAAAATCGCCGCGTTGAAAATTAAATTGTAAGTTGCGACGACGTGAAAATTTTTCAAAGCCTCTCCAAAAATTTTCGGGTACTTTTCGAGCATTGCCTCCCGCGACAAAATTTCCTGCGCGGCTTGAAAAAATTCCGAGCCGTCGGTCGTGAGCTTTACGGAATATTTTTCGCGGCGTAAAAATTTTTTACTTAGGAGTGATTGCAATCAATCGCGCGGGCAAACCCGTCGCGCCTTTTATGTTCGGCCGGGCAACGAACAGCAACGCGCCCGCAGGAGCAACTTTATCGAGATTCGTCAGGACTTCGACTTGGAGCTTGCCCTTAGTTATTAGGTAACGTTCGCAAATTAAAATCACGTCCAAAAATTTTTTACTTAGGAGTGATTGCAATCAATCGCGCGGGCAAACCCGTCGCGCCTTTTATGTTCGGCCGGGCAACGAACAGCAACGCGCCCGCAGGAGCAACTTTATCGAGATTCGTCAAGACTTCGACTTGGAGCTTGCCCTTCGTCATCAGGTAACGTTCGCAGGCCAAATCGCCCGACTTGGCTGCCTCGGCGGAAGCGTCCGTGTCCAAAGTCTCGTGGCCGTTGGCGGCGGCGTTTCGAGTTTCGTAAATATATTTGAGCGCGTCGAGTGACCAGCCGGGGAAATTTTCGCTGCCGTCGTCAGCAATGCCGCTGATTGCGTCCATGTTCGGCCAATGCTTCGACCAGCCGCTGTAGAGAGCAACGAACGCGCCGTCGGGAATGTCGCCGTAAATTTTTTCGTAAGCTTTGATGTCTTCGGGCGTCGCTGCGTAGTGAACGTCTTCCGCAACCTTCGCGCTGATGTCGACGACGCACAACGGATAAATCATGTTGCCCGCGCCGTAAGATTCGGAGAGAGACGCGCCCTTGATGAAGTGGCCGGGAAAGTCGATATGCGTGCCGAATTGTCCCGGGAACTTAAAAGTTTGAATCAAACATTCGAGCATCGGGTTTCCCCAATCAAAACAAACTTTGCCGAGTTCCACGGAGCCTTCGGGTATGCCCGACCAATACGGACTGTCGTTGTCGAGCGGGTGCGTCAAGTCGACGAGCTTGTAATCGGTCTGCAACTCGCGGAAAAATTTCCACAGCTTATAACTCATTTCAAATCACCTCGCGAATCATTATAGCCGCCGACAATCAAAATGCAATGGCGGACGGGTTCGGCGTGTGCTGCGGCGTCGAGGGTCGTCGTGAAAATTTTTTCGTCGGGATAAGAGAGGCGGGCGCAAATCGTTACGGAAGAATTTTTCGGCCAACCGCATTCGAGCAAAATTTTTGAGACGGTCGCGGAATTAAATTCGGCGTCGGTGAGGAGCCCCAAAATTTTTCCCGCAGAAAATTTCAGAGCGTCGCGCGCGGGTTGTCGTCCGTGAAAACTTAAAAGCGTCGCCTCGTGCCACGGCAAAGAAATTTTCGCGAAGGCGAGCTGCATTGCGCTGATTGAAGGAACGACTTCGATTGATTCGGGCGGAAAATTTTTTCTGAGCAAATCGAGCAGAGAATAATAGCCGGGGTCGCCGCTGACCATGACGACGACTTGGCCGAGCAAAATTTTTTCGCGAATAAAATTTATCGGCGCGTCGAGGTCGCGGGTTATCGGACAGGTTATCTGATTGTCCGCGGCGAAATCGTTCAGCGCGCGGCGGCCGCCGACTAAAAATTTTGCCGCACGAATTTTTTTCAGCGCGGCGGGCGAAATAAAATCTTCGCTGCCCGGCCCGATTCCCACGACGGAAATTTTTTTCTGCAAGTCAATCACCTCTCAAAAATTTTTCCACTCGCCGAAAATTTTTCCTGCATTGCTTAAGCTTCGACTTTGGAATATAATCGGCACGAAAATTTTTTGGAGGTGGTGTTTGTGTCTGAATTCGTTCCGCTGAAAAAAAATCAGCGCGTGGAGTTGGACGACGGGCAGACCGTCACCGTGACCGACAAGCTCGGCGAAGGCGGCCAGGGAATTGTTTATCGCGTCCGTTTCGACAGCGGCGAAGAGCGCGCGCTCAAATGGTTTTTCGTCGGCTACTTGAAAGAGACGCGAAAATTTTACAATCATCTTGCCGAAAACATAAAAGTCGGTTCGCCGTCGGAGGCCTTCCTTTGGCCGGAGCAGCTGACTAAATTCGTCGACGGCAAACCTTTCGGCTACACAATGAAAATTTTCCCGAAAGGCTACGAAAGTTTTTCGCGCTTCCTGCTCGCCAGGGTTCACTTCAAAGACGCCGCCGCCATGGTCAACGCCGCGCTGAACATGGTCGCCGCCTTCAAAGTCTTGCACAACAAAGGCTACAACTATCAAGACTTGAACGACGGAAATTTTTCAATCAATCCGATGAACGGCAAAGTTTTAATCTGCGACAACGATAACGTCGTCGGCCACGGAGAGTATTCGGGGATTTTGGGCAAGGCTCGTTACATGGCACCCGAAGTCGTGCGCGGCGACAAACAGCCCGACAAATTCACGGACAGATTTTCTTTGGCGGTCGTGCTGTTCATGTTGCTCGCCGGCAATCACCCGCTCGAAGGAACGCGGACGAATTATCCCGCGCTCACGAACAAATACGAGAAAAAAATTTACGGGACGGAGCCGCTGTTCATCTTCGACGAAAAAGATTCCTCGAACGCGCCGCACCCTTCCCTCCATCAAAACGCGCCGAAGATGTGGAAATATTTTCCGAGCTTCTTGAAGAAAGCTTTTCGGCAATCGTTCAGCCAAGAGAGTTTGCTTGAGGGTCGCGGACGTTTGTTGGAGCAGGACTGGTTTAATATTTTAATGCGGCTGAAAAGTTCGCTCGTTCGCTGTCCGTTTTGCGGCGAAGAAATTTTTTTGGAGAGCAACAAAGCGACGACTTGCCCGAACTGCAAGAAGACGATAAAAGCTGTCGGCTATTTGAAATTCGACAAACGCTCCAACCAAACGGTCGTCGTTCCAATTTTCAAAGACGCCGTGCTTTACGATTATCACATGAATTCTTCGTCGGAAGATTTCGAGACGGCAGCCGCCGTCATTTTGGAGAAGCCGGGCAAGTTCGGACTGAAAAATAATTCGCGATTCAACTGGAGCGTGAAGACGCCCGAAGGAAAAATTATTTCCAGGCAGCCGGGCGAAGTGCAAGTTCTCTTCAAAGACGCCGAAATTAATTTCGGGAACAAAAACATTGCTCAAGTCGTCGCCAACGATTAAGGAGGGAAATTTTATGGGAATGCTCGATAAGATTGAAATTCCGCGCAAGATGTGCGCCGTGATTTTTTTGTTGGACACGTCGGGTTCGATGACGGGCGCGGCGATTGGCTCCGTCAACAGCGCGATGGAAAATGTTTTGCCCGAATTGGTCACGATGAACGAAAACAATCCCGACAACGAAATCAGAGTCGCGGTGATGAAATTTGATTTCGACGCGGAATGGGTTTTCGGCGGCGACGAATTGCTTTTGCCCGAAGACGTAAAAAATTCTTGGAACGATTTGGACGCGAACGGTTACACTTCCATGGGCGCGGCGTTCGAGGCTTTGAACGAAAAACTTTCCGTCTCTCACGGCTTCATGAAAAGAGCTTCGGGCTCGGTCGCGCCGGTTTTGTTCCTCTTGTCGGACGGCGCGCCCACCGACGATTATCAATCGGGCTTGCAAAAGCTCAAAGCAAACAACTGGTACAAAATTGCCGTGCGCGTGGCCGTCGGCTACAGCGAACAGTGCAACGATGATGTCTTGCGCGAATTCACGGGCAACAATGAAACCGTTTTGCACACGGACGACCCCAACGAGTTAAAGAAGCTGATTAAGTTTATCGCGGTCACGTCGTCGCGCGTGGCCAGCCAAGGCAGCGGCCTTTCGACTAACGCCGCCAATCCCGACGACAACACCGGCAAGATTGTCGAGCCGCTAAAAAATTTGCCGACGACGGACGAAGATTGGTAAAAAATTTTTTGCCGACATCAGATGAAACAAAATCCCTTGAAAATTTTTCAGGGGATTTTTCTAAGCGCGGAAGGAGGCGCGAGTGATGAGATTTAAAACTTTCGCGGCGTCCGTTCACGGGAAAAAATATTTTGAGCGCGGGCTGCCCTGCCAAGATTTTTCTTCGGAATTGGAATTCGACAGCGTGCAGGCGATTGCGATTGCGGACGGGCACGGCGGCAAAGATTATTTTCGCAGCGACACGGGCGCACGGCTCGCGGTGAAGGTTGCCTTCGAGCAGACAAAAATTTTTTGCAAAAATATTTCTGCGGGCGAAAATTTTTCAGAGAACGGAATAAAAAATTTTGAGTTTAAAATTTTGGAGGAGTGGCGCGCGGCAGTCAAAAAACATTGGCGCGAAAATCCTCCGAGCGATGACGAATTGCGTTGGCAAAATGTCAGCGACAAATACAAAGCGCGTTTCGCCTCCGACGAAAAATATATTCCCGTCGCTTACGGCGCGACTTTGCTTTGCGCGGTTTCAATCGGCTCGCAAGTTTTGATTGTCCAAATCGGCGACGGCAGCTGCGTCGTCTTTCAGCAGAGCGGCGAATTCAAAATGCCCGTGCCGCCCGACGCAGAAAATTTTGCAAACGTGACGACTTCTCTTTGCGACTTTGACGCCGACAAAAAATTTCGTCACGCCGTTTTGAATTGCACGGAAGATTCGCCGCTTGCGCCCGCCGCAATTTTTTTGAGCACGGACGGCCTCGACGATTGCTATCCGATTTTTGAAAACGACAAATGGCTTTACAAATTTTATTTCGACACGATTATCGACAGCATGATTTGTAACGGCCTGTCGATGACGGCGCAAGAGATTCGTGCAGAGCTTCTGCCCTACATGACGGAGCACGGCAGCAACGACGACATTTCCCTGGCGTACTTCGTGACGAACGATTTAAATTTGCTTCTTCACAGCCGAACAGTTTTTTTGGCGGACAGAGCTCGCGAAAAATTTTTTTCTCGTTGGCAAGAAGAGAGGAGGAAAAATCATGACTGACAGTCTTGAGCTTTACAAGGAGGCGTTGACCTTCGCGAGGAGCAATCCGAATTATTACGCCGCCTTGAAAAATTTTTATCTTCAGCTGGTGACGACGACCTTTTACGAATTGACGACGCGCAAAACTTCGCCGCTCCTGTCCGCGCTGTGCCACATGAATCGAATCGATTACGCGCCGAAAAATTTTTCCAACATGCCCGCGCAACAAAGTTTCAATCTTCCCACGAGCTTTGACTTGTACATAATCATCGACGGAATTAATTTTGCCTTTTCGGAAAATCTCGACTCGTCGCTGAAAATTTACGACCTGTACAAGAAAGATGTTTTTCGCGAACAACTTTTGCGCCAAGATTATTTTCAAGAGCTGATAAAAAATTTGATGACGTTGGACGAGAGCCTCGGAAAATTTCGCGCCGTCGAAAAATTTTTTGAGCCCGCCGAAAAAAAAACTTCCGCGCTCGACGAAGACGAAAAAATTTTTTTGCAGAGTTTGGACGCGCTGGCCGAAAACCGAAAGACGGACGACGAAAAAATCTTAACGGAAATAAAAAATGTTCAGCTCTCTTTGCAAGACGAATTGCCGCGCCTGCAGGAGACGCTGAAAAAAATTTTGGAGATTCGTGAAGGGATTGAATACAAGTCGACGGAAGAGCCGATACGTCAGCTGATTGGCTTGTTCGACAAACTTTACGAGACGGCACAACAGCACCCGCAAGAGGACGCGCTCAAGGGCTACGAAAAACTTGTCAGGCGTTGCAAAAATTTTCCGCGCTACGTCGAACAGGCCTTGGCGATGTTGGGCGCGAAGCTCATCAACGAAACGGGCGTACCCTTCGACCCGGCCAAACACGAGGCAACGAACGCTGCGCGCCCGTCGTATTCCGCGAAGGTCTCAAAAATTTTGAGCGTCGGCTTGACTTACAAAGGACAGGTTCGCCGCAAAGCCGAAGTCGAAATTTCCGAGCCGACTTTCTCGCAGGAAAATAATTTTTCGACTCGGAAAAGTTTTTTGGGAGGTAAATTTTTATGAAGATTGGAATTGATTTCGGCACGAGTTTTTCCGTTCCCGCCGCGCTGATAAATAATTCTGCCGTGACGCTCCTAAGCGGCAAGTACGATAACAAATACGGGATGCCTTCGGTCTTTTACTACGAGAGCGGCCGCGAAGTTTCGATTGGTTTCACCGCCGACAAAAATGCCGTTCGCCGACCCGAAAACGCCGTCCGAAATATCAAAATGGAAATCAGCAATCCCGACAAAAAAAATTTTCGGCTCGACGGAAAAACTTTCAACAAGAAACAAATCGTCGGGAATATTTTTCGCGAGATAAAACAAATCGCGCTTGAAGGAATCGAACACAAGCAGTTGGTCTCTCAAAAAATTGACGGCGCGGTTGTCTCCGTTCCTGCCGCGTTCACTTTGCGCGAGTTGAATTTTATTCGTGACGCCGCACAGGACGAGGCGGGCTTGAAAGTTCTCGGCTTCGTTCGCGAGCCCGTGGCCGCTGCCATTGCTTACTTCAACGCGCCCGGTGCCGAAGACGACAAAACGATTTTGGTTTACGACTTGGGCGGCGGCACCTGCGACGTGGCGATTGTCCGTTCCGATAAAAATTCTTCGGAGTGGTACAAAGTTCTTGAATCGGATATGCAACGAATCGGCGGAAGAGATTGGGACAAACTCCTCGGCGAACTGATTAAGCGCAAATGCCGCGAGCAAGACTCTTACATTAAATTCAGTTCGCGGGCAGAGGCAAAAATTTTAAAGGAAGCCAACGAGGCCAAACATTATCTTTCGCAAGAAAAAATTTACGACTCGTACATTAACATCGACGGCGAAGATTACGACTTCAGGATAACGCGCGAGGAATTCGAGCAGATAACCTCCGAACTTTTGCAGTCGACGATGCGCATGGTCGACAAGCTCAAGCGGAAGTGTTCGCGCAAGATTGATTATATCGTTTGCGTCGGCGGCAGCTCCAACATGCCGCAAGTCCCGAAGGCTTTCAAAAAAAATTATCCCGACATCGAGCTGAAAATTTACGAGCCGGAAAAAGCGATCGCGTTCGGCGCGGCGATTTACGCAGAACATTTGACGGAAGAAAATTTTCTGCGCGACATCTGCAAGTTTTCTTACGGCGCAAGATACATTCAAGAGTATGAAACTTATCACGACAAAAAACGCTTGAGGATTTACAATTTAATTTACAAAGGCGACGAGCTGCCGGCGAGCGCGGAAGACAGTTCTTATGCTATTGAAGACGGCCAAAAGTCCAGCTACATTGCCATTTACGAATCGGAATGCACGGACGAAATTTATTTGCCCGAAGACGGCACGCACATCGGCGAAATTGAAATTCGCGGAATTGAGAACAGTAAGAAAAACGACGAGACCCTTTTAACGATAACGATTGACCGCAGCGGCTTAATGCAACTTAAAGCCGTCGACAAACGCACGGGAAAATCTGCCGACGCGCAAATTTTGCTCAAAGGTTATTGACGCGGTAGGAAAAGACGACGCGGCGTCGAAAACTTTCAAGCGAAAAAAATTTTTGGAGGATGAAACATGGCTTTGCTTGAAATAAAAAAAGCGGGCGACCCCGTCTTGAAAAAAGTTTGCGAACCCGTCGAGAAAATTGACAAACGCTTGAGAAATCTTTTGGACGACATGGCCGAGACAATGTACGCAAGCGAGGGTGTCGGGATTGCCGCGCCGCAAGTCGGAAAATCCATTCGCGTTTGCGTCGTCGACGTGGACAGAGAAAATCGCAAAAGCCGCTACGATTTGATTAATCCCGTCATCACGTATCGCGAAGGCTCCGTCGTCGACAACGAGGGCTGCCTGTCTTGCCCCGACCTCTTCGGCGACGTGGAGCGCGCAGAAAAAATTCGCGTCGAATACATCAGCCGCTTCAACAAGAAAAAAACTTTGGAGGCGGACGGTTTGCTTGCCCGCTGCATTCAACACGAGCTCGACCATTTGGACGGAAAACTTTTTATCGACATTGCCAAAAACATTACCAAAGGCCGAAAAGAAAAATGAGTAACTTGACAAATTCGCCGCCGCGCAGTATATTACGCGGCGGTTTTTAAGTTATTAACATTTTGTTTTATTCTGAAAGGGGGAAGGCTGCTCCGAAGCGAAGAGGCGACTAAGACAGTCGTCCTGCTTGGGACGCAACAGGACGTTGCGTAGGCGGCGGAATGATGAAGCGAAAAATATTCAAGACACTTGAGACGATTAAAAGAAAATGCGTGCTCAGTCTCCTGCTTGCGGGTTTCGCGATGATAAACACGGGCTTTACCTCGGACGTTGAATTTCCGAACGTCCCGAAAATTGAAGTCGAAGAAGAAACTCAAGCCGAAGAGACGAGCGCAGAACCGACAGCGATCACAGTTGGCGAAAACGGACAGATTAAAGCCGGCGACGACGACGAATTGACCCGCGCCTTTGCCGAGACCGTGGAAAATTCTTTGGGGCGCGATTTGAATTCGACGGTCGAAGCTCCTTTCGAGGAACAGCCGCCCGAAGATTTGGTCGAAACTCCTCAAGGCTACGTGCCTTACACTCAAGTTTTGGGCATGGAGGCCACGGCTTACTTGCCGACGGACGGCGGCGGGGAAGGCTTGACGGCCATGGGCATTCCCGCGACTTACGGCGTTGTGGCGGTTGACCCCGATGTCATTCCGCTCGGCTCCAGAGTTTACATTCCCGGCTACGGCGAAGCTCTGGCGGCCGACACGGGCGGCGCGATTTACGGCAACCGAATCGACCTGTGCATGGAAGATTATTGGCAGGCAATGGACTTCGGACGACGCACCGTTACCGTTTTCGTTTTGAAATAGAACAGAAAAAATCTCCCGCCGAATTTTTTTGACGAGAGATTTTTTGTTTGCAAAATTTTTTACGCGAAGTATTGCTGATAGATGACGAACACGAACAGCACGATTGCACAGCCCATCGCGACCATTCCTATGCGCTCCAGCCAAAGGTCTTGCGTCTCGGTGAAGTTGTAGTGCCGCCGCGCGTAAGTCGTCGACAGCGAAACCAACAGCGAAAGATACAGCCCGCGATTCCACGGCGTGAAGTTCGACCAGCCGACAATCAGGAAAACGATTGTCAAAGCCAGCACGGCTATCAACAAATAATCTTTGCCGACTTTCTCCGGCTTCTTTTTATTTTCGGGCTCCGATTTTTTTTTCGGCTGAATTTTTTTCGCGATTTTTTTTGACTGGCGCGCCATGACGATTCCCCTTTAAAATTTTTTTTGAGTTTATCAAAGGCGGCGGCGTTTGTAAAGTTCAAGGGGCGGCCGCAAAAATTTTAAAGCCCAGCTCGCAGGAAACAATCCCGTCGCCTTCGCTCGTCGCCGAAAAATTTTCAAGCCGCGCCAAACGTTCGCCGTCGAGTATCACGCGCAAAAAATTCAGCAGCGAAATGTAATCCGCCTCCACGTCGACGTTCACGACTTGCGATTGAATTTTTTCTTCCGAATTTATTTCGCCCGCGCGAACCGAAATTATTTGCGCCTTTTGAAATTCTGCCGCCCGATAAAGTTCGTCGATGAATTCGTCCTGCGTGAGCGTCGTCGGAAAAAATTTTTTCGCCGCGTCGACTTCCAAATTTTTTTGCTCCACGAGTGCCGATAAATTTTCGTGGCGCGCCTTGAGCTCAAAAATTTCTCGTTCGACTTCGCGAAGCCGCCGTGTCTCCAGCTGCGTGGTTAAAATTTCTCGACGCGCGGGCTCGTAAAAAATTTGATTCAAGGCGAACGATAAAATTATTCCGAAAAAAATTATCGCCGCCAAAAATTTTTTGTCGTTCATCGTGCGTCCTTCCGATAAATTTGGTCGAAGGTCGCGCCGTCGGCAAAGTGATCGTCGTGAGCTTTGACCCAGCCGCCGAACGCCTCATCAATCGTGAACAAAGTCAGCGGCTTGAAAACGTCGGCGTACTTCGCCAAAATTTCTTCGTTGCGCGGGCGATAAAAATTTTTCGCGGCAATCTCCTGGCCTTCGGGCGAGTAAAGATAATTCAAATATTCTTCGGCAAGTTCGCGGGTGCCCTTCTTGTCGACGACGCTGTCGACGATGGCAACGGACGGCTCCGCCAAAATGCTCAAGCTCGGCGTGACGATTTCGTATTCGTCGGGAAAAGTTTTCACGGCAAGCAAAGCTTCGTTCTCCCAAGCAATCAACACGTCGCCTTTGCCGCTCTCAAAACTTTTCGTCGCGCCGCGTGCGCCGTCGTCGAGGGCAACCACGTTTGAAAAAATTTTCCGCATGAAGTCTTTGATAACTTCTTCGTCGTCGCTCAAATTTCTG
>CAMJQS010000040.1 GCA_946408105.1 uncultured Selenomonadales bacterium | reverse complement strand
AATAATTCCTCCGTTCCAATTTTTATGCGCGGGAAAATTATTAACCGATTTGTATTCTCGTGTCAAGGACGTTGAGCGCGGCGTCTTTAAAAAAATCGTCGGGCTTTAAACGGCTCGACAATTTTTTTGATATAATTTCCGCGTTGAAAACGAAGGAAGATTTTTTCATGGACAAAAATTTTCTCGACACGCTGAGCAAAGACGGCGACGCTTACTTAATCCGCTCCGCCGAAGATTTGTGCAACCTCTCCGAGTACGTGAACGCCGGCAACGACTGCAAAGATTTAATCTTCAAGCTCGCCAACGACATCGACTTGAGCTCCGTTGAAAATTTTACGCCCATTGGCACGCAAGAAATAAATCCCTTCGCAGGCACCTTCGACGGCGACGGAAAAATCATCAGCAATTTAAAAATCGTCGGCGAATTTTTCGTCGGCTTGTTCGGCTGCAATTCAGGTACGATTAAGAACGTTAATTTAATCGACGCAGAAGTAAAAAGCAACAGCGCGGGAAATGTCGACGAGGATGAAAATGTCGGCAGTCTTGTCGGTTTTAACCATTTCAGCGGCACGGTTGAAAATTGCACGGCAAACAGTAACGTCGAAGGCTTTATGTCAGTCGGCGGACTCATTGGAGAAAACAGCGGCACGGTTGAAAATTGCGCGGCAAAAAGTAACGTCAAAGGAATAATTTCGACCGGCGGGCTTGTCGGCTGCAACACAGGTTCAATAAAAAATTGCACAGCAAGCAGCTCCGTCAGCGGCGCAAATTCGGTCGGCGGGCTTGCAGGATATACTGCAAGCAGTCGATATAAAAATCATTACAGCACGATTGAGAAATGCACATCAGAAGGTTTAGTCATTGGCGAAAACGGAGTAGGCGGACTCGTCGGCTCCAACAGCGGCGAAATTGAAAACTGCACGTCGAGCGGCACCGTCAGCAAACGTGACGAAATTATATAGACAGCGCAAAGTTTTTTGTTTATAATTCGCGCAGTGGAAGATTCAACTTTCAGAAAATTGGAGGGGTTTTAATGAAAGGCGGCAACAAACCAATTTACGTCATCGGGCACCGAAACCCGGACACCGACTCGATTTGCTCGGCGATAGGTTACGCGCACCTCAAGCAGGCTCGCGGCGTCAATGCCGTGCCCGCCCGTTGCGGAAAAATTAACAACGAAACCAAATACGCGCTGGAATATTTTAAAGTCGACCAGCCGTTACTTTTAACCGATTTATATCCGCGTGTCAAAGACGTTGCGCTCGAATGCAAAACCGTCGTCCGCCAACACGACACGCTGCGCCACCTCGGCGAAGTCATGCGCAAGAGCGAATTGCAATCCGTGCCCGTCACTGACTCCAACGGCGACCTCGTCGGCATCGTCACCGTCAGCGACCTCGCCAAAAGATATTTCCTTGAGCTCGGACTTCAAAGTCTTGTCGATTTGCGCGTCCGCTATCGTGACATCATGCAGGCGACCGAAGCAAAAGTTTTGGTAAGCGGTGACGAAAACGCGCTTATCGAAGGCAACATAATCATCGCGTCGGGTTCTGCCTTCTCGACCGTCAGCATCCTCAACAAAAAAGATATTGTCCTCGTCGGCGACAGAAGCGCGGACACTTTGCTTAAGTTCCTCGAATGTGAAATCTCTTGCCTTATCGTCACGCAGAACAGCCGCATTGCCCCCGAAGTTTTGGAGGAGGCTCAAAAGCGCGGCGTCTTCGTTTTGCTCACACCTTACGACACTTACACCGTCGGCCGCCTTATCAATCAGTGCGTGCCCATTCGTCGAATCATGCATTCCAATCCCGTTTGCTTCCGCCCGATGGATTTGCTCAGCGATATTAAAGGCATCATGGACGAGCACCGCTATCGCAGCTATCCCGTCGTCGAAAACGGCAAACTCGTCGGCTTGGTCAGCGCGGATGAAATCATGCTCCCCGAACGCGAAAAAGTTATCCTCGTCGACCACAACGAACGCGGCCAGGCCGTCGAAGGAATCGAGGACGCAAAGATTGTGGAAATCATCGACCACCACAGACTCGGCGGCGTCCAAACTTCAGAGCCGATTTACATTCACCAGGAACCCGTCGGCTGCACCTGCACAATCGTGGCGAACATGCATTGGCACCAAGATGTTGAAATTCCTCCGTCAATCGCGGGACTTTTGATGAGCGCGATTATTTCAGACACCGTCCTGTTCAAATCGCCGACGTGCACGCCCTACGACAAGAAGACCGCCGAACGTCTCGCGGACATCGCCGGCGTCAACCTCAAAGAATACGGCTTGGCAATGCTCAGAGCGGGCGCGGGTATCGGCGACAAAACTCCTGCCGAAATCGCAAAGAACGACCTCAAAGAATTTAAAATCGGCGACTATCGAATCATCGTCAGCCAAATTTCCGTCATGGATCCGAAAGAAATTCTCGACATCGAAGACCAACTGATTGCCTTCATGAAAGAAAACATCGAACGCGAAGGCTTCGACATGCATTTGCTCATGGCCACCGATATCCTGGAAGAGGCGACATATTTAATTTATGTAGGCTCGCCGCGCACGTTGATTGGCGAGGCCTTCCATGTCGACGCAAGCGGTAACCACGTTTATATTCCCGGAATGATGTCGAGGAAAAAACAGTGCATACCCCCCCTTAGCGAAGCGGTCAAACGAATTAAACCACAGTAAATTTTTCAAGCGTAAAAAAAAATTTTTCCCTCTGCAAAACGCGGAGGGATTTTTTTATTTTGCTTTGTTGACGGAAAAGCCTCACGCGTGTAAGATTAGGTTGCTTAACAAAATCAGACACGGCGCGAAGCCTTTTCGTTTTTAAAATTCTAACACGCTCACGCCACACTGTCAAACAGAAAGGCGGCTTGATATTATGAAACCCTTTGGCGTCGTTTACTTAATTTGGTGTAAAGTCAACGGCAAGCGTTATGTCGGGCAGACTGTTCAGCCATTGAAAAAGCGTTTCAAAGACCACGCGAAGTGCAAGAAAAATAATATGCTTATCGGCAAAGCGATTCGCAAATACGGCAAGGAAAATTTTTATTGCGGCGTCATTAAAAGTTGCGCGTCGAAAGAGGAACTCGATTATTGGGAAAAATATTTTATCGTCGCGCTCAAAAGCAAAACCCCTTACGGCTACAATATGACTTACGGCGGCGAAGGCACTGTCGGCTGGAAACCTTCGCCCGAATATTGCGCAAGACAATCTGCCAGATTTAGCGGCGAAAAAAATCCGCGCTACGGAAAAAAGAACACGCTCGAACATCAAGCCAAAATCGTTGCGGCGAACCTCGGAGCGAAACGCACGCCCGAAACCTGCAAAAATATTTCGGAAGCTCTCAAGGGCAAGAAACATACGCAAGAACGCTGCGCAAATATTTCAGCGGCAAAACGCGGGGACAGTCCGTTTAAAAATTTGACAGCCGAACTCGACGCCCGTAATCTTTCTTACGCTGCGCTCGCGAAGCTCATGGGCGCAGTTCCTAACGTAGTCTCGCGCAAAATGAACGGCAAGCGCAACTTCACGGAACGAGACAAAGTTAAGCTCGAAGAAATTTTCGGTAAGCCGATTGAATATTTGCTTGAGCGCAAAGAAGGCTGATAAAAAATTTTTCCCTCTGCAAAACGCGGAGGGATTTTTTTTGTAAAAATTTTTAACGCCCGAAAATTTTTTTGTCGAGCAGGAAAGTTATCAGCGCGAAGAAAATCACGCCGCCGAAAATTAGCGTCGCAAAAATTATTCCGTGCAAATCGGTGGCGGGCGTCGCGAAGATGTGCTTCATCAAAATTCTGTCGTGCACGCGATTGAAAAATAATCCGAACGCCCCGACCGCCGCCAACGTCACGACTGCCGCGTTGAAAAATTTTTTGACGCTCAAAAATTTTTGTCGAAGTTCTTGCGCGTGAAAGCCGACGTGCGCGCCGATTAAAATCATCATCACATACGGCGCGGCCACGTGCAACTGATGAATTGTCATGTTGCGCCGCAGTTCAAAGCTCACGAGTTCCGCGAAAAGATAATTCGACAGGCACACGCCCGCGAAAAAAATTATCGTCGAGGCGAAAGCCAACAAAAAATCTGTCGTGACGATAAAAATTTTTCGCGGCGAAATTTTTTTGAACAGCGACTTGAGCCGCCGAAAATTTATCGCGACGTGAATTATAATCGCCGCCGCCATTGCCACGCCCAAAATTTCGTGCAAAACTTTCGGCAGATGATGAAAGCTCAACTCCGCGACGAACAGCGCGAGCAAAATCACGTCGAGAAAAAATTTTTTCATAACTTCAGCGAATCGAGCCAGGCTTTAACCTCGTCCTTTGAAATAATTCCGAGCCGCTTGCCTTCGGTGACGGTTGCGCCCTTGCACAGTTCGCGAAGATTGTTCACGCTTGCCTGAACGTCGGAGCCGCCGCTGGTGCACACGGGAATAATTTTTTTGCCGGCCAAGTCGTAGCTCTCAACGAACGTGTCGATGATTCGCGGTTCGGCTCCCCACCAAATCGGAAAGGCCACGACGATTGCCTTGTACTGTTCGGGCTTGTCGATTTTGTTTTTAATTTCGGGGCGCGCGGCCGAATCTTTTTGCTCGACGTTGGCGCGGCAGTTTTCAACGTTGTAATCCAAATCGGCGGGCGTGTACGGGTCGGCGGGAACGATTTCAAAAGTGTCCGCGTTCAAAAGTTCGGCGACTTCGAGCGCGGCCGTCTTCGTATGACCAGTGCAAGAAAAGTACGCGACCAAAATTTTTTCGGGCGCAGAATTTTTTTCGGGCGCGGAAGTTTTTTCGGCCGCAGAATTTCCGCAGGCCGTGAACAACATCATCGTCAGCGCGGCGAGAAAAACTGTTAAAAATTTTTTCACGACAAACTCTCCTTAATCCAAAATTTTATCCAAGCCGATTGTCAGACCTTTGAGCCCGCGAACTTTTTTGCAGGCGAGGACGACGCCCGGCATAAAAGAATCTCTGCCCGTCGAGTCGTGGCGAATCGTGAGCGTTTGACCGAGGCCGCCGAAGATAACTTCTTGATGAGCGACGTAGCCGGGCAGGCGCACGCTGTGAATTTTTATTCCGTCGAAGTCCGCGCCGCGCACGTGAGGCAGACGCTCTTCCTCGTCGGGGTGACCTTGTTTGTGTGACGGACGAACTTCAGAAATTAATTTCGCGGTGAGCTCGGCGGTGCCCGAAGGCGCGTCGAGTTTTTTGTCGTGGTGCAGTTCGATGATTTCCACGTCGGGCATGTACTTTGCGATTCTTTGCGCCGTCAACATCATCAACACTGCGCCCAAGGCGAAGTTCGGGGCGATGAATGCGGGCGTAGAATTTTTTTCGGCAAGCGCGCGAATTTTTTCTTTGGCGTCGTCGCTCAAGCCGGTTGTGCCGACCACGGGTGAAACTTTATTTTCCAGCGCGGTCATCACGTTGTTGAAGACGACATCGGGGCGAGTGAAGTCGACCATAACTTCGGGCGAAAATTTTTTCAGCGCGGCGTCCAAATTCGTTTCGACCTTCAAGCCGTCGACCTCGCCCGCGAAGGCGTCGACCGCTCCGACCAATTCCAATTCGCTGTCGGTCTTAACTGCGGCGCAAACCGTGCGACCCATGCGACCGAGCGCGCCGTTTACCAAAACTTTAATCATCTTGCAAACCTCCTACATTTTTATAAAGCGTCCGCCGTTTAGCAGATACAAATATTTTTCGGCGATTTTAATTTTCAGCAGAGCTTCGACGGCCGCCGCGTAAAGTTCAATCTGAACTTTGTAGCGTTCGGCAATGTCTTCGGCGTCGCGGTCGGTTTTGTAGTCGAGCAACACCCAACGACCCGCCGCGTCTTTGAAAAGCAAATCGATTATGCCCTGGATAAAAATTTTTTCGTCGACGTGGAAAAATTTCTGCGCGTCAATCAATCGACTGAACGGCAGCTCCCGATAAAATTCTTGCGCCGAAATTAATCGTCGACCGAGTTCACTCGCGAAGAATTTTGAAATTTTTTCCGCTTTAATAAGTTTGACGTGCTCCGGCGGAATAATTTTTTTGCGGGCAAGTTCTTCGACCTGCGCAACGATTCCCGCCGCCGACAAGTCTCCGCTCAAGTTCAAACTCTGCATGACTTTGTGCATGAGCGAGCCGAACTCCGCGCCCGAAATTTTTTTCTTCTGCAAAAAGTTCGGACGACGATAAATAAATTTTTTCTGCGCAAAATTTTCGAGCGTCGGCAAATCTTCTTCCTCCGCGCGACGTTTGAGCTCCGTGACGGAAAGTTTCGCGGGAATTTTTTCGAGCGGCGACGGCTGAAGTTTTTCCGGCTCTTGAAAAATTTTTTCCTGCGCCTTTTCCAACGACCGCTCTTTAATTTCCAAAACCTCCGCAAGCTCCACGAGCCGCGAATCAATCACGGGAGCCAGCGCGTCTTTTATCGGAAGCAGCCAATCCATGAATCTTCCCGCCGACAAAATTTCGTAATCGTCGGGCGTGTCGACTTGCCGCAATTTTTCCAGCGCGGTTTTCGTCGTCGTCCCGATTAAAAATAATTTTTCTTTCGCGCGCGTCATGGCCACGTACAACAGCCGCAACTCTTCCGAAACCGATTCGTCGTGAATTTTTTTCGCCACGGCCTGCGTCGCCAAAGTTTTTACTTTCAGCTGAGAATTTTTCGGCGTCCGATGAACTCCGATTCCGAATTCTTTGTGCATGAAAATTTTTCCTTTGGTGTAGTCGTCTTTGTTGAACGGTTTGCCGACGCCCGCCACGAACACCACGGGATATTCCAAGCCCTTGCTCTTGTGAATGGTCACGACGCGCACGACGTTTTCATTTTCGCCGAGGGTCGCGGCCGTCGATAAATCTTTTCCGAAATTTTTTAGCTTGCCGATAAACTCGATGAACCCGGACAGGCCGCGCGTGTTGTTCGATTCAAAGCTTGCCGCGCGGTCAATCAGAATCCTCAAGTTCGCTTGACGAGCCGCGCCGCGTTCTTCACGGCCGACAGAATCATAATAGCCCGTTTCGCGATAAAGATTGCTCAAAAGTTCGGGCACGCCGAGTTGACGAGCCGCCTCGCGCCAAAGGTTTAACTTGCTCAAAAAATTTTTGCACTTGTCCGAGCCGAGACTGACCGCCGTATAAAAATCGACGTCGGGATTTTCAATTCTAATCGCCGCCAATTCTTCCGCGCTGAAACCGCCAATCGGGCTCATCATCACGGCCGCAAGTTCGATGTCTTGTCGCGCGTTGTCCAAAATTTTCAACAAACTCATGACGACTTGAATTTCGTTCGCGCGAAAATAATTTTCTTCGTCGGGCACGTAAGCCGGCACTCCGAACTTTTTCAGCGTGTCCAAAATTTCAAAGGCCTTCGTCTTGGGCGCGCGGTGCAAAATCACAATGTCTTTGAATTCGACGGGACGATAAATTTCTCCGTCGCGCACAAGTTTTTTTGATTCAATCAGCGCGTGAATTTTTCCCGCGATGAATCTCATTTCAATTTCGATTTTGTCGTCGTCCGAATCTTTTTCCGTCTTGATAAAATAAAATTCGGGGCGTTCGTCCAAAAATTTTTCGCCGACCTCGTAGCTCGCGCCGAATTGCAAAGCCGCCGCCGCGTCGTAATCAATTTCAGTCGCGCGCGCATTCATGAGCCGAACAAAAATTTCGTTGACCGCCGCGATAATTTTTTCCCTGCTGCGAAAGTTTTTGGAAAGATTTATGCAGCGATAAAGTTTCATTTTTTCTCTGAAGTTGAAGGCGTCGACGAGGCGGAAACGATAAACCGACTGCTTCACGTCGCCGACGAAAAATAAATTATCGCCGCGAGAAATTTTTTGGACGATGGCTTCCTGCACGCCGTTTGTGTCCTGGTATTCGTCGACCATGATGAACTTAAATTTTTCGCGGTAAGCGGCGGCGACTTCGGGGGCGGCGTCGAAAATTTTCAGCGCGAAATGTTCCATGTCGTTGAAGTCGATGATTGAGCGTTCGCGTTTGGCGTCGGAAAATTTTTTCGCAAAAAGTTTCGTCACGCGGACGAGTTCTTTAATCGGCTCGAAAAGTTCGCGCACGTCGGAGAGCATTTTATTTTCGTCGGCTCGGAAAAATTTATCGCGCAATGTTTCAAGTTTTTTCTTGTAGCCGTCGCGCAGATTTTTTATTTTGTCTTTGATGATTAATCGTTCGTCGACAAATTTTCCGCCGCCGAAGTTGCCAAAGCTTATCGCCCAAATTTTGTCGTAAAGTTTATTCCAATCGTCGCCGGCATTTTTTAAATCGTTAATCTGATTGAAATCGTCGCGAATAATTTTTTCCTTGATGTTATTTTTTTCGGCGAGGTCGTAAGCGGCGGCGCAGTCGTCGAAAATTTTTTGGAGCGTTTGAAAAATTTGCGGCTTGAGAAATTTAAACCAATCTGTGTCTTCGAGGCGAGCGTCTTCGGGCAAGTTGTACGGCGCGGGAAGTTTGTCGAGCCACTCGTCGGGATTCGGCATGCTCAAAGAAAAGTCGTGCAGCTTTATAATCATCTCGTGAAGTTTTTCGTCGCCGCGGACGTTGCCGCCGAATTCGTCCGTAAAATTTTTAAAAGCTTCGTTGCCGCTTGAATAATTTTCCTCGAAAAGTTCTTCGATGACTTCGCGTTTTAAAATTGTCAGCTCGTTGTCGTCGGCCGCGCGAAATTTCGGGTCGAGGTCGATGCGCGAAAAATTTCTGCGGATTACCGATTGGCAAAAAGAATCGAACGTGGAAATTTGTGCGCTGCTCAAAAAAATAATTTGCTTTTCCAGTCGCGCCTGATTTGCGGCGTCGAGTTCGGTCTCCAATCGTTTCATCAGCGCGTTTTGAATTCGCGCGCGCATTTCTTGAGCGGCCGCTTTCGTGAACGTCATGATTAAAAGTTCGTCGACGTCGCAAAAATTTTCTTCCAACAATTTCACGACGCGCCGTGTGAGCGTTCCTGTTTTGCCTGCGCCGGCCGCCGCCGCTATCAAAATATTTTCGTCGCGGGCGTCGACGGCCTCTTGTTGTTCGCGTGTCAGTTGCATGATTAAAATCTCAATTCGCCGCGCTGCAGACGTTCACGGAGCGTCGGAGCCTTGGCGTCTTTTTCGGCGAGAATCGTCGGAGCGAACGGCCAATCGATTTTAATTTCTTCGTCGTCCCAAATTATATTTCCGTCGCAGTTCGGCGCGTAAAAATTGTCGGCCTTGTATTGAATCTCCACGTCGTCAGTTAAAGTCAAAAAGCCGTGAGCGAAGCCGCGAGGAATCAAAAGCTGTTTTTTGTTTTCGGCAGTGAGTTCGACGGCGACCCACTTTGCAAAAGTTTCGGAGCCTTCGCGAATGTCGACCGCCACGTCCAAAAGTTTTCCGCGCGTGCAACGGACGAGCTTGGCTTGCGCGAACGGAGCCGTTTGATAGTGCAGGCCGCGCAGAGTGCCTCGTTGCGCCGAATAAGATTGATTGTCTTGCACGAAATTAAAATTCAAACCGGCCGCCTCGAACTTTCGCGCCGACCACGTTTCCATGAACCAGCCGCGCGCGTCGCCAAAAACTTTCGGCTCCAAAATCAACACGCCGTCCAAAATTGTCTTTGTCACCTGCATAAACTTTCCTCCTCAAAATTTTTTCGCAGGCAGTTTATATTTTTTGCCGTTGAGCGTCAAGCGATTGACGGCGCAGGATTTTTTATCGGCGGCGTTGACGCCACGATAGATTTGTACTATAGTTTCATAGACAGCGATAACCCTACGTCCAACTTTTGAGGAGGAGAGAGAAAACTTTTCGCAAGACTTACAAAAAAATTTTATGGGAGGAAAAAAATTTATGAGCAATGCAGAACTTGACCTTCAGGCTCTGATAAGAAAAGCCGAAGCGCAAGAAAATTTCCCCGAAGTGCCGATGGACGAATTCACGCCGCCGACTTACGACGAGTGGAAAGAAGCGTGCATCGCCCTGCTCAAAGGCGCGCCGTTCGAGAAAAAACTTTTCACCAAAACTTACGAGGGCATAACCTTCAGCCCGATGTATTTCCACGCGGACACCGAACCGATTCAGCCCGCCAAATCTTTCCCCGGCATGGGCGACTATCTTCGCGGCGTCGAGGCCAACGGTTATGTCAACGCGCCGTGGAAAATCGCTCAAGCGTGCGACGAAACTTTTGCCGAAGAGAATAACGAACTGCTTAAGCACGAAATTGAAAAAGGTTCGACCGTCTACAACGTCAAAGTCGACTGCGCGACCCGCAAAGCCAAAGACGCTCGCGAATGCAAACACATCGGCAAAGGCGGCTGCAGCTTGACGACGCTCGGCGACGTTGAAACTTTGCTTAAAGGTCTCAAGCTAGACCAATACCCGCTCTTCGTTTACGCCGGCGAAAGTTCGTTGCCTCTGCTGGCGTTGATTGTTGCGGCGGTCAAGAAAAACGGCGGCGACGTTTCCAAACTTAAAGGCGTCATCGGCGCGAATCCGATTGCAGAGTACGCGGCCAAAGGCAAGCTTACTCAAGACCTCGATAAACTTTTCGACGAGGCAGCGAAGTCCGCGAAGTGGGCACTCAAGAACGCGCCCGAACTCAAAACGATTTTCGTTAAAAGCAACGTCTTCAGCAATGGCGGCGCAAACGATATTCAAGAAGTCGCTTACACAATCTCGGCGGGCGTCGCTTACCTGCGTGCACTGCTCGACCGCGGCTTGACGATTGACGAGGCGGCAAGTCAAATTATGTTCGGCTTCTCCATGGGCGCGAACTTCTTCATGCAGATTGCAAAACTTCGCGCGGTTCGTCCGATTTGGGCGCAGATTGTTAAAGCCTTCGGCGGCAACGAAGAATCGCAAAAAATTCACGTTCACGGACGCCCCGCAAAATTCTTCAAGACCGTTTACGATCCTTACGTCAACATGCTGCGCGACACGACCGAACTTTTCAGCGGCGTTGTCGGCGGCGTGGACAGCTTTGAAAATTCCACGTTCGATGAGCCCGTCCGCAAAGGCGACGAGTTCAGCCGTCGTATCGCCCGCAACATGCAAATCATCTTGCAGGAAGAATTCGGACTGCTCCAGCCGATTGACCCGGCCGGCGGCTCGTGGGCTGTTGAAAATTTGACCAAAGAAATTAAAGAAAAAATTTGGGCGGAGTTCCAAGTCGTCGAGGGCAAAGGCGGAATCGTCGCCGCGCTCAAAGAAGGTTACCCGCAAGACGAAATCGCTAAAGTTTGTGACGCTCGCTTTAAGGCGGCCGAGACCCGCAAAGACAGAATCGTCGGCAACAACATGTACCCGAACATGACAGAGGAACGCATTGACGCGCGCCCCGAATCTCAAGCCGAAAACATGAAAGCCCGCACGGCGGCGATTGAAAATTATTTGAGCACGGTTGATTCTGCCGCCGTCAAAGACGCGCTCGCCGATGTTAAAGACGGTTGCGCATGTTGTGCCATCGCGGCGGCCGAAACGGGCGCGACCATTGCCGAAATCAGAAAAGCTTTGGGCACGGCCGACGTTGAAGAAATTAAATCAATCGCGGCTCATCGTTGGAGCGAACGTTTCGAGGCTCTTCGCGAAAAGACGGAAAACTTCAAAGCTAAGACGGGCGACAACGTAAAAATTTTCCTGGCGAACATGGGGCCGATACCTCAACACAAAGCCCGCGCGGATTTCACCACGGGATTTTTGCAGGTCGGCGCGTTCCAAGTTTTGGGCAACAACGGCTTTAAAACTGTCGACGACGCGGCGCAAGCGGCAAAAGAATCGGGCGCGGACGCAGTTGTCATTTGCTCCACCGACGCGACTTATCCCGAAATTGTCCCCGCACTTGCCCCGAAACTTCACGAGGCTCTGCCGAACGCAACGGTATTCCTCGCGGGCGCGGCTCCCGCTGATAAGCTTGAAGAATACAACGCGGCGGGCATTGACGAGTACATTCACGTTAAAGCGAATTGCTACAAAGTTATTCAAGCTCTTCAACAGAAAAAGGGGATGAACTAATTGGCATACAAAAATCCTGACTTCACGCAGATTGGTCTGAGCGATGCCCCGACTTTTGACGAGGCGGCTTGGAAAGAAAAATTCGAGAAGGCAGCCAAAGAAGATTACGACAAACTTATCTACAAGACGATGGAGCATGTGCCCGTTAAGCCGCTCTACACCCACGACGAATACGCGCACATGAATCATTTGGATTTCGTCAGCGGCATTCCTCCGTTCTTGCGCGGCCCCTACGCAACGATGTACGTTTTCCGCCCGTGGACTGTTCGTCAATACGCGGGCTTCTCCACGGCTGAAGAGTCGAACGCTTTTTATCGTCGCAACCTCGCCGCAGGTCAAAAGGGTTTGTCGATTGCGTTTGACTTGCCGACACACCGCGGTTACGACGCAGACAATCCGCGCGTCTTCGGCGACGTCGGCAAGGCGGGCGTTTCGGTCTGCTCCATGCTCGACATGAACATTTTGTTCAGCGGCATTCCCCTCGACCAAATGTCCGTCTCCATGACGATGAACGGCGCGGTTCTTCCGATTCTTGCGTTCTTCATTCAAAGCGGCATTGAGCAGGGCGTCGATAAATCCATTTTGAACGGCACCATTCAAAACGACATCTTGAAAGAATTCATGGTGCGCAACACTTACATTTATCCGCCCGATATGTCAATGCGAATCATCGGCGACATTTTCGAATACACGACGAAATACATGCCGAAGTTCAATTCTATTTCAATCAGCGGCTACCACATGCAAGAGGCGGGCGCGCCGGCCGATATTGAGTTGGGCTACACGTTGGCCGACGGTCTCGAATACATTCGCACGGGCATTAACGCCGGCTTGAAGGTCGACGCCTTCGCAA
>CAMJQS010000039.1 GCA_946408105.1 uncultured Selenomonadales bacterium | reverse complement strand
TACACGCGGGCAAAGTTGAATTTGCGGCGTTTGGATTCGAGGGCGGGTTTTTCTTTTGCGGCGGGCGCAGCGAGCGCAGAAGTATTCCGAACGAAATAAAAGTCCTCCAGTTCTTCAAAAACTTCCCACGCGCGGTCGGTGGACAGCATTTTGGCGTGACGAGCTGCGCCACGTTCCGTCCAAAGATAAAGAGTCGGGGAAAACTTGTTGATAGGTAATCCGATATCATCGGAATACCTCTTAAAGGTTTTCAGAGCTTCTCCGTCCAGTCGAAAGTAATGCTTGCCTTCTTTAAAACGGCTTTCGTTGTTCTTGAAATTTTCGCTGATGTGACGAACTTCGCATTCATAATGCTCGGCGAGCTGGGCGGTAGTGAGCACGCGTTGACTGCTCCACTCGACGGGGACGAGGTCTTTAATGACCATAACGAATCACTCCTTCTTCAAGACTTGACAATAAGGGACTCCTCGGCTATAATTAACGACAGAAACCTTGTAGCGCACCTCGCGCTGTATGTGTATTTAAAGCCAATGGTAGGATACCACACGCGGGCGAGGATGTCAAGTGATTCTTGCCCGCGCTGAATAGGTCTTAATTTTTTTATGCAAACAAAAATCCTCTGCACGAAAAGCGCAGGGGATTTTTTCTATGTTCAGCCGAAATTGATTCGCGCCAAAATTTCTTGCGGACGGTCGACGATAATTTTTGCGCCGCTGTCGACGAGCTCACTCCTCGGACGAAAACCCCACGTCACACCGACGGCAAGGAAGCCCGCGTTTTTTGCAGTCTCCATGTCAACCGCCGTGTCGCCGAAGTAAGCAACGTCTTCGGGCGCGACAGAAAATTTTTCGGCGGCGGCAAGTGCGCGGGTCGGGTCGGGCTTGCGCGGGCGATTCGGTTCGTCGCCGGATACGTAAGAAAATTTTATCGGCGCAAGAATTTTTTCCGCAATCGCAACTGCCGCGAAGTGTTGCTTGTTCGTGCAAATGGCGAGCGGAATTTTTTTTGCCTCCAACGCCGCGAGAAACTCCATAATCCCGTCGTAAGGTTTAACTTTTTTCAAACAGTTGCGGGCGTAGCAGTCGTTGTAAAATTTCAAAGCCTCGTCGACGAAGCTGCAGCCTTCGGGCAAACTGCGGAGCATTAATTTTCTTGCGCCGTTGCCGACGAAGCGTCTTACCTCGTCGAGCGTGCGCAACGGCAAATTGTAATGAGCGAGCATTTCGTTTACGCTGTCTTGCAAATCGGCGAGCGTGTCGACGAGCGTGCCGTCCATGTCGAAAATCGCCGCCCTGTAAATTTTCATTTCGTTTCCTCCTCCGAAAAATTTTTTTTATTTTAACGGCTGAACTTTTCCGTGGCAAATAAATTTTGTTTGACTGAGAGAAAAATTTATAGTTTACTTGCCGCGGGAGGCGAGCTTATGAAAAAATTTTTTCTGCTGATAATTTGCGTGGCGTTCGTGAATTTGTTCGGGGCGTGCGGCGCAGAAAAATCAATTAGGAATGAGGAATTGGAAATGAAAAATTTTATTTCAAGCGAGAGCGTCGAACTGAACAGCGGATACAAAATGCCGCGGCTCGGTTTGGGCACGTGGACGCTCGACGACGACACGGCCGAAGAGTGCGTTTACTTCGCGCTGAAGGTCGGCTATCGATTGATTGACACGGCAAGATATTACGGCAACGAGGTCGGCGTCGGCAGAGGCGTGCGCCGCGCGATTGACGACGGCATTGCAAGCCGCGAAGAAATTTTTGTCACGTCGAAGATTATGCCCGGCAATTACAATTCGCCCGACGCCGCGATTGACAGTTCGCTGAAAAGTTTGGGCTTGGATTACATCGACTTGATGTTGATTCATCAGCCCGGCTACAACGACGAGGAAGTTTATCGGGCGTTGGAGCGCGGCGTTAAGAGCGGCAAGATTCGTTCAATCGGCATTTCAAATTATTACACGCCGCAAGACTTCGACAGGATAAAAAATATCGCGACGATTGTCCCCGCCGTCATTCAAAACGAAAATCATCCGTACTATCAAAACGAAAAGCTTCAAGTCTACGTGAAAAATTTCGGCACGGTCGTGGAGAGCTGGTATCCCTTCGGCGGGCGCGGCAACACTCAAAAAATTTTTTCCGACGAAACGATTCAGAGCCTCGCGAAAAAATATTCCAAGACGCCCGCGCAAATTATTTTGCGTTGGCAAATGCAAGCGGGCTACGTCGTGATTCCCGGCTCGAAAAATAAAAATCACATCGCGGAAAATTTTGACGTGTTCGACTTCAGCTTGACGGCCGAGGACATGGAGCTCATGCGCGGGCTGAATAAAAATCGCCGCTTTGAAAATTGGTGACTTCGCCGCGTAACGAATTCGTTTCGGCAACGTATAAGCTTTAGAAAAAATTTTTTGGAGGTGATTAACATAACGAACGAATTCCTTACCTACGAACAACTCGACGCGGTTTGCGGCGCAAATCAAATCCCGATGATAAAAGAGCCGCCCGCCAACAAAATCCCGCCGCGCCCGAAAACAAATACGGCACGCGAACTGAAAGTCCCGCTGATAACAATCGTGCCGTATCCTTACATCAAAGATAACGCTTGAAATAACTTGACACAAACCGCCTCGGCTACGGTCGGGGCTTTTTTCGTCGGCGAGGCTTGAAATATTTTTTTGCGTATGTTAGCTTACGCAATACAAAGGAGGCTTATTGATGGAACAACAGATAAAAAATTTGCGCGAGCGGGCTCAAGGCGCGATAAAAAATTCGTCAACGCTCAAAGAACTCGACGACGTGCGCGTAAAATTTTTGGGCAAGAAAGGCGAGCTTACAAGTTTACTTCGCGGCATGAGCCAACTTTCTGCCGAGGAGCGTCCGCTTGTCGGGAAGTTCGTCAACGAGGCGCGCGCTCAACTTGAAACTTTAATCGCGGAAAAAAATTCCGAACTCAAAGCGGCCGAGCTTGAAAAAAAATTGACGTCGGAAAAAATCGACGTGACGCTTTCGGGTCGCCGCGTGCATGACGGACATCTTCACCCGCTGACGTTGACGCTCAACCGCGTGAAAGAAATTTTCGTGAGCATGGGTTACAGCGTCGAGGAAGGCCCCGAAGTCGAGACGGATTATTACAACTTCGAGGCGTTGAACTTGCCCAAAGACCACCCCGCCCGCGACATGCAGGATTCTTTTTACATCACCGAAGAAATTTTGTTGAGGACGCAGACTTCCCCGGTGCAGGCGCGGACAATGGAACGCCACAAAAATAACGAGCCGATTAGAATGATTGCGCCGGGCAGAGTTTATCGCCGCGACGATTACGACGCTTCGCACTCGCCGATGTTCACGCAGGTCGAAGGGCTCGTTATCGACAAGGGAATTTCTTTTGCCGACTTGAAAGGAACGCTTGAAGATTTTTCCAAAAAAATTTTCGGGGAGAAGACAAAAATTCGTTTGCGTCCGAGTTTCTTTCCGTTCACGGAGCCGAGCGCGGAAGTCGACGTGTCGTGCGTGATGTGTCATGGTTCGGGTTGCAAAGTCTGTCAAGGAACGGGCTGGCTTGAGATTTTGGGCGCGGGCATGGTTCACCCCGACGTTTTGAAGATGAGCGGCTACGACCCCGAAGAAGTCAGCGGCTTTGCGTTCGGCATGGGCATTGAACGAATCGCAATGCTCACTTACGGGCTCGACGACATGCGCTTGCTTTACGATAACGACGTAAGATTTCTTAAACAGTTTTGAGGCGGTGATTTTGTGCAGGTATCTACCAAATGGCTGAAAGATTACATTGACATAGACTTGACGGCGGACGAGCTGGCGGAAAAATTTACGCTGGCGGGCATCCCCGTCGAAAACGTGATTCACGCGGGCGCAGGCTTGGAAAAAGTCGTGACGGGTCGAATCGAAGAGATTAAAGCGCACCCCGACAGCGACCACTTGCTGATTTGCCAAATGAACGTCGGCGCGGAAAATCTTTTACAAATTATAACGGGCGCAAGCAACGTAAAGGAAGGGCAAGTCGTGCCCGTCGCTTTGGTCGGCGCGAATCTTCCTTGCGGCAAAAAAATTTCCAAAGGCAAAATGCGCGGCGTCGTTTCAAACGGCATGCTCTGTTCGGCAAACGAAATGAACATTGAGGGCGACTCCAGCGGCATTTACATTTTGCCGGAAGACACGCCGATAGGAGTGCCCGCCGCCGAAGTGCTCGGTCTCGACGACGACATTTTGGAATTTGAATTGACTGCAAACCGCGGCGACTGCTTCAGCGTGATTGGTCTCGTCCGCGAGCTGGCTGTCCTTACAAAAAAAACTCCGCGCTTCCCCGAAATTAAAATCGACGAGGACGACGAACGCAACGCCGCCGACTTGGTTAAAATCGGAATCGACGCGCCCGACCTTTGCTCCAGATTTTCGTCCCGTGTGCTGACCAACGTTAAGCTTGCGCCCTCGCCCGACTGGATTGTTAAACGTCTGGAAGGCGCGGGCATGAGAGCCATTAACAACGTCGTCGACGTGACAAATTTTGTTATGTTGGAAATGGGGCAACCGCTCCACGCTTACGACTTCGATAAAGTCACGTGGCACCAACTGACTGCACGCCGTGCCGTCGAAGGCGAACCGCTCCACACGCTCGACGACACAAACCGACTTGCCAAAGGCGGCGAACTCGTCATCGCCGACGCCGAAAAGGCTGCGGGGCTTGCGGGCATCATGGGCGGCTTTGAAAGCGAAATCACCGAAGCAACTTCAACCGTTATCCTTGAGGCTGCTTGCTTTAATTCCGCGTCCATTCGTCGCACTTCTCGCGCGGTTGGAATTCATTCGGAGGCAAGCGGACGATTTGAGCGCGGCACCAACGAGAAAGGAACCGTCGCCGCTCTCGACCGCGTGGCGCAACTTCTTCAAGATATGGACGCGTGCAAAGTTTGCAAGGGCGTCGTCGACGTTTATCCGAATCCGAAACCCGAAGTCAAAATCAAATTCACGCCCGCGCAAATTAATTCGCGCCTCGGAACAAATTACAGCGACGAAGAAATTGTCGAAGTGCTGGAGGCTCTCGGCTTTAAGGTTGAGCCGCTCGGCGTCGTCGATGAACTGACTGATGAGGTCGTCGATAAATTTGCTTCCGCGACAAAAAATTTCGGCAAGGCCGCCCGCGAACTCGGAAAGAAATCAACCGTCGAAGGCTTCATGAAAAATTTCGGCGCGAGTATCGGCGAGCTGTTCAAAAACTCTGACGCGAAGGCCGAAGACGAAGTTTTAAAAAATTCGGGCGTCGAAGGCTTCATGAAAAATATCAGCGAGACTTTCGGCGGGCTTGCCAAAAGCGTCGAGATGAAAATTTCTTCCGCTTACGAAGTGACCGTGCCCGATTGGCGAAACGATGTTAAACTTCCCGACGATTTGTCGGAAGAGGTCGCGCGCATTTTCGGCTTCGATAAAATTCCGTCGACGCTCCCGAAGGGCAACCAACAAGGCCGGCAATCTTCCACGCAAAATTTTATCGACAAGATAAAAAATATTTTGTCGAGCCTGGGGCTTTGCGAGGAACTTTCTTTTGCGTTCACGAGCGAGGCGATGTTCGACAAAATGCGCGTGCCCGCCGATTCTGAATTGCGCCGCGCCGTCCCGATTATGAATCCGTTAACCGACGAGGCTCCGCTTTTGAGGACGACGTTGCTTGCGTCAATTTTCGAGAACGCCTCAAGAAATTTCAGCCGCAAGAACGAAGACTTGCGCCTGTTCGATGTCGCGCCCGTCTTCTTGCCGAAAAATTTGCCCGTGACGGAACAGCCGCTTGAAAAACAAAAAGTCGTCGGACTTCTCACGGGACGCCGCGAGCCCAAAGGTTGGTCGCAAAATCCCGCGCAAGTCGACTTCTACGACGCCAAAGGAATTGTCGAAGAACTTTTGGCGGGCTTGTCGATTGCAAATTATTTCGTCGAGGCGGGCGAGCATTACGCGCTGCACCCCGGCAAAACCGCCGTCTTCAAAAAAGGCTTGGACGTGTTGGTCACGGTCGGCGAAGTTCATCCCGCGGTTGCCGAGGCTTTGGGCATTAAGAAAAAAATTTACGTCTTCGAGGCGGACGTCGACACTTTGCAAAAATTCGCCGCGAAAAAATTTACCTTGGAAGCTCTGCCCAAATATCCGTCAATCAGCCGCGACCTTGCGATTTTGGTTGAGCACGACACCGCGGCCGCCGACGTTGAAAAAGTTATCGTTAAGAGCGGCGGAAAATTTTTCAAGGGCGTGACGCTCTTCGACGTTTACACGGGCGAGCGAATTCCTGCCGACAAAAAATCTTTGGCCTTCGCGCTTGAGTTCCGCTCCAACGAACGCACGCTTAAAGACGAGGAAGCCGACGAGGCGTTTAAAAATATTTTGGCGGCGGTTGAAAAGGACTTCGGCGCGACTTTGAGGAGTTGATGTTATGGCGGCCAAGGACGATAAACCCTTCGGCGAAATGCGTCGCGTCGAGGTTGAAATTTTCGGCGAAGTTTACCGCCTGCGCACCGAAGACCCCGACGGTTTGGCAAAACTCGTGCGCATGGTCGATTCGACGATGAAATCCATTTCGCAGAGCACGCGAACTTTTGCCGGCTCTCGTGTCGCGGTTTTGGCGGCACTGAAAATCGCCGAGGATTATGTTCAGCTTAAAAAAGATTACGACGAACTTTTACATCTCCTCGACGAAAACAAATGATTTGTCTTGCAATTACCCGCCTCCTGTGATAAAATTCGGCTTGCAAATATCGGAAGCAATATCAATTCAAGCGACGAAGAAATTTTCTTAACTTTGCCGCTTGTTTTGCTTTAAGGAGGGAATTATCATGGACGTAACTGTACAAGGCGGCACGAAAAAGGGCACGAGCGGCGACGATAATCTCTACACGCTCGTGATAAGTTACAACTCAAAGACCGACGTTCGGACATTCACTCATTACAAAAGGCTCAACGGTTTGGCGGGCGACGATCATTTAGAAAACAACGTCTCAATTTCGCCCGTGACATTGGACGGCGGCGACGGCAATGACACAATCGACAACCTGCGCGGCGGTCACAAAGGTTTGATTCTCGGCGGCAACGGAAACGATTATATTTCCAACGGCGATTATAATCACGGCAACAATTACGTCACAATCAACGCGGGCGCGGGCGACGATACGATTAGACATTACGGCAAAAACGTTTCAATCCTCGGCGGCTACGGCAACGATAACATTCAAAGCAAAAGCACCAACGCCACAATCAACGCGGGCAAAGGTGACGATTACATTTCCAACAGCGGCGATAAAGCATCGCTAATCGGCTACGCGGGCAACGATACGATTTACAATTACGGCAACAACTCCACGCTCTGGGGCGATTCAGGCAATGACTATATTTCCGGCTACGGCTCGAAAGTCACGGTCTACGGCGGCAAAGGAAACGACACGCTCAAGGGCGGCGGCAACAACAGCGAAAGTCTCGGAGCAAATATTTTGCTCGACGACACAATCGGCACCAATTATTTTTCTCTTAACTACACAAAAAAAAGCACCGTGCTAAGTGGCGCGGGCAACGATTCTGTCAGCATGGAATACAACAATACGGCTCTGATTAAATTGGGCGAAGGCAACAACTCCTTAAGCTCCCGCAACGACAAAAATTCCACGATTATTGGCGGCAGCGGCAACGACAGATTGATTTTTTACAACGCCACAAATCTTTCCGTCAATGCGGGCGACGGCGACAACTACATCAATTTCGGCGACGTGTCGTATTCAATCAACTCAACGAAAAACAAAATTCTCGCGGGCAAGGGCAATGATACCGTCGTCAACTACAGCAACCGCGTTTCAATCTCGACGGGCGCGGGCAATGATTCAATCCAACACGTCGGCTCGAACTCAACCATACGTGGCGGCAGCGGCGACGATTGGATTTACAATGACGACGCCGAGCGCGATTACGGACACAACAACTCTATCAGCGCGTACAATCTGGTTGACGGCGGCTCGGGCAACGATTCAATCGAAAACGAATGCGACAACGTGACGCTCATCGGCGGCAGCGGCAATGATTATCTTTCAAGCGGCGGCGTCGATAAAGTTTCAATCGACGGCGGCAAAGGCAACGACACGATTTATAACGTTACGGACATCAATGTTCAACTCTCCACAAATTCAACGCTTATCGGCGGCGCGGGCAACGATTTAATTTACAACACCGGCAACGACGTTACAATCACGGGCGGCACCGGCAACGATACGATTCAGTTGGGCACCGCTCTTGCCGGCAAACGACCCGCTCGCTATGAAGTCGGCGGCGAAAACGTCTTAATCAATTACACCGCAGGCGACGGCAACGACTTGATTCAAGGTTTCGACTCGAAAGCCATGCTGTCCATAAGCGGCGGCACCTACTCCACAAAAAAGAGCGGCGATAATCTAATCGTCACCGTCGGCAAAGGCAAAATCACTTTGGAGGGCGCGGCAAGCTTGGAAGCTCCCAACATAACGACCGACTTCCTCAGCGTCAACGACTCGACCAAATCGCCCGTGACTGTCGACGCGGCAATTAAGACAATCAATGCTTCCAAACGCACGAAGGCAAGTAAAATCACGGGCAACGCGCTGGCAAATTCAATCGTCGGCGGCAGCGGTGCAGATTATCTCGTCGGCGGCTCCGGCAACGATTCAATCTTCGGCAACGCCGGCAACGATAAACTCTACGGCAGCAAAGGCAACGATTACCTAAACGGCGGCGCGGGCAACGACTCACTCTGGGGCAACGCGGGCTCGGATAAATTTGTTTGCGGCGAAGGCAACGACGTTATAATCGGCTTCGACAACAACGACACGCTGAACCTCGACGGCCTTGACTTTACCTCCACTTATAACAAATCTGCGGGCACGGTCACGTTGAACTTGGACGGCGGCTCAATTACTCTGAAAGAATTTACGGCGACAACTTTCCACATTGACAACGACACTTATAAAATCAGCGGCTCCAAGTTCGTCAAACAAAAATAAAACTTGCACGGCAAAATTTTCTGTGCTAAAATGCGCGTGTCTTTTTTCAGAGAAGAGGTGATTTTCATGTCTGCTTACTGCGAAATCTGTCAAAAGGGCGCGATGTCGGGAATGAACGTGAGCCACTCGCACTTGAAGACCAAACGCAAATGGAAGCCGAATATTCAGCGCGTGCGTGCTATCGTCGACGGCGAAGTTAAGCGCGTCAACGTGTGCACCCGTTGCCTTCGTTCCGGCAAAATTCAGCGTGCAATTTGATTTACTGACAAAAATAAAAACTCCTCGGCTGCAAGTCGGTTGAGGAGTTTTTACTTGCAAAGCGCGGTGATTTGAAATGACAAAGACGGAAAAATTAAAATCTTATCTGCGTGAACTTTCAAGCGTGGCGGTGGCGTTTTCGGGCGGCGTGGATTCGACTTTCCTGCTGGCGGTCGCGCATGAAGTTTTGGGCGAAAAAGTTTTGGCGTTGACGGCGGCGAGCAAATTTATTCCGCAGAAAGAATTGGACGCGACGAAAAAATTTTGCGCGGAAAATAAAATTCGGCAAATAATTTTTGAGGCGGACGTTTTGAACGTTGCGGGCGTAAAAGAAAATCCCGTCGACCGTTGCTATCTTTGCAAGCGCGAACTGTTCAAAAATTTTTTGCGCTTGGCCGAAGAAAAAATTTTGGTCGAAGGCTCGAACGTCGACGACGCAAAAGATTATCGCCCCGGCATGAAAGCGTTGGCCGAATTAAAAATAAAAAGCCCGTTGCGCGAAGTCGGCTTGAGCAAATCGGAAATTCGCGCGCTGTCAAAAGAAATGAATTTGTCGACGTGGAGCAAGCCGTCGATGGCGTGTTTGGCGTCGCGAATTCCTTACGGCGAAACTTTAACGGCGGAAAAACTTTCGGCGGTCGAGGCGGCGGAAGATTTTTTGTCGGCGGAAGGCTTCGGGCAGTTGCGCGTTCGCGTCCACGGAAAAATTGCGCGGCTGGAAGTTTTGCCCGAAGAGTTCGACGCCGTGATAAACCTTCGCGAAAAAATTTCTGCGCGATTAAAAAGTTTGGGCTTCGATTACGTGACGCTGGACTTGCAAGGCTATCGCGTCGGCTCCATGAACTTGGGAATTGCAAATGGAAATTCTAACAGCTAACAGCTATCAGCTAACAGCTAAACACGGCGGGCGAATCAAATTCGCGCTGGCCTATCCGAACTTTTATCGCGTCGGCATGAGCAACCTCGGCATTCACATCATTTACGAACTTTTGAACGCCGACAAAAATATTTCCTGCGAAAGATTTTTTTTGTCCGAAGGCAAAGAACTTTTGAGCGTCGAGACGCGCACGCCGCTGAATAAATTTCAAGTCGTCGGCTTCGCGGTGAGTTTCGAGCCCGATTACTTTAACGTCGTCAAAATGCTCAAGCTCGGCAAGATAAAAATTCGCGCGAGTGAACGCACGGACTTTGACCCGATAATCATCGCGGGCGGCTGTTGCGCCACGTTCAATCCCGCGCCGCTTGCAGAAATTTTCGACGCGTTTGTCGTCGGCGAAGGCGAAGTAATTTTGCCGCCGCTCATGAACGAAATTATTTCTTCCGAAAATCTTCCGCGCCTTGAGCGTCTGGAAAAACTTTCGCGGGTTGCGGGCGTTTACGTTCCCGCCTTCCCGAAAAAAGTTTCGCGGCAGTGGGTAAAAAATTTGGACGACTTCCCGGCGCATTCGACGATTCTGACGGACGATGCCGAATTCAACATGTATTTGATTGAGACGGCGCGAGGCTGCGGGCGGCACTGTCGATTTTGCATGGCGGGCTATTGTTTTCGCAAGCCGCGCAATCGTTCGCTCGACGTGCTAAAAAAAGAAATTCTCGACGCAAAAAAATTCGGGAAAAAAATCGGGCTGATGGGCGCGGCCATTTCCGATTACCCGCAAATCGACGAGCTGTGCAAATTTATTTTGGGCGAACGGCTGCAAATGTCGGTTGCAAGTTTTCGCGCGGACTCGGTGACGGAAGAGCTGGTGAAATCTTTGGCGGCGGGCGGCCTGAAAACTTTGACAATCGCGCCCGAAGTCGGCTCGGAAAAAATGCGGCGCGTCATCAACAAAGGAATCACGGAGGAAAATATTTTCGCGGCGGTCGAACTCGGCTTGAAGGCGGGCATAAAAAATTTTCGGCTGTATTTTATGGTCGGCCTGCCGTTTGAAAATTTTTCGGACGTGGAAGAAATCGCGCGGCTGTCGTTGAGGATAAAAAAATTTTGCGGCGGGCGGCTGACGTTGAGCGTAAATCCCTTCGTGCCCAAACCGTTCACGCCGTTTCAGTGGGCGGCCTTCGCGGGAAAAAAATATTTGGACGCGGCTTTAAAAATTTTGCGCGGCAGTTTAAAATCAACGGGCGGCGTGGAAATAATTTCGGAATCAATTCGCGCGGCTCAAGTGCAGGCAATTCTTTCGCGCGGCGACAAAAAAATTTCGGAAATAATTTTGCACTCGGAGACGGCTCAAGACTTCAGAAAAAATTTCAAGGCGGCGGGCTTGGACGAAGATTTTTATTTGCGCGAGAGAAGTTTGGAAGAAAATTTGCCGTGGGATTTTCTCGACCAGGGCTTCGACAAAAAATATTTGATTGACGAATTTAATCGCGCGAAAAATTTAAAGCCGACGCCGCCCTGCTTCGACGGGTGCAAGCGTTGCGGAGTTTGTGAGGTGATTTAAATGCGCGTGGTAATTGTCGGGGCGGGCAAGCTCGGTTACACAATCGCGGAACTTTTGAGCAACGAGCAAATGGCCGTTACAGTCATCGACCGCGAAGAGAGCCAACTTACCGCGTTGAGAAATAATTTGGACGTGCTGACGATTGTTGCCAACGGCGCAAGCCCGATAACAATGGACGACCCCGACGTGAACGGCGCGGACGTTTTTATCGCTGTCACGGCCATTGACGAAGTAAACATGGTCGCTTGCATTTTGGCGAAGAAGCACGGCATTAAACACACGATAGCCCGAATCCGCGACATGCAATTTATCAGCGAGGCAAAAGATTATCTCAAAAAAAATTTCGACATAGATTTGATGCTCAACCCCGAAATGATTGCCGCGCACGAAATTTATCGAATACTCATGACGCCCGCCGCGCTCGACGTGGACGAATTCGCCGGCGGCAAGGTTCGCCTCTTTGAAGTGAAAATTCGTAAGGACAGTAAATATCTCGACATTCCGTTTAAAAATTTGCGCCTGCCCGAAGGAGTTTTGGCGGGATTAATTTTTCGCGACCACCAAATGATAATTCCGCACGGCGACGACTCGTTGGAAGTGGACGACAACGCGTATTTTATCGGCTTCCCCGACGCGATAGAAAAGTTCAGTACAAATTTTGTTCAACGCAATTCTCGGAAACTTGAACGCGTGATGATAATCGGCGCGGGAAGAATCGCGCGGACGCTTTCCGTCATGTTGATTAAAGCGGGCGTCAACGTCAAAGTGATTGAAAAAGACCGCGACCGCTGCGAAGACATTGCGCAACTTTTGACGGGCGACAGCATTGCCATTTACGGCGACGGCACGAACGTCGATTTGCTTGCGCAGGAAGGAATTGCCTCGGCGGACGTTGTCGTTTGCTTGACCGAAGACGACAAATTGAATTTGATGATTGCGTTGCTTGCAAAACATTTGGGCGCGAAAAAAACCGTCGTCAGAGTTTATCGGACGGAATACGCGGACTTGATAGAAAAAGTCGGCATCGACATAGTAATTTCTGCGCGTCTTCTTTCGGCCAGCGAGGTTTTGGCGTTCGTGAGGCGCGGCGGCGTTGTGAGCGTTTCCATTTTGGAGGGCGCACGAGCCGAGGCCGTCGAAGTTATCGTTCAGAGCGGCGCGAAGGTCGCGGGGAAAAAATTAATGGAAGTCAAGTTGCCCAAGTCGTGTTTGGTTTGCGCTTACGTCCGCAAAAACAAAGCGGCCATTCCCAACGGGCACACAATTCTTTTGCC
>CAMJQS010000038.1 GCA_946408105.1 uncultured Selenomonadales bacterium | reverse complement strand
ACGTCCTCCAGCTTTTGGAAGTCAACGGAAGTATCAATCACGCCGTATTCAAGCAGGCCGCCTTCCTCGTTGTGAATCTCGATAATTTTTCCGACGACGAGCCCTTTGGGATAGACGCCGCCGAAACCCGACGTGACAATCATATCATCAACTTTAACGTCGGAATCTTTCGGGATGTTCACCATGCGCGGATGATTCGGATTTTTTATGTCGCCTTCGACGATGCCCGCCACGCGCGATTCGGGACGCTGAATCAAAGTGCCGACCGACGAGCGCGGGTCAATCAGCAACTGAACTTTGGAAGAATTGACGCCCGCCTCCATGACGTGCCCGACCAAACCCATTTCCGTGACGACCGCCATATTGTTTGCCACGCCGTCCAAAGTGCCGCGGTTAATTACAATCACGCTCGACCAAGAGGCCGACTCGCGCCCGATGACGGCGGCCGCAAGCAAATCGAATTGAGTTGCAGTTTGCTTGTAGCCCAATAAATTTCTGAGCCGCTGATTTTCCGACGCGTATTCGCCGGCCGTCAAATTCTGCGCCCGCAAAATTTCTACTTCCTCGCGCAAAAGTTTGTTCTGTTCGTGCAGATGAGAAATTTCTTTGACGCTGTTTGTCACGAAAGTTAATTGACTGCCGACCCAAGAGAAAGCCCGCTGGAAAGGCGCAACGATCATCATGGCGACACCGTCTGTTGCCCGCGGGCTGAACCTGCCGCGCGCCGCGAAAAACACACAGCAAAACACGCTGATAAAAACAAAAATCAGCGCGACAATTTTTTTTCCCGTCTGTTTTTCCTTGCGAAGTTTGTTGCTCATTGTCTCAGCTTTTTGGAAGTCATGACGACCCGCTTAAGCAAATTCATATTCTCCAGGGATTTGCCCGTGCCTTCGCCCACGCAACTCAAAGCGTCGTCAGCGACGATAACCGGCATTCCCGTTTCCTTTGCGATTAATTTATCCAAGTTGGCAAGCAACGCGCCGCCGCCCGTCATCATGATTCCGTGATCCATGACGTCCGCCGCCAATTCGGGCGGAGTTCTCTCAAGCGTGCCTTTAACCGCGTCGACGATTTTAAAAATCGGGTCGCCCAAAGCTTCACGAATTTCGCTGGATTTAACCTCAACGGTTTTGGGCAGGCCGCTGAGCAAGTCGCGCCCGCGAATCGTCATCGATTTATCTTTTTCGGGCGTGATAATCGCGGTGCCGATTTTAATTTTAATTTCTTCGGCCGTGCGCTCGCCAATCATCAAGTTATACATGCGGCGAATGTATTGGATAATCGACGAATCCATTTCGTCGCCGCCGACGCGAATCGATTTGCTCACGACGATGCCGCCCAAAGATATGACAGCAATTTCAGTTGTGCCGCCGCCGATATCGACGACCATGTTGCCGGTTGCCTCCTCGACGGGAAGACCCGCGCCGATTGCCGCCGCCATCGGTTCTTCGATAAGGTAAGCCTCACGCGCTCCCGCCTGTGTCGCCGCGTCGATGACTGCTCGCTTCTCAACTTCCGTGACGCCCGAAGGAACGCCCACGACCACGCGCGGCCGAACGAACGATTTTGAATTCATTGCTTTGCGGATAAAATATCTGAGCATTGCTTGCGTTACGTCGAAATCGGCAATGACGCCGTCTTTGAGCGGGCGAATTGCAATGATATTTCCCGGCGTCCGTCCAATCATATTTTTGGCTTCTTCGCCGACCGCAAGGACTTCGCCCGTATCACTTTTTATCGCCACGACCGAAGGTTCACGCAGGACAATCCCACGACCTTTCACGTGCACAAGAGTATTTGCCGTTCCCAGGTCAATTCCCATGTCGTGCGACAAGCCTCCAAAAAATCCCCACATCTGTCGGATTGCTCCCTTCTTCTGTTGAAAAAAATTTGCCTGCGCTAAGCAAAATTATTCTATCATACTTTTTACACTTTGCAACATTTTTCATTCGCCGCCGCAAAAATTGACAAGCTCCAAGCGCAAATGTAAAATGCGGGCGTTGTTAAAAATTTTTTTGAAGGAGATTTTTCGCATGAAGAATTCTGTTAAGAAAGTTGCGCTCGCGTACAGCGGCGGGCTCGATACTTCCGTTATCATTCCGTGGCTCAAAGAAAATTACGGCTGCGAAGTCATTGCGGTTTGCGCGGACGTCGGCCAGGGCGACGAGCTTAACGTCGTGCACGACAAGGCTTTGAAGTCGGGCGCGTCCAAAGTTTTTATCGCCGACCTCACGAAAGATTTTATCGAAAATTATATTTTCCCCACGCTCAAAGCCGGCGCGACTTACGAGGAAAAATATTTGCTCGGAACTTCTTTCGCCCGCCCGATTATCGCAAAAAAATTGGTTGAAGTTGCATTGGCCGAAGGTTGCGACGCGGTTGCTCACGGCGCGACAGGCAAAGGCAACGACCAAGTTCGTTTTGAGTTGACGGTTAAAGCTCTTGCTCCCGAATTGAAAATCATCGCTCCTTGGCGTGAATGGGAACTCGACAGCCGCGAAGCCGAAATCGAATACGCCAAAGCCCACAACATCCCGATTGCCGCGGCGAACAAAACTTACAGCATGGACAGAAATATTTGGCACCTGTCGCACGAAGGCTCCGACTTGGAAGACCCGTGGAACGCGCCGCAAAATAAAATGTTTTTAATCAGCGTCGCGCCCGAAGACGCGCCCGACAAGCCCGAAGAAATTTCCGTGGACTTTGAACGCGGAATCCCCGTGGCCGTCAACGGAGAAAAACTCGGCGCAGTCGAACTCGTCACGAAGCTTAACGAAATCGGCGCGCGCAACGGCGTCGGCATCGTCGACATCTGCGAAAATCGTCTCGTCGGCATGAAGAGCCGCGGCGTTTACGAAAATCCTGCCGGCTCCATTCTCTACTACGCGCACCGCGAACTGGAATATCTTTGCCTCGACCGCGCCACGTTCCATTTTAAACAGCACGTCGCAATTAAATACGGCGAACTCGTTTACGACGGCATGTGGTTCTGCGCGTTGCGCGAGGCGTTGGCGGCGTTCGTCGACGAAACTCAAAAGACTGTCACGGGCACGGTTAAGTTGAAACTTTACAAAGGCAACATCATCAGCGCGGGCAGCAAGTCGCCCAATTCTCTTTACAGCCAAGAGTTCGTTACGTTCGAGCACGACGACGTTTACAATCAGGCCGACGCCACCGGCTTTATAAATCTGTTCGGCCTGCCGCTCAAGGTTCGCGCGTTGGTAAATAAAAAATGAGCGAGAAACTTTGGGGCGGACGCTTTGAAAAATCCACCGACGAAATGATTAACGAGTTCCAGGCGTCGATAAATTTTGATAAGCGCATGTACCGCGAAGACATCGAAGGCTCAATCGCGCACGCAAAAATGTTGGCGGCACAAAAAATTATTTCGGACGACGACGCCAAAAAAATTTGCGCGGGCTTGGAAAAAATTTTAAAGCAAATCGACGCGGGCGAATTTAATTTTTCCGTCGCGCTCGAAGATATTCACATGAACGTTGAGGCGGCGTTGACGGAAGCAATAGGCGCGGCGGGCGGACGACTTCACACGGCGCGCAGCCGCAACGACCAAGTCGCGCTCGACACTCATCTTTACATGCGCCGACAAGTTCGCGAAGTTCAAAAATTAATTCTCGACCTTCAAGCCGAACTCGTCGCCGCCGCCGAAAAAAATTCCGACGTGATTTTTCCCGGCTACACTCATCTGCAGCGCGCGCAACCGATTTTGTTTGCGCATCATCTGCTTGCGTATTTTTCCATGCTGCAAAGAGACTTCGACCGCTTCGAAGGCGTTCACGCTCGCGCGGACATCATGCCGCTCGGAGCGGGCGCGTTGGCCGGCACGACTTTTCCTATCGACAGGAATTTTGTCGCCCGCGAATTAAATTTCAGCGCGATTTACTCGAACAGCTTGGACGCCGTGAGCGACAGAGATTATCTGCTGGAATTTTTATCGGCCGCGTCAATTTTGATGGCTCATCTTTCGCGCTTCAGCGAAGAAATAATTTTTTGGTGCAGCCGCGAATTTTCTTTTGTCGAACTGGACGACGCACACTGCACGGGCTCTTCGATGATGCCGCAGAAAAAAAATCCCGACGTCCCCGAATTGATTCGCGGAAAGGCGGGCAGAGTCTTCGGCCACTTAATGGCGTTGCTGACGACGGTCAAAGCTTTGCCGCTCGCTTACAACAAAGACCTGCAGGAAGACAAGGAAGGAGTCTTCGACGCGCTCGACACCGTGAAATTTTCTTTGGCGGTCTTCGCGCAAATCGTCGCGGGCATGAAAGTTCGCAAGGAGAACATGCGCCGCGCCGTCGAAGAAGATTTTTCCAACGCAACCGACGCCGCCGATTATCTTGTCAAAAAAAATTTGCCCTTCCGTCAAGCGCACGAAGTCGCCGGCAAGCTCGTACATTATTGCATTGAGAAAAAAATTTATCTCAAAGATTTGACGCTCGACGAGTTCAAAAAATTTTCGCCGCTGTTCGAAGAAGACATCTTCGACGCGATAAAGCCGGAAACTTGTGTGGCCGCCCGAAATTCTCAAGGCGGAACTTCTCCTCGACAAGTTGAAATTCAAATTGAACTTGCGCGCGCGTGGCTCGAAAAAAATTTATGACGATAAAAAAATTTTCCCCGTGAAAAATTCGCGGGGATTTTTTTTTACCGTATCTTGCAATTCATGACGAAAAATTTTTTGCGGACGGCTTAAACTTTATCAAGATTGCGATAACGCCTTCGACGCCGACAAGTTAAAATATTTTCGGGAGGGGAGGCTCATGGATAATCAGATTCAGTTGGCGGACGTGATTTTTGTCGATAATGAATACAGTTTAAAGCATCCGCACATGATTCACCGTCACGAAAATGTTTTGGAGCTTTTGTACATTGCTGAAGAGAGCGGGCGTTATATTGTCGGCGATTACGAATACGCGGTGACGGCGGGCGATTTTGTCGCTCGGCGAAAAAAATTTCGTTGCGAACTTGTTGCCCGAAATTTATCAAATGTTTCACGCGAAGAAAAATTATTACAAGGTCTGTCGTTATTTGGCGTTGGGCATTTTTTTATGCTTCGCGAAAAAATTTCGGAGCGCGACGAAAATTTGACGAAAAAAACCCTGCGTGCTAAGATTGAATCGTTAAACATAATCTTAAGCATGGCGCAGGGCTTTTTCCATATTTGATTCTACAACGCTCGCGCCTTGCTGTCAATCTGAAAGGCGGGAGCTTTTATGTATGGAGTGGTGTATCTCATTTGGAATATGGTCAACGGCAAAAAATACGTCGGGCAGACCGTCAAGACAGTCAAAGAGCGTTTCAAGCAACACGCAAAAAAGAAGTCTCCCATCGGCAACGCAATTCGCAAATACGGCAAAGAAAATTTCCGTTACGGCGTCATTGTAACTTGTGCAACAAAAGCTGAACTCGACAAGCAAGAAAAATATTTCATTACCGCGCTTAACTGCAAAACACCCAACGGTTACAATCGAACTGACGGCGGCGAAGGAACTGTCGGCTATTCTCCTACTCCCGAACATCGTGCAAAATTGGCGGCAGTGAATTTAGGTAAGCACCACGCACCTGAACACTGCGCAAAAATTTCGGCGGCTGTCAGCGGTGAAAATCATCCTTTTTTTGGCAAGCATCACACGACACAAACTCGTGCAAAATTGGCGGCAGCGAATTTGGGCAAGCACCACACGACACAGACTCGCTCAAAAATGTCCTTTCTCATCGCTTTAACAGTCCTTTCAAAAATTTACTGAGCGAACTTGATAAGAAACAAATGACATATTCTGCGCTTGCAAAACTCTTTGGATTGTCGGTTGCTTCCGTATCTGCAAAGATAACAGGGAAAGGTTCCTTTTACGGATAAAGAAAAAGTTAAATTGGAAGAAATTTTTTGTAAGCCTGCAGATTATCTGCTTCAACTTGAGGAATAAGAAATTTCAGCTTAGTGCCCCGGCTACGATTCGGGCAAGTTCGGTTTGCCGCTCGCGCTCCACTGCGTCCACAGAAATTTTGACGCGCCGGGCTGGAAAACTCCCATGTCCGTTGAAAATTCTATGATTCACGAAATCGACGTGCTGCGCTGGCTCTTGGGCGAAAATTACGCGACAGTCGAAGTTAAATTCCCGAAAACTACCCGCAATGCCGAAGACGGCGTTCGCATTGACGTTGAGTCTTTTGTTAATTGCCGCTACGGTTATGATGTTCGTTGCGAAGTCGTTTGCGAGGAAGGTTGCTTGAACTTGCCCGAACCCGCCAACGCCATGATTCGCACGAATGATTCTCGCGTTTATCCGATTTGCCACGACCGGAGCGAACGTCTCTCAATCGCCTATAATACAGAGTTTCAATCTTGGATTAACGCTATTAAAGAAGGTCGCGTCGACGGCTCGAACGCTTGGGACAGCTATCTCGGTCAAGTCACGGCAAGCGCGGCGTCCAAAGCTCGCGACACTCAAACGGTCGTCGAAATTAAATACGATGACATGTCCGATTTCTACAAATGAACTTCAAGTGATGTCCTTATAAGTTCTAAATTGAATAACGTCAGTTATGGTTGACACATTTACATTGAGATTTATCGCAAGAGGTTTCACACCAAATTTGTTATCGTATGGTTTGTAATTTTTGCGAATGTATCGAACTTGTTCGGGAGTAAGTCGTGCATTAAAGTTTTTGTATCCATGTCGTTTTTTTATTGCTCCTGACCGATAAGCCAGCTTTGTATTTTCGCTACGTGTTACCCAAACAAGATTCCAAATACAAGCATTGACTTTATCGTCGTCCTTATGGTGAACTACGGGTAAATTTTTCGGATTCGGAAGAAATGCTTTTGCAACAAGGACGTGAGTCCCGTAATGGCTTATTGCGTTATCTTTTGCCAAACAAACTACAGGATATGCTCCGTTACCTCTGAGGATTCGTCCATTTTTGAAATAAAAACTTTTGACGCGCCCGTAGTTGCTTACTTGATAAAGTCCTTCGTAGCCGATAACATCGCGCCATTGTTCGTGCGGCAAATTTTCAAGGCTCAACCAAACATCGGGGTAATCGCGCAAAAGTTTTGCCATCTCGTTAAGTTTCGCGGCAAAAAATTTGTCGACATCATTTTTCGGCAGGGCGGGCAGGCTCGCGAAAAAATTTATCGCGATATCGGAGGCGCGGGGCTCGCGGTTGAGCTTGTGCCAATTCGCAAGCATGAATTCGACTGCCGATTTAAGAGGTTCGGACAATTCAGGCAGAGCTTGCAAGAAAATTTTCTTCGCTTTGTCTTGGTTCATAAAAATCGCTCCTTTGTGCTTGACGTTGCACGCCGAAACGCTTAGAATCAGAAAAACAATTTGACTTGGCGTTTCGTGTGCTTATGAGTTTAGCAAAACTAATTTAGCACAAAGCGGGCGGCGGGTCAATTTTTTCTTGACAAAAATAGCGAATGAATTCTTAACGTTCCGCTCCAACTTGAGAAAGATTATGATAATCTCGACATTCGGCGGACTTTTATTCGGCTACGATACGGGCGTTGTCAACGGCGCGTTGCCTTTTATGGCGGCTCCCGACCAACTTAACCTTAATCCTCTTGAAGAAGGCATGGTCGTAAGCGCGTTGCTCGTAGGCGCGGCAATCGGTTCAATCGGCGGCGGCAAGCTCGCTGATATTCAAGGGCGCAGAACAAATATTTCAATGCTCTCGGTAATTTTCTTTGTCGCGACGCTCGGTTGTGCACTGTCTCCTTCCTTTGAAATCATGTTAGTTTCTCGATTCGCGCTTGGCTTGGCAGTCGGCGGCGCGTCGGTTACGGTGCCGGCTTATCTTGCAGAAATTTCCCCCGCCGAAACTCGCGGGCGCATCGTCACATAACATCTTTGTAAGTGCTGTAATTAACCACGCTTTAATCGTGTTTGTGCAGACGTTGAATTTTCTTGTCAAAGCATTTGCGCCGAATTCGCGATGACGCGGAACGTAATGCGCACGGATATAACGAACGTCGTTCGCCGTAAGTTTGGCACGCGGAGAGGCACAACTGTCTCCCTTGTCATAACGTCCCATTTGAACGGCATACGCAGTATTTTCACGATGAGTTACCCATTCGAGATTTGAAACGCGGTTGTTTGCTCTGTTGCTGTCACGGTGGTGAACAACGGGTTTGTTTTCGGGATTCGGAATGAACGCTCGCGCAACGAGAGTGTGGACTTTGCAACTTTTCCGAATTTTGTTTTTGTCGGTCAAGACCACGTATTGGTAGCCGCTTTTGTTGCGTGAGCAAACGCTCGCCGATTCTGTAAAAACTTTTGACGCGCCCGAAGTTGCTGACTTGATAAAATCCCTCGTAACCGATGACATCACGCCAAAGCTCGTGCAGCAAATTTTTTACCTTCGATTGAACGGCCGTGTTGCGTTTCAGCTCTTCCAACTCGCGGACGGTCTCGTCAAATTTCTTCAGCAGAAACTCGGCGGCAACCTGTGCGGTTTCGGGCAAGAGCGGCAGATACTTCCGCAAATTTTCTTTTGCTTCGTTGATGTTCATTTAAAATCGCTCCTTTGTGCCTGACGTAGCAGGCGACAAGTTAATTTTTTTATCTGCTTGTGCGTCTCCGAAAGCATGGGCAAGACGCTCGAACAAATCGAACATCAATTCCGCAATTACAATCGCAAAGAAATTCAATCGGTCGGACACAGCCTCTAACCTCTCAAAAAAAATTTTTTCCCCGTGAAAAATTTCGCGGGGATTTTTTTTGCGTGTGCAACAAAATACAATTCGTCGCTCAAAAAATTTTTTCTGCCGCCCAAACTTTATCGGAAAATCATAACGCAGAAAAATTTTATCGGCTAAAATATTTTGGGGGTGAGATTATGGAAAAGATTCAACTCACGGATATTTTTTTCGTCGACCGCGAATACAGCCGCCGCCATCCGCACATGCTCCACCGTCACGCAGATGTTTTGGAGTTGCTGTATATTTTTTCCGAGAGCGGACGATACATCGTCGGCAACTACGAATACGCGGTGACGACCGGCGACTTTGTAATCTGCAAGGCGAACGTCCCGCACGGCGAAGACCCTTTCCAAGAACATCACATTCAAACTTATTGCCTCGTCTTGAGCGGCGCGAGCTTCAACTTGAACGAAAACGAACGTCCGATTGTTTCCCTCGGCAAGGAAAACGGAATCGGCTCCCTTCTTCCCGAACTTTATCAAATGTTCCACAAGCAAAAAGGTTACTCGGAAGTTTGCAGACACTTTGCGTTGGGAATTTATTTTTTGTTGCAGAGAAAAATTTTTGAGCGCGCCGCAAATCCCAACCAACTCAAACGCGAGCGACTGGTTTATAAAATTTTGGACTACTTGAACGAACACTACGCCGAAAATTTGTCGTTGGAAAAAATCAGCGAACAATTTTTTATCAGCAAATCAAACCTGTCTCACTACTTCAAAAAGGAAACGGGCTTGTCGCCGATTCAGTACATGATGCAGCGCAGGATTGGCGAAGGGCAAAGTCTTTTGGTCGAAACGTCGTTGCAGATTCAAGAGATTGAATTTCGGCTCGGCTTCAATGACAGCGCGCACTTTTCCAAGATGTTCAAAAAATATGTGGGCGTCACGCCGAAAGAATATCGCAAACATTTTTCGGAGCGGCGGCGGCGGTGAATCCCGGCAGGATTTTACAAAAATTTTTTCAAGCCCGCGAATTTTAATCGGGAACTTTGCAACCTAATCATAACTGCTTTTCCAAAAAATATTTACAATGTGCTCACGGTAAAAAAATTTTTCTTGGGAGGAAGTTATCATGGCAGACTTGAAACTCGGTTTAATCGGGACGGGCGCAATCGGGCGCACGCACATCGAGAGAATCAACAACAAATTGCAGGGCGCGAAGGTTGTTGCGGTCTCGGATGCGTTCGCGGAGGCGGGCAAGCGCGTCGCCGAAAAGTACGGCTGCAAATTTTTCGCTAGCGGCGAAGAGCTCATCAACGACAAAGACATCGACGCGGTCATCGTGACGACGGCGGACGCTTATCACGCCCAATACGTCAAGGCGGCAATCGTTGCCGGCAAGTACGTCTTCTGCGAAAAGCCGTTGGCTCCCGAAGCGTCCGTCTGCAAAGAAATCGTCGACATGGAAATGGCCGGCGGCAAAAAGCTCGTGCAAGTCGGCTTCATGCGTCGCTACGACTACGGCTATCGTCAGCTGAAAAAATTAATCTCGGAAAAAACTTACGGCGAACCGCTCATGCTCCACTGCGCTCACAGAAATCCGACCGTGCCCGAAAGTTACGATACGCCCATGGCCGTCGAAAATTCCATGATTCACGAAATCGACGTGCTGCGCTGGCTCCTCGGCGAAGATTATGTTGCGGCGGAAGTCGTCTTCCCGAAGAAAACTCGTCACGCTCATAAAAATTTACAAGACCCGCAGATTATGAGGCTTTGGACGAAATCGGGCGTCTTGATTGACGTTGAGGCGTTCGTTTGCGCGGGCTACGGCTACGATATTAAATGCGAAGTCTGCTGCGAAGACGGAATCTTGAATTTGCCCGAACCCTCCAACGCAATGATTCGCACGAACGCCTCGCGCGTCTATCCGATTTGCAAAGACTGGAGCGACCGTTTCATCCAAGCTTACAACGACGAATTCCAAGAATGGATAAACAGCGTCAAGGCCGGCAAACTCGAAGGACCGACGGCTTGGGACGGTTACGCAGGACAGATAACCGCCGCCGCCGCCTCGAAGGCTCGCGACACTCAAACCAAAACCGCCGTAGAAATTCCGCCCACGCCTGACTTTTACAAATAAGCAAAAATAAAACCGCGCAAGACGCGGGAAAAATTTTATCCGTCAAGATTAGGGTCAACGCGTTGAATGAGGCGGTCGAAAAAATTTTTCGGCTGCCTTGCTCGACGCCGCGACAGAGCATTTATCCGTTGGATTAGAGGGAGGGTATAAAAAATGAGTGGAGAACAAATCAGTCCGGAGGCGAAGTCCTTCGTAAGGACGGTAATGATAACCGCAACTTTTGGGGGACTTTTATTCGGTTACGATACTGGCGTCGTCAACGGCGCACTTCCGTTTATGGCCGCAGAAGACCAACTGAATTTGACGCCGCAACTTGAAGGCTTCGTAGTCAGCGCGCTTTTGGTCGGCGCGGCAATCGGTTCGGTGACGGGCGGGCGCATTGCAGACGCAATGGGTCGGCGCAAAATGATTTTGATTTTGGCAGTAATCTTTTTCGGCGCGGCAATGGGTTGCACGTTGGCTCCTTCAGTTCATGTAATGATTCCGTGCCGATTCTTATTGGGCTTGGCGGTCGGCGGCGCGTCGGTCACGGTTCCTGTCTACCTTGCAGAAGTTTCACCGGCAGACAGACGCGGGCGCATGGTCACACGACATTTTTATAGCTTGTGCCGTTGACAATTCTTTTAATGGTAGAAACAGACACGCCAAACATTTTAGCCAAAGCTACTGAGCCAAATTCGTGACTTCTTCTTACGTAAAGCCGACGAATTTCGCGAACTTGTTCAGAGCTAAGATTTGAACGCGGATTATCGCAACCGCATTTCTTTGAACCTAATTCGACAGCGCGTCTTTGATTTTCGCTATTCGTAACCCAACTCAAGTTCCGGACAGTATTATTTGCAGGATTTCTATCGTAATGATCTACCATTGGTTTATTCTCAGGATTAGGAATAAACATTTTGGCAACGAGTACATGGATTCCCATACATTTTCTCTTGCCGTTTTTATCCAAAGACACTTGTTGATAACCGTCACTGAGCGTAACGGGTTTGCGTATTATCACTTTGCCCTTGTGAAAGCTTTTAACACGCCCGAAGTTGCTGACTTGATAAAGCCCCTCGTAGCCGACAACGTCGCGCCACTGTTCGTCGGGCAAGTCTTGAAGGTCAAGAGAGTAACAGGAATCGTTAATTTTTTCAAGATTTTTCCTGTCAATCATGGCGACGAGGGTTTTAATGGCTTTACGTTCCGTAGCCGTCAAGTTGGAAATTTTGAGCAGGATGTCTCTTGCGTCAAGGATAGTCATAAAAATCGCTCCTTTGTGCTTTACAAAACACATCGAAACGCTTACAATCAGAAAAACAATTTGACTTGGCGTTTCGTGTGCAATTACTTTCTGTCGAAACTAATTTAGCACAAAGCAAGCGGCAGGTCAATTTTTTGTTTACAGATAGTGGACGCTTGCGTCGGCGCGGCCTTCCCCGTTATCCTCGACCAATTCGGATTAAGCGCGGCGTTCTTCGTCTTCGTCTTCGCGCTGATAATTGCCTTTATCTTCGCGCACACACAAATTCCGGAGACAAAAGGTAAATCGCTTGAAGAAATCGAACATTATTTCCGCAGTCTCGACAAAAGCGGCTCGGCGGCTTGATAAAAATTTTTAGGAGGACTTAACATGAAACTTTCGATTTGCTCGGACGTTTTCGGGAAAATTCCTTTCGGCGAAATGCTCGACAAAGTTAAAACTTACGGCATCGGCGCGGTCGAAATCACGACGGGCGGCTGGGGCGGCTGCCATTACGTTCCCTCGGCGCGCGACCTGCTCGACAACCCCGCGAAATTGCAAACATTCAAAGACGAACTTGACAAACGCAACATTGCAATTTCCGCGCTGAATTGTTCAGGCAATCCGCTCGTCAACAATCCCATGGGCAAAGCTCACAGCCAAACCATTCACGACACCGCTGAACTTGCCGGTAAACTCGGCGTGAAAACTATCGTCACGATGAGCGGTCTTCCCGAAGCAAAAGCCGGCGACGTCACTCCGAACTGGATAACCTCCACGATCTCTTGGCCGGAATTCGACGGCGTGAACTACATGGTTGAGGCCGTGAAGTATCAGTGGGAAGTCGCCGCGAAGTGGTGGAAAGAGTACGCGCAATTTGCAAAAGATAACGGCGTCGAAAAAATCGCCATTGAAGAATTCCCCTGCCAGCTCGTCTACAACGTCCGCAGCCTCAACAAGCTCGTGGAAGTCGTCGGCGGCGAACTCGGCAAGATGATTGGCATGAACCTCGACCCGTCGCATTTGATGATTCAGGGCGCGGAACCGATTGCCGCGGCTCGTGCTCTCGGCGAAAAGATTTTCTACATTC
>CAMJQS010000037.1 GCA_946408105.1 uncultured Selenomonadales bacterium | reverse complement strand
TGAACTGTGCGGACGGCTCCAACGCTTCGGGCGAGCCGTGCCTCCTTTGTCGACGCATGATTAAAAACGCGCGCATTGCTCAAGTCGTTTACCTTGACCGCGACGGAAATAAAGTGGTCAGGGGTCAGGTATCAGGGGGCAGGGATTTTTCCCTTGCCCCTGAATCCTGAATCCTTGCCCCTAAAATCGACCGAAGGGAGATTTTTTTCATGGGAGTAAATTCCGAACGCAGAAATATAGCAATCATTGCACACGTCGACCACGGCAAGACAACTTTGGTGGACGCAATGCTTAAACAAAGTCACATCTTCCGCAAGAACGAACAGGTTGCCGAGCGCGTCATGGACAGCGGCGACCTGGAACGCGAACGCGGCATTACGATTCTTTCAAAGAACACGGCTATTCTTTACAAGGGTGTAAAAATAAATATCGTCGACACGCCCGGCCACGCGGACTTCGGCGGCGAAGTCGAACGCGTGCTGAACATGGTCGACGGCGTTTTGCTTTTGGTCGACGCCTTCGAAGGACCCATGCCGCAAACAAAATACGTCCTGCGCAAAGCTCTGGAGCACAAGCTCAAACCGATTGTCGTCATAAATAAAATTGACCGCCCCGAAGCCCGCGTCGACGAAGTTTACGACGAAGTGTTGGAACTTTTCATGGAGCTGGACGCCGACGACGAGCAACTTGACTTTCCCGTCATCTACACCGCCGCCAAGCAGGGCATTGCCAAGCGCGACATTCACGACGAGAGCCGAGACCTTCAGCCGCTCATGGACACGATTTTAAAAGAAATTCCGCCGCCTTCGGGCGAATTCGATGCGCCGCTCCAACTTGTCGTCACGACTCTTGAGGCCGATGATTACGTCGGGAAAATTGCAATCGGGCGTGTGCAGCGCGGGAAAATTAAATCGGGCGAAACGATTGCCTTGATGAGCGAGGGCAACATAAAAAAAGCAAAGGTCGGAAAAGTTTTCACCTACGACGGGCTGAACCGCGTCGAGACCGCCGAAGCGCAGATGGGAGAAATTGTCGCGCTCACCGGCTTGAGCGAAGTTTCAATCGGCGACACGGTGGCCGACGCCGAACACCCCGAAGCCCTTCCGTCGATTCGTGTGGACGAGCCGACTTTGAGCGTGACCTTCGGAGTAAACACCAGTCCTTTCGCGGGCAATGAAGGACAATTTTTAACGAGCCGCCACATTCGCGACAGACTTTTCAAAGAAGCGCAAACGAACGTTGCCTTGCGCGTGGAGGAAACCGATTCGGCCGACGTCTTCAAAGTCAGCGGGCGCGGCGAACTTCACCTGTCGATTTTGATTGAGACGATGAGGCGCGAAGGTTACGAAATGCAAATCGGCAAGCCCGAAGTCGTTTACAAATTGATTGACGGGCAAAAGTACGAGCCGATAGAAAATCTTACCGTCGAAGTTTCGCAAGAATACATGGGCACGGTTATGGAAAGCCTCGGCCGACGCAAAGCCGAACTCAAAGACATGCAAAACATCGCGGGCTACATGCGGCTGAACTTTTTGATTCCCGCGCGCGGGCTTATCGGTTTTCGTTCGGAGCTTTTGACTTCGACGCGCGGCAACGGAATAATGAATCACATCTTCCACGGCTACGAACCTTACAAGGGCGACATACCCGGCCGCAGCCGCGGAAGTTTGGTTGCCTTCGAGCAGGGCGAGACGACCGGTTACGGAATTTTTAATCTGCAGGACAGAGGCGTCATGTTCATTGAGCCGGGACAAAAAGTTTACGAGGGAATGATTGTCGGCGAAAATTCTCGTGACATGGACATTGATATAAATCCTTGCAAGCAAAAACATCAGACGAACATTCGCGCGAGCAATTCCGATGAAGCGATTCGACTTGTGCCGCCGCGTTTCATGAGCCTTGAGCAGGCAATGGAATACATCAACGACGACGAGCTTGTCGAAGTCACGCCGAAAAGCATTCGCCTGCGCAAAACGATTCTCGACCGCACGACACGCGGGCGCGCCGCAAAAAATGCAAGGAAGTAATCAGCCGTCGGAAAAATTTTTCTTGAGGTAGTCGCCAATCATCTCGCCGATAATTTTTTTCCCGCGAAGCGCAGGGTGCAAACCGTCGGGCGTGAACTGTGCGCGAAGATAGCCGAACTCGTCAGTCAACGGCTCCGCCACGTCGATAAAATACGGCGTCGTTTTTATCCAAAGATTAACTTGCTCGCGCGCCGCCCGCCAATCGTTGTCCGTCAAAAAAATTTTCTTGCCGTGAATAATTTCGGGATTCATTGAAGTTATCGTGCAGAAGACGGGTGTTATGTCGTTGGTCAAGCATTTGTCGCGCAAGGCCGCAAGATTTTGTATGACGGCTTCGGCGGCTGAGCCCAGGCGAATGTCATTGACGCCCGCCATGATAATCAGCACTCGCGGCTTGAACGGCAAAACGTCGTTGTCGAAGCGGTTAAGCATTTGCTCCGTCGTGTCGCCGCTGCGCGCAAGATTTTTTATCGGCACGGAAGAATAAGTTTCCCACTGACAAGAAAGCTGACCCGCAGGAATGTAACTTGCTCCGCCATGAGAAATGCTGTCGCCCAAAACCGCGAACTCGACGGGCGCAGTGACTTCAAAAAATTTTTTCTCCGACCAATCGCTCAACGGCTCGTGACTTTTGCTGACGACGCGCACCCGCCAATAATATTTTCCCTCTTCCGTGAACGGCGACCAATCCGTCATGCGGTCGAATCCCTCGTCGTTGAAAAGTTCGCGGACGATTGTGTTTGTCGAAACTTTCACGACTTGCACTTGATAAAATTCTGTCTTCGGCAGCGGCAACCAAGAGTACGTCGGATAAAGTTGCATGAAATCCATTTGCTCAAATTCTGCCGTCAAAATCGGCGGCGGAAATTTTTTTGCCTCGACGCCTCCGCCGAAAAGCAAACACGTCGACAAAATCAGCGGCAAAAATTTTTTGAACTTCACGATGAAAACCTCCTTAAAAATTTAAAGCTCCTCCGCCGATAAAGCAGAGGAGCTTTTGATTACCGACAACTCGGCGAAAAATTTCTTAGAAGAACCAGCTTGCACGACCGAAGAAGGTATTGTCGCGCTTGTCGGTTTCGAGCGTCTTGCCGGTGAAGTAGGCGAGGTTGACGTACGTGTTGTAAAGCGGCGTCCAATGAATATTGAATTCGACGCCCTTTTTGTTTGTTCTGAGGGTGAAGGTATCATACGTGGGAGCCAAGCTTGCGTTTTGTCCGACGTAGCGATAATCAACGCTGACGCCCCAGCTGCCGGGAACTTTTCTGTCCGCGCCTTTGTAAGCGAGACCCGCCGTCCATGCGCGTTTGTATTCTTGAGCTTTGGTGTTGCTTGCGTATGCGCCGCGAATCTGTAAGCCCATGTCGAAAGTGTAGCGTGCGCCGACCGTCCAAACGTTTGCGTTCTTTGCCTTCTTATTGTTCTTCTTGTAACCGGGCAGATATTCAAAGTCGTCGCTGCGGAAGTGATGATAGCCCGCGCCGATATAGAATTTGCCGGTGTCGTAGGAAATTTCTGCGCCCTGATAGCTTGCCGTCTTGTCAATCAAAGTTACGTCGGCGTTGACGTTGGCGTTTTCGAGGTTCCAACGACCTGCCATGAGCGCGACTTTGAATTTGTCGCCGTAAATCGCCTGGAAGCCGCTGAAGAAGTCATCCATTACGAGACCGTCGTCAACTTTTGTGTAGAAGGGCATTCTACCGATGTTGAGCGTGAGCTTGTCGTCGAAATATTTGCCTTCGGCGTAAGCGTAGGTGAGTTTGAAATTGCCGGTCGTGTCTTCGCGCATGTTGGACGTTGCCGTCATACGAGCTTTAATTTTCCAGTGGTCGTTGACGGTTGCCGTCGGGAAGAGACGGAGTTGAAGCTGATTGTTGGTGCGTTTGATTTTGCCGCTGGAGTACGGGAGCTTTTCTCTGTCGTTCCAATAGCGATAACGAAGTTCGCCCGTCCAAACAACTTTGTCGGCATATTTTTCGAGTTCGGCAACGCGAACGCCCAATGCGTCGAGTTCGTCACGGAATTCAGCCGCGAGGCGGTCGAGGTCGGCTTTGGTCGCGCCCGTAGGATTTTTTGCCATAGCCTTGGCAATCATCTGCGCCATTTCGTAACGGGTGATGTTGCGGTCGCCGCGATAAGTGCCGTCGCCGTAACCTTCGATGACGCCCTGTGCCGCAAGTTTGGAAACGGACTGATAAGCCCAGTGACCTGCGGGAACATCGCTGAACGGATTGGCCGCCGCAAAAGTTGTTCCGCTTGCTCCGACGACGAACGCCGCCGCCAATGCTGCTGCTAATGTTTTCTTCATTTTGAAGACCTCCAATTTCAGTTGACAGGTTTTTACTAACAGCTTACCTTTGGCTCGCGGTTAGTTTGGAGGAGCTTTCAAATTTGAGTGGCCGTGTTTCCTCAAGCCTTCCGACTTCTCCGCTCGTTTCCTTGAGCCGCAAAGACTATAGCACACTCCAAAAAATTTTTCAAGAAAAAATTTTCCCATGTTTATTCCACATTGCTTTTCTTATCAGCGTAATTTATAATGAAAAAAAATTAACGAGGCGATTTCATTGAACGATTACTTGCGGCTTTATCAAAATTATTTCGGTTATTGTATGAAGTTTGAGGACGCGACGCACGAACGGCTCAAGGACAAAAAATGTTTGGAGTATTACGGCTTCAAAGTTTATTCTCAAAACGAAGAGGACGGAATCATCGAGGAAATTTTTAATCGCGTCGGCACGACCAACAAAATTTTTATCGAGTTCGGCGTGGAAAATGGCCTGGAGTGCAACAGCCATTATCTGCTGTTCAAAGGTTGGCGCGGGCTGTGGATTGACGGCGGCGAAGAACACGTTAAAGAAATTCACGAACGATTTGCACCTGTTCTCGCTAACGGTCAATTGAAAGTTCTGAGGGCATTCATCACGCGGGAAAACATCAACGACCTTTTCATTAAAGGCGGCGTCACGGGTGAAATAGATTTGCTCAGTATCGACGTTGACGGCAACGATTATTATGTTTGGGAGGCGATTAACGTCGTGCGTCCGCGCGTTGTCGTCATCGAATACAACGCAAAATTTCCGCCGAATTGCGATTGGAAACAAGCTTACAACAAACGCCACATATGGGACAACTCCGATTGGAGGGGGCTTCGCTCAAAGCTCTTGAACTTTTGGGCAGGCGTCTGGACTATCAACTCGTCGGCACGAACTTGAACGGCGTTAATGCTTTTTTCGTCCGAAAAGATTTGGCAAAAGATTTATTCATTGAACCCGCGACAGCCGAAAATCTTTACAACCCCGCGCGCTATTATCTCCGCTACGTGAACGGACACCCCGCGCGATATTGTCTGGCCGTGCAGAACGAAAATTTCGGAATGCTCGATTACAAGCCGAACTGCGACGCAATTCCTCTTGAAGGTTTTCATGCAGAAGAAACGCTGAGTGACGGTTTAAAATTCCAACTCATGTCGGGCAAGCATGCAAAAATTCTCGTGCGCAACATGGAAAAAGTCGCTCTCCCGTATTTCCTCCCGAACGGCGCCGCGCAAAATCTTTCGTTGACGATAACGTCTGAAGTCATGGACGCGGCAACAATTCCCGTCCAAACAAACGGCTTGATTGAAATGACTTTTCCGCCTTCCGAAGAGCCGTGGGAAGTTGAGCTGGAACTTTCGCGGACGTTCACTGACGCGCAAGGAAAAATTTTCGGCTTGGCAATAATTTTTGAAGTCAGATAAAAGGAGTTGAGCGAATGGCAAATTATACGACGACGACGCCCGATTGGGCGGTCTCGAATCAGTCGGCGGTGATGAGCGGCATTGAAGGCATAAAGGATACGACGGTCGGCAACATCAATCCCGCGTTCACGTCGGGAGCCTTCAAACCGAAACGCCGCATGACTTTGACGGAAGATGAACTCGTCGACGGCGTGACGCGCGGCGACAGAATGATTTTATCGCGGGCGATAACTTTAATTGAAAGCAACAGCCCGAAACATTTCGCGAAGGCGCAAAGAGTTTTGCAAAGACTTCTGCCGCGAACGGGCAACGCGCTGCGAATCGGGATAACGGGCGTGCCGGGCGCGGGCAAGTCCACGATAATTGAATCGTTCGGCAACATGCTCTGCGACGACGGCCACAAAGTTGCGGTGCTGTCAATCGACCCGACAAGCTCCATAACCAAAGGCTCAATCCTCGGAGACAAAACGCGCATGGGAACTTTGAGCCGCCGCCCCGAAGCTTTTATCCGTCCAAGTCCCGCGGGCGGAACACTCGGCGGCGTCGCCCGAAAAAGCCGCGAAACTATGCTCATGTGCGAGGCGGCCGGCTACGACGTGATTTTGATTGAAACTGTCGGCGTCGGGCAATCGGAAACAACCGTCCGCTCCATGGTAGATTTTTTTATGCTGGTAGTTTTGACGGGCGCGGGCGACGACTTGCAGGGAATCAAAAAAGGAATTATGGAGTTGGCCGACGCGATTGTCGTAAACAAAGCCGACGGCGATAATCTCGTTCGGGCGAAGGTCACGCGCGGCGAATACGAACGCATGACGGAATTTATCCGCCCCGCCACAGAGGGTTGGCCGACGCACGCTTACCTTGCCAGCGCGCTCACGAAAATGGGCTTGCCCGAACTGTGGGAAGTGATTCGCCTGTTCAAAGAGACCACGACCAAAAGCGGCGTCTTCCAAAGGCGGCGCGATTCGCAACTGCTCGATTGGATGCACGCGATGATTGATGAACATCTGCACAATTTATTCTTCGGCGACGCAGTGATAACGGGACGTATGCCCGAAATCCGCGAGGCCGTTTTGAACGGAATAATTTCTCCTACGCAGGCCGTTGCCGAGCTTGTTAAAATGTTCGACATCACACGCGCCGCGAAAAAGAAAGTTGACTTATTCGAAACGTAAAAATTTTTTCGAGAAGTTGGAGCGCGGCGAGTTGCTGAAAAATTTCGTAACGTCTTGCGCGTCCTCTGTTCCGCCGCTTCTAAAGCGGCCGGGCGGCGAAAAAGAAAGTTGATTTATTTGAATCATGACGCGGCAGGAATTTTTACAAGAGTTGTAGAAAATTTTATCAAAACAAAATCGCGGAGGTGAAACGTCGTGACAAAGCTGAACATAAGAAATTGTGCGCGCTGCAAAAGAATTTTCGTGCCGGCAGGAAATGAAAAAATTTGTCCCGACTGCCGCGCCTTAGACCTTGAGCTTGAAGAGCGCGTCAAAGCTTACGTCCGCGACCATCCGGGTATCACGGTTAATCAGCTGATTGAAGGTTCGGGTGCGCCGCGTGCTTTGGTCTGGCGCATGATTCAACAGGGGCAATTTGAAAATTCGGGCTTGAAGGACGCCAAATATCCTTGCGGCAACTGCGGAAAAATTATCACGCGCGGAACTTATTGCAGCGAATGCATGTCCAAACTCAAACAGAACGCGCAGAAGTTCGCGGCCGCCATGAACTCCAAACGGCGCAAAGCTCAAGAAGAATCTTCTTCGGGCAAAACTTTTTCCGAATCGATGTACGACGCCTTGGACAATTCGCGCAATCGTTAAGGGCAGATAAAAATTTTTGAGGCGCGCCGAAAACCTTGCATATTTTTTTCATGTAAGTTAAAATACGCTCGAAAAACTCAAATGAGGTGAATCGGTTTGCGCAAATTATTTTTCCTTACCACGTTGCTGATGATGATTTTTGCAGCGACGACGGCCTTTGCCGAGGAGGCTCCCGCCGAAGACAAGCCCGCCGCAGAAATCGAGCAGAATGACGAGCCGTATGTTTACACGAGCGACGATTTTAAATTTACAATCACTTGCCCGTTTAAACCGATTGCGGTCGTTCAAAATCCTTGGCAGGAGACCGAAAAGCGCGGCGAAATGCTCGTCTTCGCCAACGAGGGCTTCGACGTTCAATACGGCTACATCATTCAAGTCAACGCCTTCGAGAACGACCAGGTGCCCGACTTCAACAAAGGTTCGATTGCGGCTATCGGCGATTACTTGAAGGATTTAAAAGAGAAGGGCGGCTACGCTGACGCACGCCTTGTGAACATTACCAAAAAAAACAAGGGCGTTTCCGTCATCACCGCCGATAAAATCGACGTCATTAATCCCGAAACGGGCGAAGTCGAAGGCGAATTCGTTGCCGACCACCAGTACATTTATACTTTCTTCCGCACGCCCGAAGGTCGTTGCATAAGCATTCAGCTGATAAGCGCGAGCCTCGATAAAACTTTCGTGGACGTTTATCGCGGCTCCGTCGCCAGCTTCAAAGACAACATAAAGGACAAGAAATCCAAGAAGGACAAAAAGGATAAGAAAGACAAGAAGGACAAGAAAGATAAGAAAGACAAGAAGGATAAAAAATAATTTGATTGACAAAGCAAATGCCGTGTGGTATAAATGACAACGGTTTATCAAAGGGGTATAGCCAAGTTGGTAAGGCACCGGACTCTGAATCCGGTATGCGTTGGTTCGAGTCCAGCTACCCCTGCCAATTAGAAATTTCAAGCCTGCGTCTTGACGGCGCGGGCTTTATTCAATTCTGTGACGGAGGGTCGTGACTATGGAAGAAGCAGCAGTATCGCCGATGTTTTCCGAAGTGTTGAACTTTCTTTCGTTGGGCTTGAGCGTCGTGCTGTTGTTCGCGGTGGCTTATCTTTGGTCGAGCAACAGCAACAAAGCCGCCGAGCTGGAACGATTGAAAGCGGACGTTCAGCGCATGAAAAAAACCGTGAACAACTTAAAAGAAAAGGTCGAGCAATTCCGAGAACCCAAAGTCGTTTCGGAGGTGGAGCAAGTCGAGCCGTTCGGTTTGGATTTGTCCGAGCCGTTCCCGAATACGATGACGCCGCTCAAGCCGCAAGACCCGTGGCTTAACTTCGTTGACGAGTACAACAAACTGGCAGACGAGATGAAAAAGCCGGGGCAACTCATGCGCTGCGAAAAATTTGTCCGCAACAACAAGCTGAGGATTTTGACTTACGGCGGCGCGCTGACTTTTCGACCGGCAATCGACGTGAAGGACAGCGGCTATTGGGCGTTCAAGTGCGAGCTGGACGAATACGCCGTCGTGCCAAATCCGATGAACCCCTGCGACGAAGAACTGCACGACCACGGCGGCATGAAAGAAATTTTCGCGCTCAATTACGTCGAGGGCGTTTATCGAAAATATTTTGTGAAGTTGCCCGCGCTGTTCAACTTGGAGGCGGGCGAGGACGGCTGGCGGTTGAAAAATCCCGGCGTCGTGAATTTGGAGAGGAAATGACATGAAAAAATTTTTTGCGCTGATGTTCGCGGCGATAATTTTTCTGGCAGGTTGCGGCGAAGTCAAAGAAGTTCAAGCCGACGTTTTGCCGCCGCCCGACCCGATTGAAACGAAATTAAATTCCATGACGCTCGAAGAAAAAATCGGGCAGATGGTTATGATTGGCGTGTACGGCACCGAACTGAACGACGACATAATTTTTTCGCTGAACAATTTTCATTTCGGCGGCGTGATTTTTTATGACAGAAATTTGGAGAGCGTCACTCAAGCAAAAAAATTTGCGAACGACATAGAGGCCGCCGCCAATCAAAAAGCTCCGTTGTTCTTCGTCACCGACGAGGAGGGCGGACGAGTTACACGCGGCAGAAATTTTTTGGAGGTTGCTCCGTCCCAAGAGGAAATCGGTTTGACGGGCGACCCCGAAGTTGCAAAATTTTGGGCGACTCACAATGCGAAAATTTTAAAAAGTATCGGCGTGAATTTGAACTTCGCGCCCGTGGCCGACGTGGGCAGCAAAGACACGCGCTCCTTCGGTGACGACCCGCAGCTCGTCGCAAACTTCGTCGACGCCGCCGCGCAAGGTTACGAGTCCGAAAATTTTCTTTACACGCTGAAACATTTCCCCGGCATCGGCAAAAGCAAAATCGACCCGCACAAAGAAATTTCTTCCGTCGAAGACAGCAAAGAAATTTTGGACGCCGTGGACATTTTCCCGTTCAAAAAAATTATCGCCGCGCACGACCACTCAAAATTTATGATTATGGTCGGGCACTTGAGATACGACGCGCTCGACCCTGTGAACTCCGCGAGCCTGTCGCCCGCCGTGATGACCGGGCTGCTTAGAAACGAGCTGGGCTTTTCGGGCGTCGTCATCACCGACGATTTGGAAATGGGCGCGATAAAAAATAATACCGACTTGCAAAGTTTGGGCGTGCAAATGATTTTGGCGGGCGGCGACATTGCCCTCGTCTGCCACAACTACGAGAGCCAGCAAATTGTTTACAACAGCATTCTCGACGCCGTTAAGCGCGGAAAAATTTCTGAAGAGCGAATCAACGAATCCGTCCGCAGAATTTTAAAGATGAAGGCGCATTTATAATTGGGAGGCGATTTTATGATACGGCATATTTTTATCGGCACGTTCAAAGCGGACGTGAGCGACGAAATTAAAAATCGAGTGCGCGACGATTTGCGCGCAATGCAAAGAAAAATCCCCGGTGTCGTCGCGTTGGAAGCCAACTTCGGCACGGGTTGGGTCGGCGGCGAAAATTCTGTCGTCATGACGGTTGACTTTGCGTCGAAGGAAGATTTTGACAGCTACATGGCTCACCCCTATCATACAGACCACGTCGCCAAACAGGGCGCGGAATTTTTATCCTCTTACGTCGCCGCGCAATTTGAGTTATGAAAATTTCAATCGCACAATTCAAGTCGAAACTCGGCGCGGTCGACGAAAATTTTTTCACGGCGGAAAAATTAATCGCGGCGGCAAAAAATTCCGACGTGATACTTTTGCCCGAACTTTGGTCGACGGGATATTATCCGACGCCCGTTGAAAATTTCGCGGACGCGGACGGCGCGCGCACAAAAAATTTTCTCTGCGCGGCGGCAAAAAAATTTTCCGTGAACATAATCGGCGGCTCGGTCATCGTCGACGGCGGCGGGAAAATTTTTAATCGATGCTTCGTCGCCAATCGTCGCGGAGAAATCGTCGCGGCCTACGACAAAACTCATCTGTTCAGCTTCGCCGACGAGGACAAAGTTTTTTCTGCGGGCGAAAAAATTTCTGTCGTCGAACTCGACGGCGTGAAGTGCGGCCTGGCGATTTGCTACGATTTGCGCTTCCCCGAATTCGTCAGGAAAATTGCTTTGGCGGGCGCGGAAATTATTTTCATTCCTGCCGCGTGGAGTTTGAAACGTTTGACGCCGCGACAAATTTTGACGAAGGCGCGCGCGATTGAAAATCAAATTTTTGTCGTCTTCGCGAACGCGTCGGGCAAGTCGGAGGTCGTCAATCCTCGCGGCGAAGTCGTTGCCGAGAGCGAACGCGGCGAAGAAATTTTGTCGGCGGAAATAAATTTGGACGAGCGCGCGGAAGTCATTGCCGCGATGAATCTTTTGGCCGACAGAAATTTGAGCGTCGATTAGAAAAAAAAATCAGCCCCGACTTTTGCCGAGGCTTTAATTTTTTGTGTAGGTTAATTTTCAAACGAGACTCGCGGGTTCATTCGAGCCCGTTTTTTTTTTGCCGAACGAGACTTGCTCAAAACTTGGGGAAAATTTCAAGCAGGGTTCTCGCGTCCGAAAAGTTGTGTAGGATTTGAATTGGCAACGAGCCCGCGGGTTCATTCGAGCCGCATTGCCTTTGCCGAAGAACGAGTGCCGCTTAAAGCTTGGGGAAAACTCAAACGGAATTCTCGCCCCTTAGGTAACGACCATGTCTTCACCTTTTAAGTTTGCAAAAAACTTTTACAGCGTCGCTTTGGTGATTCGCAAAAAGAAAACGAGACCGACCGAGCAAGTCTTGAACGAATCGTTTCCCTTTTCCGAGCCGTCAAAAGTTTCAAACGCCGAAATATTTTACCTTGCGCCGCGTCCGTCGCGGGCAGGATTGTATGGAAGGATTGAACTCAAAAGCATGAGTCCTTTTCGCGAACGAGTGCTCACGTCGCCGCGAATCAAGAGGCAAAGACAGTCGTCCAAGCCGCTGTGATTTTATAACCAAATTTCTTTTTGGTCAATAGTTTTGTCGAAGTCAATTCCATTTAAAATTCACGGGACAGAAATTATATCGGCGGCGGTGAAAATTACGGGCGCAAGAATCATGTACGCCGAAATTATCGCGAGGGCAACGGTCAGCCCGGCGAAGACGTTGCGCTTGAGGCGAAAATCTTTTGCTAGGCTATCGGATTCTTCGGCGCGAGCTTTGCGGAAGAAAAATATCGTCGCCGCCAAAAGCAAAAGTTCGACGGCCGCCGTCAGAGCGATTTTATCTTTGTGCCAAATTTTAAAACGCGCCTGCATAAATTTTTCGCCGCCGTGAATCAGCACGGGAGCCAAATTCCATTTCAAAAATTTTCCGTCGCCGTCGATTTTGTCGGCGTTGGTTTTTTCTGCGGAATAGGGCAGCTGAATCGACAAATCGAACTCCACGCCGTTGAAGGCCTCCTGCGTCAAGAATTCTGCTTCGGGCGGAAGAGAGCCGGGCGGCGTCGAAAAACAAAAATCAAAATCGTATTCGTCGAAGAACCAGCCTTTGCGTTGAGAGACGCCGCGATTTTTGCCGCCGTTCGCCCTGTACAAATCGCCCGAAGATTTTGCAAAAGTTTCAATGTCGGGATAATCGGCCGCGAATTCGTAGCCGCGAAGGTCGCCCTCGACGACGACTTGAGCTTTCATGTCGGGACGAGATTTTTCCAAACGGTTTTTCCACTCTTCAATCTGCCGAATCACGAGCGCGTTGCCGACAAATTTTTTGCGGCTGAAAACTTCACCGTCGTCAGTGATAATCATGTCGAACTTTGCTTGGAAGCAACCCGCGCAAATCGCGCAGAAAAAAATCAACACGAGGACAAAAATTTTTCGCATGGTATTTCTCCCGTTTAAAATTTATTTTTCGAGTAAGGGCGAAATAATTTTCACGAACAGAGAGCCGAAGCTGAAACCTTTTGAAATATTTTCACGGGCGACGAGCGGCACTCTGGCCACAGGCTTTCCGTCGTAGCGCAGGACGACTTCGCCCAAAACTTTTCCGCGTTCGATGCCGTTGCCCGCATCGACAACTTTCGGCAGGTCGTAAGTCACTTTCAAAAGTTTTGAGTCTTCGCCGGCCATGAGCGGGAAATATAAACTTTCGTTGACGGCGACGCGAACGGTTGCTTTCTTGCCGCCGCGCACGAAAATTTTTTTCTCCGTCCGTTCCTTGTCAATGCCGCTGACCA
>CAMJQS010000036.1 GCA_946408105.1 uncultured Selenomonadales bacterium | reverse complement strand
ATATCTGACGACTTCAGAGCTTGTGCAATCTTCTTTGCACAGGCTCTTTTTTTGTCGGCTTGAGCAAAAAAAAATTTTCAAAATTATTTTTTGATTAAACTTCGCGGCGACGAATTGAAAAAAAAAATACAACTACTATAATGGCCGCAGAAAAAATTTTTTAAGAATGGAAACGGAGTGGATTATCATGACAGAATTTATTTTCGACCTGCAAAGATTTGCAGACATCAGCAACTCTGAAAGCGACACTTTGGTCAACGGCACGAGCGCGGCGGATTCCATTTACAACAGCGGCGGCTACGTTACAATCAATGCGCTTGAGGGAAATGACACGATTGACAACAGCGGCTCGAATGTTTCAATCGCAGGCTCCGCGGGCAACGATGAAATTTACAATTACGACGCCCAATACGTGACAATCGACGGCGGCGACGGCGCAGATACGATTGACAACAGCGGCTCGAACGTTTCAATCGACGGTGGCGCGGGCGACGATGAAATTTACAACAGCGGCTCGAATGTTCTGTTCACTTACGCGGACGGCGACGGCAACGATGCTGTCTACGGCTTCAATGAGACTTCGACACTGCAAATCGGTGACGGCACGGGCACTTACTCCACGCAAACGAGCGGTTCGGATGTCATCGTCACGGTCGGCGAAGGGAAAATTACTGTTGTCGGCGGCGCAGATTTGATTGCTCTTAACATTGAACCTTCGGAACCTTTGGATGAAACAAAAATTTTAACTGTGACGAACTCGACAAAATCGCCGGTGACCGTCGCCTCGACGATAAAAATCATCGACGCTTCCTCGCGTACCACGTCGGTAAAGATAAAGGGCAACGAGCTGAACAATTCAATCGTCGGCGGAAGTGCCAAAGACACGCTAAACGGAGAGGACGGAAAAGATATTCTCTTGGGCGGCGCGGGTGACGACAGCTTGAACGGCGGAAACGGAGCCGACACGCTGAGCGGCGACGACGGCAATGATATCCTCGTCGGCAGAGACGGCAACGACAGCTTGAACGGCGGCGCGGGCAATGACACAATCAACGGCGGCAACAATGATGATATTATCCTCGGCGGCTACGGAAACGATTCACTCAACGGCGGCGCAGGCAACGACAGCTTGAACGGTGACGAAGACGACGATATCGTCTTGGGCGGCAAAGGTTCAGACACCGTTTACGGCGGCGCGGGCAATGATACACTCTACGGCGGCGAAGACAATGATTTTCTCAACGGCTTTTCGGGTGACGATTTGCTTTACGGCGAAGACGGCTACGACACGCTTGCAGGCTCGGCAGGCAATGACACACTTCACGGCGGCGCAGGCAATGACAGCTTGGGCGGCGGCAACGGAAACGATTCACTCGACGGCGGCGGCTGGAACGACACGTTGGTTGGCGGCAAAGGCAGAGACTCTTTGACGGGCGGCTCAGGCGCAGATATTTTCGTTTACAACAACGGCGACGGAAACGACGTCATCACCGATTACGAAGAAAGCGATAAAATTTCTATCGCGTCGGGCACGATAACTTCAATCGAGGTCGGCAAGTCAAACGTCCTCTTCCATGTCGGTTCGGGAAGAATCACCGTTAAAGGCGGTGCCGACAAAGTCATTACTTGCATTGACGCGAACGGCGAGGAGCACGCCTTCAACGAGATAGTCAAATACAACGAGGCGAAAACGTCGGCCACGCTCACCGCAGACTACAGGAAAGACACCTTTACATTGAACGGCAATCTTACAGAGGTTGACGCCTCGGCCGTTAATCACGGGCTGACAATCAAAGGAAGATTCTACCGCGACAATAAAATCACGGGCACCGGTTATAGCGATTATATTAGAGGCTCTGATTACGGTAATGACGAAATTATTGGCGGCGCAGGCAACGACAAACTCTTCGGCGGCTGGGGTACGGATGTTCTCTATGGCGGCGCAGGCAATGACACGCTCGACGGCGGCGTGAGCAACGATACCCTTTACGGCGATGCCGGAAACGATTCACTCTACGGCGGCGATGCCAAAGATGTTCTCTATGGCGGCGCGGGTGCCGATACCCTCTGGGGCGGCAAAGGCTCCGACACGCTTTACGGCGGCAAAAGCAAAGACGTCTTCATCTATCGTCAAGGCGAGGCCGGCACCGATGTCATTGCCGATTACGAGGCGGGCGACATGTTGCAAATCCTCAAGGCGGACGGCTCCAGCGGCGGCGCTTACGACTCTGCGACCTTTGCAAGCGGCAAACTCACTGTTGCGATTAACGGCGGCGGAACTGTTGTCTTCAACGGAATGAGCGACGGCGACCAAGTCAACATCAACGGCACCACACGCACGATAAGCGACGGCACCTTAAAATGAATTCAAAATCACGGAGCGTAATCGTTCCTTAGAAAATATCTGACGACTTCAGAGCTTGTGCAATCTTCTTTGCACAGGCTCTTTTTTTGTTTATAATGGGCGCGTCTAGAAAATTTTTCGGAGGGATGAAAATGATTTTGATTTTGGATTTCGGCGGGCAATACAATCAGCTCATCGCGCGGCGCGTTCGCGAAAACAATGTTTACTGCGAAGTGCACACCGCCTTGAGCTTTGATAAAATTCGCGCGCTCAACCCTGAAGGAATTATTTTGACGGGCGGCCCCCAAAGTGTTTACGAAAAAGATTCGCTCCTGCCGCCGATTGAAATTTTTAAGCTCGGCGTTCCGATTCTCGGCATTTGTTACGGCGCACAGGCCATGACAAAAATTTTGGGCGGCTCCGTCAAGCCTGCCGAAGTGAGCGAATACGGCAAAACGGAAATTGAACTTGTCGGCGCGTCGAAACTTTTTGCCGGCGTCGAAAAAAAATCCGTCGCGTGGATGAGCCACACCGACAGAATTTTTTCTGCGCCCGAAAATTTTTCCGTGACGGTCAAAACTAAAAATTGTCCCGTCGCCGCCATGGAAAATCCCGCGCAAAATTTTTACGCCGTGCAATTCCACCCCGAAGTCGTTCACACCGTCGAGGGCAAAAAAATTTTTTCAAACTTCGTGGACATTTGCGGCTGCAAACGCGATTGGAAGATGAGCTCGTTCGTCGTCGACACGATTGCAAAACTCAAAAAGAAAATCGGCGGCGGAAAAGTTCTGTGCGCGCTCAGCGGCGGCGTCGATTCTTCCGTCGCAGCGGTTCTTTTGAGTAAGGCCGTCGGAAAAAATTTGACGTGCGTTTTCGTCGACCACGGACTGCTCAGAAAAAACGAGGCGGCCGAAGTCGAAGCCGTCTTTAAAAATTTTGATTTGAATTTTATAAAAGTCGACGCGTCCGAAAGATTTTTGGAGAAGTTGCGCGGCGTCGTCGAGCCCGAACGCAAACGAAAAATCATCGGCGAAGAATTTATCCGCGTGTTCGAGGAAGTCAGTAAAAAAATCGGCGCGGTTGATTTCCTCGTCCAAGGCACGATTTATCCCGACGTCATCGAGAGCGGCCTCGGAAAATCCGCCGTGATTAAATCTCATCACAACGTCGGAGGCCTGCCCGATTTTGTCGACTTCAAAGAAATTGTCGAGCCGCTGCGTTTGCTGTTCAAAGATGAAGTTCGACAAGCCGGCCGCGAACTCGGCTTGCCCGAAAATCTCGTAAGCCGTCAACCGTTCCCCGGCCCCGGCCTCGGCATTCGCATTATCGGCGAAGTCACGGCGGAAAAAATTAAAATCGTTCAAGAGGCCGACGCAATTTATCGCGAAGAAATTTTCAAGGCGGGCGTCGATAAAAATCTTGCGCAATATTTCGCCGCGCTGACGAACATGCGCTCGGTCGGTGTCATGGGCGACGGACGAACTTACGACAACGCGATTGCCTTGCGCGCCGTGCTGACAAGTGACTTCATGACGGCGGAGCCCGCGCAAATTCCCTGGGAAGTTTTGAGCGTCGTTGCCAATCGAATCGTCAATGAAGTTCACGGCGTCAATCGCGTCCTCTACGACTGCACGAGCAAGCCGCCTGCGACGATTGAGTTTGAATAAGGAGGCGCGCTTATGATTATCGGCCACATTGATTTTTTGAACGTCTTGCCGCTAAGTTACGGCTTCGCGCACGTCGCAAAAGATTTGCAAATCGTTCGCGGCGTCCCGACTTTTTTAAACGACGAGCTCCAAGCTGAACGAATCGACATCAGCAACATCTCTTCGATTGAGTACGCGCGGCAAGCCGACCGACTTTTTATCTTGCCGAAAATTTGCGTGCGCGCCGACGATGAAGTCACGAGCATAATTTTAATTTCGCGCAAGCCGATTGAAAAAATCCGCGACGACAAGATTGTTTTAACGTCGAAGTCCGCCACGGCTCAACGGCTGCTCAAAATTATTTTGCACGAGGCCTACGACGCCGCGCCCGATTACGTCACGCGAAATGTTTTCGTCGATAAGCCCGTCGACGACGACGCAACCGCCGCGCTCTTCATCGGCGACGACGCTTTGAAAATTTTTCTTCACCCGCCGAAAAATTTTTACGTCTGCGACATCGGCCGCGAATGGAAAAAACTTACGGGGCGGCAAATGGTTTACGCGCTGTGGGCTGTCAGAAAAAATTTCGCCGAAAAAAATCCCGCGCTCCTTTCCGCGACCTGCAAAAAAATTTTTCAGGCCTTCGACTTCGGCATAACTCACAAAGCCGACGCGATTAAATCCGTCTTGTCGACAAAGCCTTTCACCTTCGACGAGCTGGACAATTATTTGGGCGGCGCGATTAAATGGAACTTGACGGCCGACGGTCTCGACGCTTTGAAAATTTATTATCGGAAGGCCGCCGCGCTCAAGCTCATCGACGCCGAGCCCGAATTAATTTTCGCCGACGTTTAAAAAAATTTTTCCCGCCGAGAAATCGACGGGTTTTTTGTTGAAAATTTTTCGTCCGAGCCCGCTCCAAAAAATTTTTAAAAAATTTTAATCTTCGTAATGCCCCGCTGTCTTGAATAATTCTGATAAAAGCCTTAAAATATCCCCGGTCTGTAAAATATGCCCGGTTTGTAATTTATGTCCGGTTTGTATTTTTATTCCGGTGATTAAGATTTCCGGCATATGTTCGATAACATTTCAGAAGAGGTGATGCATATGGCCTAAGTCGAAACAAGCTCCCGCCCCTTTTCCTACAGCTGTGCCCGCCGAACGGATTTGCGGTTCGACAGCTCCGTCAATAAAATTTTTTCACAGAAAGGAAGAGAATATTCTATGGACGGAAAGTTTTTCCATGACAAGACCAAACCCCCCGCAAGTTCGGGGCAATTCGAGGAGGTGATTTTTTTGACGAACTTTATTTTTGACTTGCAACGCTTCGCAGGAACAACTTGGCTGCTTTCAGCTGAGCCCACATCAGGCGACGAAAACACAACTTACACTTACACGCTCAAAGAAGACGGCAACACAGACAATACTTTTAATGTCACCAGCAAAACCAGCCTGACTGATTTGTTTGCTGACCCGCGCGTGGCTGCAGGCGACACAATCAAGCTGAGCACGACGGTAACCACGTCGACCACCACAGAAATTTCCAAAGACCTGACAATCGACCTGAAGTCTTTCAACTGGACGAGTAATGCAACGACAGGCTACGCCATAAACGTGACGGGCAGAACGCTCACCGTGAAAGGCGACAACAACGCCAGCACTTCCACCACCAGCAAAATTACTGCCAATAGTTCACAGCCACAGAAGGCGCGCTCATCGGTCTGAACGGCGGCAGCCTCGTCCTGGAGAGCGGCGTCCTGGACGGCCAAAAAGTCCCCGCAGTTCATATCAAAGACGAAAACAGCACGTTCACGGCGACGGGCGGTCGTGTAACAACAACCACCTCAGGTGCAGACGCCAATCAACTTGCCATTAAGAACGAGACGAGCAACATTATCGATAAGAGCAAATTAGTTGACAACTCCAGGTTGTCTAACTTGAACATCGACGGCCAGAACAACTTGTATTTTACAAGTGATCCCCCAACAGCCGGCGCAGTCGCTCAGATTGGCACCGATAAATTTTTCTCCACGCTGCAAAATGCTATCGACGCGGCGGAAGCTCTCGGCGGCGGCACTGTCACTTTGCTGAAAGCTATCGAGATTCCTGCCACCACCGGCGACGACAATAACAACACCGACGCCGATACATCTGCTACCTTCCAAATCACGGGCTCTGTCAAAATCGACCTGAACGGCAAAAACATAACGTCCACGGACACGAACAGCAGCATCTTTGAAGTCACGGGCTCAAGCGCAAACTTCACACTGACGAACACAGGCAGCGCGGCCACTGTCTCGGGCGCGGCGGTTAAGTCCAATTACGACGGTAAAGCTCTCAGCACTACGGGTGTTATCAAAGTCACGGACGGCGCGCAGTTCACTTTGACCGAAACCAACAGCACGTCCAATAAAATCACCATAGCGAACACCGCAGGCACAGGTAAAAACGAAACCGTAAAAGATGCGAACACCATTTTGGTCAGCGGCGAAGGCTCCAAAGCAACTTTCAACGGCGGCACAATCACCACATGCGGCGGCGGCAAAAAAGATGCTGTACACCGCCCCAGAATTGTTTCCGCAGCTGTCTATGTTTGTGACAACGCCGAAGCTGAAATAAGCGGCTCCACAATCACAGCTACCACTGCATTAACCGAAGGTAACCCTGAAAACTATGAGGGTGTATTCATCGCAGGCGGCTTCGTCGACATTAAAAACGGCGCGACAATCACGGGCTATGACGGCGTTTACATCATCGGCAACGGCACCTCGAATTCCGCAACCTTGACTGTCAGCGGCGATTCGACTTCCATATCCGGTACAGACAGCGGTATCCGCGGCTGCGCCAACGACGGCACGGTAAGTAAGGGACAGATTAGCGGCTACGAAAACGAGGGCGGCACCTATATCCAGATTGACGACGCCACCATTTCGGGCACAGCGACACCCAATGGTACGATTGGTGACGGCCGCGGCATGTATCTGCCGAGCGCCAACGGCAAGACGGTCATCAACAGCGGCTCAATCACGGGCACCAGCGTCGGCATCGAAGTTCGTGCGGGCGAGCTCGTCGTCAACGGCGGCACAATCACTGGTGACAGTACAAACACCTATTCTTATACGAACACCACGGCCACCGGCTCGACGACCACGGGCGCAGGTCTTGCCATTGCTCAGCACCACACAAACACAGCTCTCAGCGTCATCGTCAACAGCGGCGAAATCAGCGGCTCTGTCGGTATGTCCATAACGAATCCGAACGGCACTTCAAGCACTTTCCCCACGCCTGACGTGACGATTAAAGGCGGCACAATCGAAGGCAAAACAGCAGCGACATTCATCACGGGCACCACGACAGGAGAAAACGACTCTACAACCAACGTCACCTCCAGCGTTATTTCTGCGGTGAACGTTGCAGACAGCCGCGTCGGTGTAAAAATCGATAAAAATGCGACCTTCAAAGGCAACCTCACCAACACGTCTATCAGCACAACAACAGAAGGCGAAACCACCACCACCAATTACAGCACGGGCGGCCGCTACGTCGTCGACCAAGACGCGACAATCACTTTCAGCGACGCCACCTATGCGACCACGACGAAAGGCATTCCGGACACCGACCTGACAGACGGCACGGTTGACGAAACCACTCCCACCAAACTCACAATCACTCGGACAGCCACGGCCGAAGGCGATTCGGGCAACGCGGCAGTTGCTTCCATAACCACGAATGCTGACGGCACACTTACGACGACTTATTACTCGACGCTGTCCAAAGCGATTGAGGCGGCGAACAAGGCAAGCTCCGCAACCACAATTAAACTTCTTGCGGACATTACGAGCTTCGCAGGGACAACCGTCAGCGGCAGCAGCGCAATCACGCTGGATTTGGCGGGCCACAACATCACGGCGACGGGCACGGCGTTCAGCGTCACGAACACTTCAACCAACGGCTTCACGATAAAAGACAGCACGGCCGTAAAATCGGGCGACACGATAACGGCGGGCACGATTTCGGGCGGCGGAGCGTCGGCACCGTTAATCAGCGTGACGAGCAGCGGCAACTTCAGCATGACGGGCGGCAAGCTGAGCAGTGCGTATCAGCTGATAAGTTCGAGTTCGACGGGCGCAGTCAACATTTCGGGCGATAAAACCGAACTGAGCATGTCGGGCGGCCAAACTTCCACGAGCGCAATTTACGTTTCGGCGGGCAAGCTTACAATCGGCAAGGAAGACAGCTCCGTCGGCCCGAAAATCACGGCAAACAACACCATCGTCGGCACCCTCTCGGCGATTGAAGTCGCAAGCAGTGCTACTAATGCCACGGTAAATGTTTACGGCGGCGAGATAAGCTCCACGAACACAAACGATACCGCTTACGGCATAAACATGGGCGCGGGCACGCTGAATTTCTACGGCGGCACAATCAACACCGACGGCAACACCGCCACGTATTACGACTCGGGCATCATAACGAGCAGCGGCACGGCGACGGTCTCGATAACGGGCGGCTACATCAAAGGCCAAGACTTCGGCGTGTACGACGCGGGCAAGGGCACGTTCCACATATTGGAAGCGTCGGGCAAGGAAACGACGGTTATCGGCGCGGCAGGCAACGTGGCGCAAGGCAACAACGCAAACGGCACGATGAATTTGCATGCGGGCGTGACGTACGGCTCGCTGGAGGCCGCGAGCAATTCGTATTTCAAAAAGGAAACTTCAGCCGGCAACAGCGCAGTGAACGCCTACAACGTCTCGGCCGCGAATTTGGCAGGCTCCGACGGAACTTGGACGTACAGCTACGGCACAATATCTAGCGATACAATTTCGTCGGTGAATACGGCGACGTTCACGGGCGACCTGTTCAATTCGGCGAGCCTGGATGCAATCGCGGCGAACATCACGGTCGGCAGCGACAAGAATCTTACGATTCTCAGCAGCGACGGCTTCTCCAAGGAAGACGGCGCGAGCATAGGAGCGGCGGGCTACACGATAACCTTCAGCGGAACGGACACGGCGGGCGGCTACATCACGGCTCCGACGTTCGCGGCGGTTGAAGGCACGACGAGCCTTTGGGCGTACCAGGGTATCGGCGCGAGTGTCGCGGGCTATCAAGCGGCGGACAGCGTTTTGACGTATCACGCTCTGGCGGACATGTTCACGCTGCAAAGCAATATTGTCTTCGACAGCACAAAGATAACTGACAACCAAAATTCGTTGGGCTCGATATTCAACGTCGACGACAACGTTATCACGATTGAAAAACCGGACAGCATATTCGCGGCGTCGAATCAAACGACGGGCTCGGCCCTGTGGCTCTACGGGGCGTCGTCGACGAAATACAGCTTGAATGTCGCGAGCGATTATCTGGTGTCGATGAACAGCGAGGCGGATCTCACGCAAGCGACGCTGACGGGCACGGGCGACGCAAGCCAGGCAGTTTATCTTTACACGGCGACGAACGGAGCAGTCAACGACAGCGGCGCGGCTGCGGGCTACGAAGTAAACGACTACAACAAGATAACGTACTACGGCGCGGCGAGCGTCTTCGGGTTCAACGCGGACGACAGCAACATCAAGTTCGACACAAGCAACGCGACGGCGTTCACGTTCACTGAAGACGGCGGAAATGCCACGCTGACGATTTACAAAGACGCGTTCGCGGCCACGCAGGAAAACGCAACGAGCCTCATTCCGTACAGCAAAAACGGCAATGCTATCACGCTGTTGTTCGACAGCGGCGTGACGTTGGAAAACAACACCTACAGCGCAAACGCATCGTTGGCGTCGTCGACGGGCGGCTACATGTACACGAGCGAAGGCCTGGACACGGCGGGCTACTTCCTGCATGTAAGCGAAGACGACAACACTTCGGTTTTGGCGTACTACGACGCGAAAGAAAAAGTCAGCTTGGCGGGCGACGCGACGTTTGCGCAGGAATTAATTGACAATCCGGAAAGCGTCGCGACCGGCTTCAGCTTGAAAGATTCGGTGCTGACGATACTGAATTCGACGGTGTTCGGCAGCAGCCAGGCCGAGGGCGCGTCGATAGGAATAGCGAGCGGCTACAACGGCTATTCGTTGCAGTTTGCGTCGGTCGGCGCGGGAGAAGGTGACTTCACGCTGGCGAGCGGCTACACTTCGGTGCAGACGTTCGAATCGGATACGCGCACATTCACGGGCGTCGGCGCGGCGACGGCAGGCTGGAGTGCATCGCAGGCGGCGGCAGGCAGCGCGTTGACGTATCATCAAAAATACGCGCAATTCACGTTCGACACGTTGGAGAACGGGCTTACGTTCGCGGACGCTGCAGCCGTTGCGGATAACGTGACGATAACAGGCGACGGCAAGAAGATAATCAAAATCGGCGCGGGCGCGTTCAAGAATCTTGATAGCGGCGCGGGCGTTCAGTTGAGCTTGACGTCGGCCAAAGAAGGCTACAGCTTGACGGCCGAAACGGTTTTGTCCGCCGTCTATGGTGCCTCTTGGAATGCCGCAAACACAAACTCGATGCGCTGGGACAGCAAAGGCGGGCTGAATGCCGGATTTGCTTTGGGCGACGACAGCAGCTTGATGACGTACTGGGATGCCCGCAAGACGGCGTACTTCACGTTCGAAGGCGGCACGATGTCTTTTGCGTCAGAAGTAGAAAGCAGCGTAATTGCTCAAGGCATAGACTTTGTGCCGGGTTCGGGCGGCACGTTGCTTGCGGTGAACGCGTCGATATTCGGCAGCGGTGATGCGAGTGTTTCGGACGGCGCGGTCACGTTTAAATTTACCGACAGCGACACCAACGCAAATTATCAGTTGACGTTGGGCAGCGTGTCAGACAGCAGCTTGGCGGGCGGCATTGGTCAGACGATCGAGTCGTTCACGAGCGGCGTGTACTTCGGGCAAGGCGCGGACACGGCGGGCTACTCTGTGGACGGCGGCGGCAAAGGCATAACGTACTACAAAGCGGCCGACAAGTTCACGCTCAGCGGCACGGCGACGTTCAACGATTACACGGTCGGTTCGGGCACAATCAGCGACTTCTTCGACGTGGACGACAGCGGCGTAACGATAAATTCGGGCGCGCTGAATATGGATTCGTTGTCGCAAGGTCTTACGATGTCGATAGCGTCGGCGAAAAATTATTCGTTGGCGTTGGGCATAAGCTCGGCGGAAGTCACGAACGACACGATTTATGTCACACCGACGGACTACTTCGGCGTCGGCGCGAGTGTAGCGGGCTTCAAAGGCGACGACGATAATAAAGCGTTCACGTACTACGAGCAATACGCGCACTTCGCACTGTCAAGCCTGGGCTCGAACGCGATAACGTTCGCGGTGGGAGCAGGCAGCAGCAATGCGGCAGAATCAGTCGCAACGGCATTGACAGTCGAAGACAGCGTAATCACGGTAAACGACCTGGCAATCTTCGAGAAAGACAGCTTGCAGACTAACGCGACGCTTGGTTTGGCGACGGGCGACTACAGCTTGGCGTTCAGCGACGACTTGACGTTGGCGGCGGGCGATATTCACGAAACAGGCTTGGCGCAAAGTTCAACGGACACGACGTCGTACACGTACTCGTTCGAGGGCGCGGACAAAGCGGGCTTCCTTGCAAGCGATACGGCGAAAGTCTTCACGTACTACGATCAGGCCGAAACGTTCAGCATAACGAGCGGAATAGCGTTCAACATGACGTCAATCGCGGCGGGCACAGGCTTTAGTGTCAGCGGCACGGATCATCGTGTATCGATAGGCGCGGGCGCACTCGACTCGAATACGTTCGCGGACAACGCAGTGATTTCGATAGGCGAAGGCAGCAAGAGTGCGACGCAATACAGCCTGTACTTCGACACGGATGAAAAGGGCGAAGGCAAAGGCGACTTCCGCTTGACGACGCTGTCGACGGCCAACAGCTTCACGACGGTCACGGGAAGTGAAGAAGACGACGTAACGGGCGTGTTCCAATTCGCGGGCGCGTATCAAAACGGCTTCGAGTCGGTCGGCGCGGACGGGAAAGTCACGTCGTACAAGTACCACGAAGCAGCGGATAAGTTCAGCGTGGCGGGCAGCCTGTCGTTCAACAAAGGCGTGAGTGCCGACTTTGGCACGTTCATCTCGGCGACCGACGGCAACTCGGTGGTTTCGTTTAACTCGATAGCGAAGACTCCGGGCCTGGTGTTCGAGACGCTGGTGACGGGTGCCCAAATTTATCTCTTGAATCCGGATTCGAGCATCCAGGTCACGCAATACAGGTTGGCTGTCGGCTCGATGGCGACGGCGGAAGGCGCGCTGGAACATGACACGCTCACGGCGGGCAGCGGCAATGTCTACATCTACAAAGGCAGAGGCGCAGACACCGCGGGCATGGTCGACGACGACAACGGCACGCTGACGTACTACGGCGAGAGAGATATCCAATTCGACCTGTACAGCGACGCGGCACTGAACACGACGTTGGGCAGCGCGGCGAACATAAGCGACGGAGCATATTACGGCAACTTCCTGAGCATAAAAGGCGGCGCGGTGACGCTGGGCAGTGCGATATTCAACAGCGCGGCGGAATCGTTGAGCCAGGGCGACGTGGTGAGCATAGCGGCGGCCGGCAACAACACGGTGACTTACAGCTTGGCGTTCGACAGCGGCTTCAAGACGTTGACGGCGGCGCAAGTGAACGACACGGTGAATTTGTCGGCGAACGTGTACACGGGCGTCGGTGCGAGTGTTGCGGGCTTCCAAGGCAGCGGTGCGAGCTACAAGTACTACGAACAATACGACCGCTTCAGCTTGGCGGGCGGCAGTGCGGACTCGATAGGGTTCAACACGGGTCTGACAACGGAAGCGGCAATCAACGCAGCGATAAGCGTAAACGACAGCGTAATCACGATAAACAGCTTGACGGCGTTCAACGCGAACGATTTGACGACGGGCGCGACGTTGGGCTTGGCGGCAGCGTCGGCCAACGATTTCAGCTTGGCGTTCGACAGCGCGTTGACGTTGGGCAGCGGCGACCTGAACACGGTCGGCACGTTGGCGCAAAACGGCACGGACACGACGTCGTACACGTACACGTTTAAAGGCTCGAAGACGAGCGACGGCTTCGTCGGCAACAACGCGGTGTTCACGTACTACGAGGCGTCGGACACGCTGGGGATAACGACTCAAGACATATCGTTCAACATGGCGTCGGTGACGGCGGTCAATACTTTGGTGGCGGTCGGCAACCAAGAAGTGACGATATCGGCGGGCGCGCTGAACTTTGACGGTTTGGCAAGCGGCGCGAAGATAATAGTCGGCGCAGTGGAAGGCGACACGTACGCTTTGATAAAAGGCGACGGCATGAACACGGCGAACGACACGCAGGCCGCGAACTGGAATTCCGATTCCGATGCAAGAGAGTTCAGAGAAGCAGGCGCCAAAGAAAACGCGTTCTCGGGCTACGGCACGTCAGAGCTAACGTACGTGGCGCCGGCCAGAACGGTGTCATTGA
>CAMJQS010000035.1 GCA_946408105.1 uncultured Selenomonadales bacterium | reverse complement strand
TTTTCAGCTTCGCGATATTCTTTGGCAATAGCTCTGGCTCTAATTCTGACATCGGGGTCGGCTCCGTGATGAATCAAATATTGGACGACGTTATCATTAGTCAAAGCCTTGAAGCCGACGAGTTTTAATTTGGCGTTAAGATAATCGCCCATTGTCGGTTCGTAGCTGTAAGAGCCGCTGCGGTCTTTTTGCACAACGGCAACAATAATTCCGCCGCGAGAATTTGACTCATTAACATTGGCGTCCAGTTGAGATTTTATATCCTGCGAGAACTCACGAATTCTTTCCACGCTTGCAGTTACGTCCAATTCAATGTAATAGATATCGCCTTGAGAGCCCTCCGAGATAACTTTGTTTATCGTTATGTAGCCGTCAGATTTAATGGAAATTTCGTCTTTAACGACCATAAAATTAGCGACTTTGGTCGCGCTTTGAACGTGCACACCGGCAACCGCTTCGACAGCCTCACGCATGGCTTGCTTTTTCGCCTCTTTTTTTGCGCCGTCAATATCGCCGTTGACAATGGGTGCAAAACCTTTGACGACAATCGCTTCAGCCGGAGAGCTTGAAACAATAAACCCTGCGCAAATTGCCAACGTCAACAGAAATATTTTCGTCAAAAATTTTTTCATTTACTTAACCTTCTTTCCGGCTTGAGCCGCCGCAGATTTAACCGCCGCACCGATCATAAGTCCGCCGAAAATTTCTTGCTCTTCCTTTATGATTTTATTTGAGTTGGAATTTGTTTTGAGAAATTCTTCGGTGATGTCGTTTGTAACTTCGATAACTTTGCCGCTGACGTTGCTTTTCATCCAAAGGCGATACACTTTGAAGCCGTTAATATCGGAGGAGTATTTTGTCTCGACTTCCTTGCTGCCCGCGCCGGATACGTCAAGATAAATTTTGTGGTCGACTTTGGTCGGCATACGAATATTTTTTTCGCCGGAATGGGACGTGTTCATTTTGGCGACGTAAAAACCTTGCGTGGCGTCGGTTGTCCAGCTTGAAGTGTCTCCTTCCAAAATCATCGGGTAAACAATGTTGCCGGTGTGCGCGGCGAAATCGCTGGTGAAAACATTGCCCGCGATACGTTGCATTAATTTATCCATACCCAAAACGTCGCGAGCTTTGTCCGAAGTGTAAGAAACATTTTCCACGCGATAAGTTTCCATGCGAAATTCTTTGTCTGCCAAACCTTTGACGGCTTTGCCCGCCTTGGTGAAATCCAAATGTTTTTTTATCATGCTCGCCGTAAAGTTCGCGTAAATCCTCGCCAGCTGGGCACGACTTTTTTCGGTCATGTCGTTGATTGCATTTGACAGCGGAATTGATTCATAAAAATGGAGCGGTATGTTACTTAGAATAGTTAACGCACCGCTCTCATCATCTTCGCTGCAAAAAGCAATATCTATCGCCGAAACGATTATGTACTTGTGATAAACCTGATTATTTATGACGTAAGTTTTATCAATCGAATAGTCCGTAACGACGATTGGCACCAAGGCAATGGGTTTGCTCATTGCGGAATCGTTAAGCTCAAAATTAGCTTGAGAAATGTCGCCGGTGTCGAGTGTCGTCTTCAACTTGAACGGCAATTTAGATTCCTGTTCCTTGAGTTTGCCGGCAATGGCATTTGCAATTATTTCACGGTTAGCTTTTTGCTCTTCGGCAGTTCCCTCGTTCAAAAGTTGATAGCCGCGTCTTTTTTCGGCGTGTTGATAGTCATCTGCAATCGTCATCGTATAAATATCATGAGACCAGACAATTTCGGGCAAGGGTTTTGCTTCGGCGACACTAAAGATAATCATCGACAGCAAGCCGCCAAGCAAAAATTTTCTGACTGCCTTCTTTAAAAATTCACTACACAAAGTAAATCATCTCCTTTAAAAAGTTTTGTAGATTTGTGATAATTATTTTTCATTATGCCATGTAAAAAAAAAGATAACACAAGGAAAATTGTATGAAATTTACTAAATTATTTTCTTCAAAAAACGGACGCACCCGATTGAGTACGTCCGCTTGAGTTTAAAAATTTTCTCGGAAATTATTTTACGAAGACAACCGCGCAATTCTCAAGGAATCTGTCGTGCTGATTGGCGGCAAGAATTTTATCGGCGTCCGCCACGGAAACGACGGGGTTCGCGTTGATGTCGGAAAGATTTTCGGCTTTAATGACCAAGGGGTTGTTGCCGGCACGAGAGCGGCTGATTTGGTCGTTGATGTCGTCGGCGTAGCTGGCCATGCCGCTGACGATAATTTTGTCGTAGTCAAGATTTTTGTGTCCGTAAATTGCTTGGCCGTTGGAATTTTTGATGACGGGGCTCATGACGGGATTAATATTTTTTCCGCGGCAATCGATAATCAAGCCCGTGTAATTGCTGCCGACGTTTATCTGCGTGACGCTCACGCTCGGCTGCGGGAAAGAAACTTTCGGCTCGTCTTTGAAGGGCAGGAACGCCACTTCAGCGACGGAACCTTTGCCGCCGAACAAAGGCATTTCCATGACAACTTTGCAGGTGCCGTCATCAAAATATTTCGGCGCGCCGACTTCCACGGCGTTGCGGATAACTCCTTGCGCCGAAGTTCTGACTTGATAAGAATCAATCTCGTAATCAGTCATCGAGGCGTTGGTTTCCACTTGCACGCTGATATACTCGACGAGTTTTGCTTGCGCGTCCATCCTCGCCGCCTTCGAGGCCGTCAAGCGATATTTGCCGGGATTATTTTTGTAAGCACTCTTCCCGACGCCTTCGCCCGTCACGCGCACGACGCCCTTTGTAAAATCGGGCTCGACGCCTTCCAAATCTTGCGCGAACGTTACCGCCAACATCGTCAGCATCATCGCCGCCGCCGTCAGGCACGCCGCTAACTTTTTGAAACTCATTTAAAACCCTCCTTGAAATAAAAAATTAACCTCTATATCCCAGAGCCCGTGCTCTGTTCAAATCTTCTTGCGAACCGTAATAATCGCCCAGGCGTTGACGGCAGACGGCGCGGTTGTAGTAGCTGTCCGCGTCGTTGGGATTAATTTGAATCGCGCCGCTGAAATCTTCGACGGCTTTGCGGAAGTCGTTCAACTTCACGTGAGCCAGCCCGCGATTGTAAAAATTTCTGTAGTCGTTCGGGTTGAGCGCGGCGGCTTTGTTGAAGTCGGCAACCGCGCTGTTGAAGTCGTTGAGCCGATAATAAATCGCGCCGCGAATCGAATAGGCGGTGGCGTTGTCGGGATTGAGTTCAATCGCCTTCGTGCAAAGATTTCTTGCGCCGCTGAAGTCGCCGTTGTAATAAAATTTTCCCGCCTCTGCCAGCTCTTGATTGGAGCGGAAAACTTTATCCTCGGCCGCGAATTGTTCGGAAATTTTTTCGGCGTCTTGAGGTTTGGCGGCGAGTTGCTTTTTGAGTTCGGCAATCTGCGCGTCTTGAGCGGCAATCGCCTTTTGCAATTCGACGTTCTGCGCCACGAGTTCGGAGCGTTCGTCCGTGCCGCGGTTCAACCATTTGTCTATGTCGTCGCTGTCGATGTCCGCCTTAACCGTCGCGCGAATGATTAAACTTTTTCCGTCGGGCAGCGGCTTCAAATCATATTGAACGTCGACGATTTTTAAAATGCCGCCCGTCATCGTCCGAATCTCATCTTTTGTCACCATCATGTTGACGACTTCTGTGTTCGACTCGATAAAGACGCCGGCCTTTTCTTGCGCGGCGCGTTCGGCTTTTTGCTTGGCGCGCTGCTTGGCAATGTCAATCGTCTCGAATTCGCTCATGATGTATTCGTCGCTGCCCTCGTAAGTTTTTATTTCGGCGTTGGCCGTCGACGCGACGAGCACACTCATCATCAGCGCGGCTAAAAATTTTTTCACGACCTGCACCCCCAAAAATTTTTTTCATTGTAAAGAGTAAAGTTAAGAGTTTCGTAAGAAAATTATTTCGCAAACAAAAAATTTTTTAAGCTCGGCAAAAAAATTCCCCGCCGAAATTTTCGACGAGGAAAAATTTTTACGACCGCAAAGCTTCCAAAGTTTTTTTCAAGCTGTCCAGATTTTCTACGTTGAGGCTTTTAATTTTTTTGTCGATGCGCCGATTGAATCCGCAAAGAGTTTTGCCCGGCCCGCACTCGATGAAAATTTCCGCGCCGAAATTTTTCATGGCTTCGACGCACGCAATCCACTTAACGGGATTGTCCGCCTGCGCCACCAAATTATTTTTTATCTCCGCCGCAGAAGTTTCCAGCTTGCCGTTGAAGTTCGCCGCAATCGGGAAGGCCGCGTCGATGAGTTCAACCTTGTCCAATTCCGCCGCGAGTTTTTTTGCCGCGGGAGCCATCAACGTGCTGTGGAAAGGCGCGCTCACGGGAAGGACGACAGCTTTTTTCGCGCCCGCCGTTTTTAATTTTTCGACGGCCGCCTCGACGCCCGCAGTTTTTCCCGCGATAACCGTTTGGCCGGGGCAGTTGAAGTTGACCGCTTGCACTTCGCCAAGTTCAGAAGCCTCCGCGCAAATTTTTATAATCGTGTCGTCGTCGAGGCCGAGAATCGCCGCCATTGCTCCTTCGCCGACGGGAACCGCCTCTTGCATGAACTGCCCGCGCTTGTGAACCAAAACAACCGCGTCCCTGAACTTGAGCGAGCCCGCCGCAACCAACGCAGAATATTCGCCGAGACTGTGGCCGCCCGCAATTTGAGCCGTGACGCCTTCCGATTTTAAAAGTTCGTTGACGATGACGCTGACGACCAAAATCGCGGGCTGCGTGTTCGCCGTCAACTTCAAATCGTCCGCCGAACCTTCAAAGCAAATTTTTTTTATCGAGTAGCCGAGCGCGTCGTCCGCCTCGTCGAAAAGTTTTTTTGCCGCGTCGAAGTTGTCATAAAAATCTTTTCCCATGCCGACTGTTTGCGCGCCTTGGCCGGGGAAAATAAAAGCCGTCTTCATGAAAGCCGCTCCCTTCAAAAAAAGTGGCTAGTTTTTCTAACCACTAATCTTTTCATTCGTACCTGCCGTGAACTTTTTCGACGACGCCGCCGATGCCGCCTATGATGTCGTCGATAATTTCTTTGACGGTTTTAATATCGTCGAGCATTCCCGAAATTTGTCCAATCATGACCGAGCCGTTTTCCACGTCGCCGAGGTGTGTCGCTCTGTGCAGTGCGCCCGTGCCGAGTTGTTCAAGTTCTTCGTTGGACGCGCCCGCCGCTTCCATTTCAAAAAAAGTTCGCGTGAGTTTGTTCGCCAAAACTCTGACGGGATGACCGAGCGTCCTGCCCGTGACGACAGTCGAGCGGTCTTTGGCTTTGAGCACGAGATTTTTATAATTCGGGTGCGCGATACATTCTTTGCTTAAGACGAAGCGCGTGCCCATTTGAATTGCGCTTGCACCGAGGGCGAAGGCCGCGACGATTCCTCTTGAGTCAGCGAAGCCGCCCGCCGCGATAACAGGAACGTCCACCGCGTCGACAACTTGCGGGACGAGAGCCATCGTCGTAATTTCTCCGATGTGTCCGCCCGATTCGCAGCCTTCGGCAATGACAGCGTCCGCGCCGCCTTTGACGAGCCTTTTGGCAAGCGCGACGGATGCCACGACGGGAATAACCTTCGAGCCGATTTCTTTCAGCGCGGGAACATATTCGCCGGGATTGCCCGCGCCCGTCGTCACGACCGGCACGCGCTCTTCAACCATGAGCTGCATGACTTCTTTGACGAACGGCGACATCAGCATTATGTTCACGCCGAAAGGTTTGTCCGTCCACGCCTTGCACTTTTGAATTTCTTTTTTCAAAATGTCGGGAGGCATGTGACCCGCGCCGATAAGTCCGAGGCCGCCCGCGTTCGACACCGCCGAGGCGAGCTCCGCTGTACCTATCCACGCCATGCCGCCTTGAAATATCGGGTACTTGATATTCAGCAATTTACATATGGCGTTATTCTCAAACATTTAATCTCCTCCTCAACGGTTGCGCCGTGTGCTTTGTGTAAGTTATACGAATCCGCCCGATTTGTCAATTAAAATTAACTTAAAGTGCGTTCTTAATTCGCTCCAAAATTTTGCTGTCGACGTAATTGCAGGCGACGCCGATGCCCGAACAAATTGCCCGCGCGTCAGACGAGCCGTGACTTATCACGCAGCAACCGTCCACGCCCAAAAGCGGAGCCCCGCCGTTTTCCGAAACGTCCAGCCGCTTGTACATATTTTTAAAAGTTGCGTCGAGAAGTTCGCGGCCGAGAAGTTTTATGCCGCCGTTAGCCGTCAGCTCTTCCGTCAAAAGTTTCATAATCGTCAGCGCAAGTCCTTCGCCGAATTTCAAAACGACGTTGCCGACGAAGCCGTCGCAAATCACCACGTCAAATTTTCCCGTGGGAATGTCGCGGCCTTCGGCGTTGCCCGCAAAATTTATCGTCGGCAAATTTTTCAGCAGGTTATAAGTTTCCTTCGCCTGCTCGTTGCCTTTGGTCTCCTCTTCGCCGATGTTCAAGAGCGCGACGGAAGGATTTTTTATTTTCAAAACGTGTTCGGCGTAAAGCGAACCCATTATCCCGCTTTGAATCAAATGTTCGGGGCGGCTGTCGACGCTGGCTCCGCTGTCGAGCAAAAGTGTCGTGCCGCGCGGCGTGGGAATCGGTGTGGCAATGGCCGCTCTGCCTATGCCGTGAATCCTGCGCAAAATCAGTTGAGCCGCCGCCACTGCCGCGCCCGTCGAGCCGGCAGAAAGTACCGCGTCGCATTCGCCGTCCCTGACAAGTTTTGTCGCCACGACGATTGACGAATCTTTTTTGTTGCGCACGGCGTCTGCGGGGTGTTCGCCCATTTCTACGACTTCTTGCGCGTGCCTTATCGTTATCGGCAAATTTTTTTCGTCGAACTCGCCGCGAATTTTTTCTTCGTCGCCGACCAAAATTATTTCGCACGAATATTTTTCGGCGGCCAACACTGCGCCTTTTATAATTTCCGCCGGAGCTTTGTCACCGCCCATTGCGTCGACTGCTATTTTCACGTTCCGTCCTCCAAAAATTTAATCCGCAAAAAAAAGCGGGCAGGAACCAATGCCTGCCCGGTAAATTTCCGCTGTCCTCATTCCGTCTCTATGACCTCGCGCCCGTCATAGTAACCGCATTCCGGGCACACATGGTGTGGGAGTTTAGGTTCATGGCATCTCGGACATTTTACGTAGTTCGGAGCTTCCAACTTCCAATTTGCACGCCGCCTGTCGCGTCTTGATTTGCTCAATTTTCTTTTCGGTGCCGCCAAAGCTTAACACCTCCTCATTCCAATTTAAAATTTTCCAACGCGGCGAGCCTCGGGTCGAAGATAAATTTTTCGCAACCGCATTCGCCTTCGTTCAAATTTGCGCCGCATTCGGGACACAAGCCCTTACAATCTTCCCTGCAAAGATTTTTCATCGGCTGGGCTGCAAGCAATTCGTCGCGCAGAAATTCGCTTACGTCAATCACATCGTCAATCGCTTCCGCCTTGTCGAACTCTTCCACGAATTTGTGAACTTGATTTTTTTCCGCTTGAGCCAAACACCTGTCGCAGATAAAAATTTTTTTGCATTCGATGCGCCCGCGAACGACGAAACTTTTTCCGACGTCTTCAACTTCGCCGACGATTTTTATTTCGCCCGTGAAGTCTTCCAAGTCCTCGCCGAAAAGTTTTTCCGACGTCCCGACGAACTCGAACGGAGCCTTGCCGCCCCTTGCCGTTTGCACTTTCGGCATTTTACAACACCGCCCTTTTCGTGTCAAGGCAACTTTTATTTATCAAAAAGACTTTCCAAGAGCTCGAAAAAATCTTTGTGCTCTTCAAGGTACGCGAAAATTTTTTCTCTTAAGCGGTCGCCGTGGTCAATTTGGTTTACATACCAATCCGCCAACTTCAGCAAATCATTTTTTGAGGAAAGATTGTTTTGCGTCGCCGCGAACATGAACAGTTCAAAAACTTTGTACGTTATCAAAAAGACGGACAAGCTAATTTTCCAAGAAGGTCGAATAGTCCGCCGAAAAATTTTTCCGCGCGTCGACGAGATTTTTGTAATTCGTCACGACTTCCGAGAGCGACACGAAATTATTTTCGTCGGGCTGAAGTTGCAGCGTGTTAATCACCGCGTTCAGGAAGACGTGCCCCGTTTTGTTCATTTGAATTTCTTTGACGCCGTAAAAAGCCTCGAACAGCTCCATCATCAGCTTGATAAATTTTTCCGCGTCGAAGGAAACTTTTTGAATCATCAGCGGCACTTGCTCCGCCAAAAATTTTTTCGATTTGTAAGCCGCGATTAATTTTCTCTGCTCGTTTTCGTCCATGCCGCGCGAATAAATTTCTTCCAGCTCTTCGATGAAAAAACACAACACGATTAATCTTTGGTCGATTGGAAGCGTGCGTTCCTGCAAAATTGAAATCATCGCGGCTTGAACTTTAATCATCAGCTCGGCCGCAACGTCGGACATTTCCATTTTTGTGTGAAGTTTTATTTTGCCGTGGTTGCCGTGAACTTTTTCCGACACTTCGACAAAATTAAATTTCAGCGGCTCTTTGGCAAACAAAATTTTTTCCGCCGCCACGGGACAAGTCAAAACCAGCGAACGCTCAAAAAATTTTCCGAGTTTGTGAGTAATGCGCGGATAAGTTGCGCACGTCTTCGACAAAAATTTTTCGCCGTAGTTTGCTTGAAGGCGACACAAATTTTTTTCCGTGAGCATGGGGCAAAAACTGTTCGGCTTGAGCGTCATGACATATTCTTTCCGCTCCGAATCAAACTTCATGCACGCGGTAATTTCCTCGGCTTTGTCCTTTGGTTTGATTTGAGAATATTTTTTGTAAGTCGCGTCGTCAATCGTAATCGTCCAGCCCTTGCAACAGTGAGCGTTGCACTTGGAGCCGTCGCATTTAAATTTCTTGACGTATTCGGGCTGAAAGTACAAAAATTTTTTCGCCATGAAACATCCTTTCAATTCTCCAAAAGACTTTCCGTCAGCTCGAAAAGATCCTTTCTGTCTTTTAGAAACTCCAAAATTTTTTTCTTAAGTTCGTCGTTGTGGTCAATATTCCGCGTAAATTTGTCGACCATGCAAAGCAAATCTTCTTTTGTATCGAAACCCTTTAGAGTCGCGGAAAAAATTATCAGCTCGAAAACTTTGTAAAAAATCATGAAGACGAGAAAATTTTTGATGATGCTGCCTTCGAATTTCCACGGGCAAAGATTCAAGAAAAGTTCGTTGACGAGATAATTTTCCAGGAAGGTCGAATATTTTTCCGAAAAAATTTTCCGCTCCTCGACAAGAGCCGTGTAATTGGCGGCGATTTGAGGGAAAGTCAAGCGTTTTTCGTCAACGAAATCAATTTGCAAAGTTTGAAGGACACTGTGCAGATATTTTCCTAAGACATCAAAACTTTTGAAGGCGTTGACGTAAATCGGGCTGAAGAAGGAAATCATAATCATGACAAATTTTTCCGCGTCGAAGGAACTCGCTTGAATCGCGGGCGGGATTACCTCACGCAAAAAATTTTTCGGGTTGTACGACGAAGTTAATTTCCTCACGGCGTGAACCAAATCAAAAGCTTTTTCCGGCGAAGAAACGTCGACGGCCATCAACTCTTCCAAGTCTTCGAAGAAAAGAGTCAGTGTGAGCAGCCTTTGATTGATTGACAGCCGCCGCTCTTGCAAGATTGAAATCATCGTGCCTTGAATCGCAAAAAGTTCTTCCGCCAAATTTTTTTCCCTGCTGAAAGGGTTTGCAAAAATTTTTCCGCCGTTGCTGTGAACTTTTTCATCCACGTTGACGAAGAAAAATTTTATCGGCTCTTTGTCGAACAAAATCATTTCCGCCGCCACGGGACAACTTAAAGTCAGCGAGCGTTCAAAAAAATCTCCGAATTGATTCGTGCAGCGCGGATAGGTTGCGCAGGTCTGCGACAAAAAATTTTCGCCGTAGTTTGCTTGCAGGCGGCACAAATTTTTTTCCGTGAGCATGGGGCAAAAACCGTTCGGCTTGAGTGTCATGACATAAGCTTTCTTCTCCGAATCAAATTCCATGCAGGAAAGAATTTCTTCGGCCGTTTCGGGCGGCTCAATGTTCGAGTACTGCTCGCAACTTTTTTCGTCAATCATAATCGTCCAGCCCTTGCAACAGCGGGCGTCGCACTTGGAGCCGTCGCATTTAAATTTGTCGACGTATTCGGGCTGAAAGTACAAAAATTTCTTTTCCATAATTAAACCATTTCGTGAGCAATCATATACTCGGCGATTTGCAGAGCATTGAGAGCCGCGCCCTTTCTGATTTGGTCGCCGCAAACCCAAAGGTTCAGGCCGTGTTCGATTGAAAAATCTTTTCTGATTCGCCCGACTTCAACAGCGTCCTTGCCGGAAGTTTCCAGCGGCTGCGGATAAATCATTTCGTCGGGGTTGTCGCGGACGATGACGCCGGGGAATTTTTCCAGCGCGGCGCGGGCAGCTTCGACAGAAACTTCATCATAAAATTCGACGTTGACACTTTCGGCGTGGGAACGATAGACGGGCACGCGGACGGTCGTAGCCGTCACTCGGAGCGCGTCGTCCTCCATGATTTTTTTCGTCTCGTCGACCATCTTCATTTCCTCTTTGGTGTAAAGATTTTCTTTGAAGACATCGATTTGCGGCAAGAGATTCGAGGCAATTTGATAGTGCTTGTCGAGTTTGGCGACGGGCAAAATTTTTGCTTCGACATCTTCGCCGCGGGCAAGTGATTCGAGTTGCGCTTTAAGTTCGTCCATGCCTTCGCGCCCCGCGCCCGACACCGCCTGATAAGTCGACACGACCACGCGCTTGATTTTTGAAATGTTGTAAAGCGGCTTGAGTGCCATGACCATGATTATCGTTGAGCAGTTCGGGTTGGCGATGATTCCTTTGTGACGAGCGATTGCTTGCGGATTGACTTCGGGCACGACGAGCGGGACGGCAGGCTCCATGCGGAAGTTCGACGAGTTGTCGATGACGACCGCGCCCGCTTTGACTGCCGCCGGTGCAAAAAGTTTGCTGGCCGCGCCGCCCGCGAACAATGCAAACTTCATGCCGTCGAAAGATTTTTCCGTCGTTTCTTCGACCGTGTACTCTTTGCCCATGAAATTAATTTTCTTGCCCGCCGAACGAGAAGACGCCAGCATTTTCAGTTCGCCGAACGGAAAGTTGCGCTCCTCGATGAGTTTCAAAAATTCTTGACCGACTGCGCCCGTTGCGCCGACGATTGCCGTATTAAATTTTTTCATTGAGATTCCTCCAAAAATTTTTTTTATGACGCCGCGAAACTTGAGGCCGTCATGGATGACGGCCTTGCCCGCGCAGAAGACGTGATGTCTTCTCAGCGGGCAACGAGCGGCTGCGGGAAGTCGTTACGTTTGAACACTTACCGGCAACGCCCCCGCGAGGTGTCTTTTCTTTTTGCTACTTTTTCTTTGGACAAGCAAAGAAAAAGTAGATCCTTAACATAAAAAGTTTTGAACGACTTCAGACGAGCCGCCGTTCGCTTTTAAAGTGCCGCTCCGATTTTATACGCCATGTCGCCGAACTCCGAACGCTCAACCATGGAACGCGAGCCGCAACCCGTCGCCCAAACCTGCCCGACGTCCTGCCAGCTCATGTAGCGCACCAAAGTTTCGTAGTGATTCTTCAACGCCTCCATCGTCCAATCGGCCGTGTTCCACGCCGTCGAAATTATCATGGACTTCTTGCCGCTCAAGCGTCCCGTTCGCGAATAAAATCTGTCGACGACCGTTTTAAGTTGCGCGCTCATTCCGAAGTAGTAAAGCGGCGTGACCAAAACCAACAAGTCCGCCTTGAGCATTTGCGGCATAAGTTTTGTTTCTATCGCGTCGTCGAAAATGCACGCGCCGTCCATGCCGCATTGGTCGCAGCCCCGACAAGGATTCGTTTTCTCGTTGGCCGCGTCGAAAACAAAAATTTCGTGGCCGGCACTCGTCGCGCCGTCGACAAATTTTTTCGCCAGGTAGCGCGAAGTCGATTGCTCTTCCGAATGCGGGCTGCTGTTAATCACAACGATTTTCATGCTCTCGCCTCCCGATACAGATTCGCTCGCGGAAACTTCCGTGTCGTTTTCATTTTTAATCGCCGACAAACCGCAGCCGCTCAAATAAATTGCCATTGCTCCGAAGCCGACGACTTTTATAAACTTTCGGCGGTTCATGACTCGTAAACTTCTTTCGCCATGGGGAAGACCGCCCACGCCTTAGGCCAGCCCGCGTAGAAGCCGAGCTGCGTAATTATCTCGACCATTTCCGCTTTGGTTACGCCGTTTGCTTTTGCGGCGGCCAGATGATGTTTGAGCGCGTCAGTGAAAATTCCTGCGCCGACGAGCGTCGACACCGTGACAATGCTCCTGTCGTGCACGGAAAGAATTTTGTTGCGGCTCCACACTTCGCCGAAAAGAATATCGTCATTGTAGCGGGCGAACTCCGGCGCGAAGTCTCCGAGATTTTTTCTGCCGGCCGTTTGAGTAATTTTTTCTCCCACGCTGTCAAAAACTTTCGCGGCATCCGCGCCGTAAACTTCCTTTGCCATGGGGAAGACCGCCCACGCTTTCGGCCAGCCCGCATAAAATCCGAGCTGCGTGACAATCTCAACCATTTCGTCGCGGGTCACGCCGTTTTTCTTTGCAGTCGCCAGATGATACTTGAGCGCGTCGGTTAAAACGCCCGAACCGACCAGCGCGCAAATCGTGACGATGCTCCTGTCGTGCAAGCTTAGGATGTCGTTGCGGCTCCAAACCTCGCCGAAAAGAATATCGTCGTTGTAGCGGGCGAACTCCGGCGCGAAGTCTCCGAGCGCGTCGCGTCCCGCCGTCTGAACAATTTTTACCGCCTTAGGTTTTTCCATTGCCGTTGCCTCCGTCGAAAAAAAATTAATCGTGAACAAAGCCGCAAGTCCTGTCGCAAAAATTTTTTTCATGACATAAAACCTCCGCGAAGATTATAGCACAAAAAAAATCCCGCCGCGTTGACGGGAAAAAATTTTTTTCGAGCCGATTATTTTTTTACGAGCTTCATCCCGCTGATTTTGTAAACGTCGTCGTCGATATGAAAAGTCGTCGCGGAAAAATTTTTCAAAGTGATTGAGCCGTCATCAAATTTTATTGTGACGGCGTTGCTTTTGTAAGAGGCGGTGAAGTCGAGGCCGTCGAGCGTGAGCGTGTCGTTGTCGTCGAAGCCGACGATAACATCTTTGCCGTCGCCCGCCGCGTAGAAAAATTTATCCGAGCCGTCGCCGCCCAAGAGAGTGTCGTTGCCCGCGCCGCCCCACAGTGAATCATTTCCGTTGCCGCCGTTTAGTGAATCGTTGCCGTCGCCGCCCGAAAGTGTATCGTTGCCGGCCGAGCCTGCGAGCGTGTCGTTGCCTGCATCGCCCAAAAGATAATCGTCGCCCGAAAAGCCGTTGAGTGAATCATTACCTGCGCCGCCGAAGAGTGAATCATTTCCTGTGCCGCCCGAAAGTGTATCACTGCCCGAGCCGCCGTTTAGTGAATCGTTGCCGTCGCCGCCCGAAAGTGTATCGTTGCCGGCC